>CANQDS010000071.1 GCA_947593655.1 uncultured Lachnospiraceae bacterium | reverse complement strand
GTTTTGAAGGCATCAGCAGGAAGATGTCTGCAAATTTATTTCTAGGGGATTGGTCAAATGGTATGATAGGGGTCTCCAAAACCTTTGGCGGGAGTTCGATTCTCTCATCCCCTGTTTGAATACTCCGGAAACATGGTCGTAAAAGGTTTCCGGAGTATTTTTATGTTAATACCGAAGAAAAAATTAAAAAAAAATAAAATTTGTGAAAATTGAATTACGGCGAAAATTCCCGAAAATAATATTTATGCATTTTTAACAGCGGAAAAAACGATGCTGCCGGAAATACTGTCTGATCTGTCTGTTTTTCCTTATCATCGGGCGGTAAAACTGTCAAAATCTACAAAACTAGGACATTGGTCCTAGTTTTTTGGTTTTTTGACACTTTTTAAGATCGATGTCATAATCTGACTGAAGGAACTAATTTAACGCGATAAAGTTTTAAAAGGAAAGCAGGTATTCATTATGTATGAAAAAGAAAGAGTGATTCAGTTTGCAAAAATGCAGGACGTGGAAGAATTTGTGGATGCAGCAGACCGGTGCGATTTCGAAATTGATGTTTTCTATAGGAGAGCTGTTATCGATGCAAAATCAATTCTGGGTATGTTGGGAATTGGGCTAAAGAAAGAGTTGATTGTTCGTTACGGCGGCAGGAATGAACATTTCGAAAATATAGTGAATAAATTTCAGGTTGCATAATACAAGCTTCCAGAACTGGAACCATCCCGCACTCGGGGTGGTTTTTTTCTGCACCAGTTCAACCAGCCAGTTTTTGATAAGTGACATCATGCTTGCATGAACGGCACTTATCAAAAACTGGCTGAGGGAACGCCCATTTAATGAGCAAAGGTAGGCGAGAAGCGCCGGAGAGCGCGCCAGCGCGACTTTGCGAATGGGCGTGAGTTGAACTGGTGCAGTCTATTGTCACAGAATGCCCATTTAATGAAAGGCAGGCGATGAATTCGCACCTATCTTTTTTAGAGGGAAAGGTGTATCATGTTCTGGAGAGAATGTTTAAGGGGGCGCACGGCGCGGAAAGCACAAGAAGCATGGGCAAGCAGCAGACGAAGCAGGAACTGCATATTTCGGTACGGAATCTCGTGGAATTTATTTTCCGCGAGGGGGACATCGACAACCGGCGGGGCAGGGCGCAGAATGCGGACGCGATGCTGGAGGGGAGCCGCATCCACCGCAAGATCCAGGGCGGGATGGGCGACGGCTACATGGCGGAGGTGCCGCTTTCTGTCACGCTGGAGGGGCGCTATCTGCTGAAGGTGGAAGGGCGCGCAGACGGCATTTTTACGGATGAGGGCGGATACTGCGTGATCGATGAGATCAAGGGCGTCTGTCGGAAACTGGAACTTTTCGAGGAGCCGGTCTATGTGCACAAGGCGCAGGCGATGTGCTATGCGTATATTTTTGCGAAGCAGAATGAGCTGCCGCGGATCGGGGTGCAGATGACCTACTGCAATCTGGATACGGAGGAACGGAAATATTTCCGGGAGGATTTTTTGTTTCCGGAGCTGGAAACGTGGTTTTTCGCGCTGATCGCGCAGTACCGGAAGTGGGCAGATTTCCAGTATGACTGGCGCAAAAAGAGGCAGGCGTCGATCCGGGCGCTGGAATTTCCGTTTGCATACCGCAGAGGGCAGCGCGAGCTGGCCAAAGATGTGTACCGGACGATCGCGCGGAAAAAGACGCTGTTTCTTCAGGCGCCGACCGGCGTCGGGAAAACGATCTCTACGATCTTTCCGGCGGTCAAGGCAGTCGGTGAGGGGCTGGGGGAAAATATTTTTTACCTGACGGCGAAGACCGTTACCGCGGCGGTGGCGAAAGAGACGTTTCAGCTTTTGCGCGCGCAGGGGTATCAGGCGAAGATCCTGCAGATCACGGCGAAGGAGAAGCTCTGTTTCTGTGAGGAAATGGAGTGCAATCCCGTAAACTGCCCGTACGCGAAGGGGCATTACGACCGTGTGAACGATGCGGTATTTGATCTGCTGCAAAACTGCGATATGATCACGCGGGAGGAAGTCCTTGCGCAGGCGGAGAAATTCCGGGTATGCCCGTTTGAGATGAGTCTGGATGCGGCAAGCTGGTCGGACGATATCATCTGCGATTATAATTACGTGTTTGATCCGAATGTGTATCTGAAACGCTTTTTTCAGGAGGGCATCCGGGGCGATTATATTTTTCTGGTGGACGAGGCGCACAATCTGGTCGAGCGGAGCCGGAAGATGTACAGCGCCGCGCTTTATAAGGAAGATTTTCTGCTGGTAAAAAAGCTGATAAAGCCGTACAGCCGGAAGCTGGAGCGGCTGCTGGACCAGTGCAATAAGACGATGCTTGCCTATAAGCGGGAATGTGAAAATTACCGGATTTATGAGGAGATCGGCAAATTTTATTTTTCCCTGATGCGTCTGGCGTCGGAAATCGATGAATTTCTGGAAAAAAATATCGAGTTTGCCGGGAAGAAGGAGTTTCTGGAGTTTTATCTGAATCTGCGCGGTTTTTTAAATATTTATGAGCTGACGGATGAAAATTATGTGATCTATACGGAGTTTCAGGAGGACGGGCGGTTCTGTTTAAAGCTGTTCTGCGTCGATCCTTCGCGGAATCTGCAGAAATGCATTGAAAAGGCGAATGCGACGGTCTTTTTTTCCGCGACGCTGCTGCCGATCCAGTATTACAAGCGGCTGCTCAGCACGAAAACGGATAATTATGCGGTTTATGCGGAGAGTGCGTTCGGGCATGAGCAGAGGCTTTTGGCGTTCGGACGCGATGTGAGCACGAAATATACGCGGCGGAACCGGCAGGAGTATGAGAAGATCGCGGCGTATATTTCCAAAACGATCCATTGCCGGAAGGGAAATTATATGGCTTTTTTCCCGTCGTATAAGCTGATGGAGGAGGTTTATGAGATCTTCTGCGGCGCGGAGCAGGAAAAAAGCTGTTCCATCGTGCAGAAAAGCGGGATGACGGAGCAGGAGAGGGAGGATTTTCTGGCGGAATTTGAAAAAGAGCATGACCGGACGTTTGCGGCGTTCTGCGTGATGGGCGGGATTTTTTCGGAAGGGATCGATCTTAAGAACGACCGCCTGATCGGCGCGGTGATCGTGGGAACCGGGCTTCCGCAGATCAGCAGCGAGCGGGAAATCCTGAAAAATTATTATGACGGAAGAGGGGAAAACGGGTTTGACTATGCGTTCCGTTTTCCGGGGCTGAACAAGGTCCTGCAGGCGGCCGGGCGCGTGATCCGGACGGCGGACGACTGCGGCGTGATCCTTCTGCTGGATGAGCGTTTCCTGCAGCGCGATTACGACCGCCTGTACCCGCGGGAGTGGGAGAAGCGCAGCGTCTGCACGCTGGATACGGTGGAAACGCTGGAGCGGGAGTTCTGGGAGAAACGAAAATAAAATTTATCATTTTGCGAATGGCAAAAGTCATGTTATACTTAGATCAGAAATTCAAAAATCGGAGGAAAAACCTATGAGCAGAGTACGTCGCGTGTATGTGGAGAAGAAACCGGATTTTGCGGTGAGGGCGAAGGAATTAAAGCATGAGATCAGGCATTATCTGGGGATTACGGGCATAACGGCAGTCCGGGTGCTGATCCGGTACGATGTGGAGAATATTTCGGAGGAGACTTACCGGAAAGCGTTATATACGGTATTTTCGGAGCCGCCGGTCGATGATGTTTATGAGGAAACGTTTGATGCAGAGGGAGCGGCTGTTTTTTCCGTGGAATTTCTGCCGGGGCAGTTTGACCAGCGGGCGGATTCCGCCGAACAGTGCGTGAAGCTCTTGAATGAAGATGAGGAGCCGGTGATCCGCAGCGCGACGACGTATGTCATTGAGGGAACGATCAGCGATGCGGAGCTGGAAGCGGTCAAAAACCACTGTATCAATCCGGTGGATTCCCGCGAGACCGGGCTGGAGAAACCCGAAACGCTGGTGCAGGAATTTGACGAGCCGGAAGATGTCCGGATCCTGGACGGATTTTCGGTTCTGCCGGAGGAGAACCTGAAGGAGCTTTACGATTCACTGAACCTCGCGATGACGTTCCGAGATTTCTTACATATACAGAATTATTTTAAGAATGAGGAAAAACGCGATCCGTCCATGACGGAGATCCGGGTGCTCGATACGTACTGGTCGGATCACTGCCGCCATACCACGTTTTCGACGGAGTTAAAGCATGTGGAGTTTGACGACGGCTTTTACCGTGCGCCGATCGAGGCGGCTTATGAGGATTATAAAAAGACTCACGACGAGCTTTACCAGGGGCGGGACGATAAGTTTGTCTGCCTGATGGATCTTGCGCTTTTGGCGATGAAGCGCCTGAAACAGGAAGGAAAGCTTCAGGATCAGGAGGAATCGGACGAGATCAACGCCTGTTCGATCGTGGTGCCGGTCGAGGTGGACGGAGAAACGCAGGAGTGGCTGGTCAATTTTAAAAACGAGACGCATAACCATCCGACGGAGATCGAACCGTTCGGCGGGGCGGCGACCTGTCTGGGCGGGGCGATCCGCGATCCGCTTTCCGGGCGCACTTATGTGTATCAGGCCATGCGCGTGACCGGAGCGGCGGATCCGACCGCTTCCGTGAAGGATACGCTTCCGGGCAAGCTGCCTCAGAAAAAGCTGGTGCGCGAGGCTGCGCACGGTTACAGTTCCTACGGCAACCAGATCGGGCTTGCAACGGGATATGTGAAGGAAATTTACCATCCGGATTATGTGGCGAAACGTCTGGAGATCGGCGCGGTCATGGGCGCGGCTCCGAGGCGCGCCGTGCAGAGGCTGACGTCGGATCCGGGCGATAAGATCATTCTGTTAGGCGGCCGCACCGGGCGCGACGGGATCGGCGGGGCTACCGGTTCTTCGAAAGCGCATAATACGGAATCGACCGCGGTCTGCGGCGCGGAAGTGCAGAAGGGAAATCCGCCGACCGAACGGAAGCTGCAGCGTTTGTTCCGGCGGGAAGAGGTCAGCCGCATCATTAAAAAGTGCAACGATTTCGGCGCGGGCGGCGTTTCGGTTGCGATCGGCGAGCTGGCGGACGGCCTGCGCGTGCAGCTGGATAAAGTTCCGAAAAAATACGCCGGGCTGGACGGAACGGAGATCGCGATTTCCGAGTCGCAGGAACGGATGGCGGTTGTGGTTGCTCCGGAAGATGTTTCCCAGTTTATGGCGTATGCACGGGAAGAGAATCTGGAGGCGACGGAAGTCGCTGTTGTTACCGAAGAGCCGAGGCTTGTGCTGGTATGGCGCGGCAGGGAGATCGTGAATATTTCCCGCGCGTTCTTAAATACCAACGGCGCGCATCAGGAAGCGGATGTGGCGGTGGAAATGCCGGATGAGCGGAACAATTACCTGAAGCAGATCGCTTCCGCCCCGGTGAAGAATGCATTGGAAAAAGGAGGCCGGAAAGAGGCGTGGCTGGCGCTTTTGTCTGATCTTAACGTCTGCTCCCAGAAGGGGCTGGTGGAGATGTTTGACGGTTCCATCGGGGCGGGGAGCGTGTTTATGCCGTATGGCGGGCGCTATCAGATGACGGAGACGCAGAGCATGGCTGCGAAACTTCCGGTGCAGAACGGGAACTGCGATACCGTGACCATGATGGCGTACGGATTCGATCCGTATCTGTCTTCGTGGAGCCCGTTCCACGGCGCGGTTTATGCGGTGCTGGAATCGCTTTCGCGCATCGTGGCGGCTGGAGGGGATTTTAAGAAAGTCCGCTTTACATTCCAGGAGTATTTCCGGAGGATGAGCGAGGATCCGAAACGCTGGAGCCAGCCGTTTGCGGCGCTTCTGGGCGCTTATCAGGCGCAGATCGGCTTCGGGCTGCCGTCCATCGGCGGAAAGGATTCCATGTCGGGCACGTTTAATGAGATCGATGTGCCGCCGACGCTGGTATCGTTTGCGGTCGATGTGGCAAAAGAGGGCGATATTATTACGCCGGAGCTGAAAGCGGCGAAAAACCGTCTGGTCCTGTTTTTGGTCCGGACGGATGAATACGATCTGCCGGATTATGGGCAGGTGATGCATTTATATGAAACGGTGCATGAGCTGATCGGCCGGGGAATGGTAATTTCCGCTTATGCGCTGGACGGGAAAGGACTTGCGGCGGCGGTCTGCAAGATGGGATTCGGCAATAAGCTGGGCGTTACGCTGGATGAAACGGTTACGGACGAGCTTTTATTCGCGCCGGGATTTGGTAATCTGATCGCCGAGGTTCCGGAGGAAAAACTGCCGGAGGTTTTCGCGCTGGCGGAAGAACGGGGGCTTTCGGGATCGGTCCGGGAGGTCGGAGCGGTCAACGATGCGCAGACTTTTTCCTGCGGCGGCACCGTGCTTTCTATGGAGGAAGCGGCTGCGGCGTGGACCGGGACGCTGGAAGGGGTGTTCCATACGAAGGCTTCTTCGGAAACCGGAGAGGTGGAAAGCGGTTTATACGATGCAAAAGAGGTTTTCCTCTGCCGGCATAAAACGGCGAAACCGACCGTATTTATTCCGGTATTTCCGGGGACGAACTGTGAATACGACAGCGCGAAGGCGTTTGAGCGCGCGGGCGCGGATACGATCGTAAAAGTCTTTAAGAATCTGAATGCGGCGGATATCCGGGATTCGGTGGATGAGTTTGTAAAGGCCATCGAACAGGCACAGATCATCATGTTCCCAGGCGGTTTTTCCGCGGGCGACGAGCCGGAGGGCTCCGCGAAGTTTTTTGCAACGGCGTTCCGCAACGCGAAGATGGCGGAGGCCGTGCAGAAATTGTTAAATGAGCGCGACGGACTGGCGCTTGGAATCTGCAACGGTTTTCAGGCGCTGATCAAGCTGGGGCTGGTGCCTTACGGGGAGATCCGTATGCAGGAGGCGGATTCGCCGACGCTGACTTACAATACGATCAACCGCCATATCAGCAAGATGGTCTACACGAAGGTGGTGAGCAACCGTTCGCCTTGGCTGGCGCAGGCCGGGCTGGGGAAGGTTTACTGCAATCCGGCGTCTCACGGCGAGGGGCGTTTTGCAGCGCCGAAGGAGTGGCTGGACCGCCTGTTTGCAAACGGGCAGGTCGCAACTCAGTACGTCAACGAGGCCGGTGTACCGACTATGGACGAGGAGTGGAACATCAACGGTTCCTATATGGCCGTCGAGGGCATTACCAGCCCGGACGGGCGCGTGCTGGGCAAGATGGCGCATTCCGAGCGGCGCGGCAGAAGCGTTGCGGTCAATATTTACGGTGAGCAGGATATGAAGCTGTTTGAGTCGGGGGTGGCGTATTTTCAGTGATGGAAAAGCTGTTGTTCGTAAAGAAGATGAATGGAATGATGAGTCGGAATGGGATGATATATTTAAGCACCGGAAGATGCTGGGACCATAGCCCCGGCATCCGGAAGGAAAACAGTTCGGGAACCGGACTGTTTTTTACTTTTTATCTGTCAGCCCCAGAAGATAATCGACAGAAACCTGATAGTATTTTGCAAGTATAATAACGTAGGATACCGGAATTTCGCGGATACCTTTTTCATAGCGGCGATATACCTCCCGTTTGCAGTACAAGATGTCTGCAACCTCCTGCTGCGTCAGGTCATTGTCCTGGCGCAAATCTGTCAATCTTTGAAAATACATTATAAATCCTCCATTGACAATGATACCAAACAGTGGTATTTTATATACGAAAAGCCACCATGCGGTAGCATTGTTGTCTGAAAAGCCACCATGCGGTAGTGTTACTGTCTGAAAAACTACCGTATGGTAGCATTACTGTCTGAAAAGCTGGTGCATGGGAGGTGTTCTGCCGGAAAACCACCATATAGGGTTTTTATTGTCTAAAATGCCACCATATGGTAGCAAAAGGCGGGAGTAGAACGATCATATGTCGCAGGGTGCGGCGCGAAAAGGAGGAAATCAATGAAACTAAGAGACTGGAAGAAACAATTGGCACTTATTCTTTCTTTTGTATTGCTGGTGGGAGTATGCAGTATTCCGGCAACGCAGAAAGCATTTGCTGCCGAAAAGGCAACTTTTACCGTAAGTGCGGATAAGACGGAACTGCACCGCGGCGATACGGTAACTTATACGGTATCCATGTCCGGAAATGAGACCGGAGCAGGAATGGATATCATATTTACTTATGATGCCGATATTTTGGAATTGCAAAAGGGCGGTGCCAAGGAAGGAAGCGTAGTGTTCGAGGCAGAGAAGGGTAGTTTATTTTCAGATCTGAATGATACAGAGCCGGGAACGCTTCATGAAGTAATGGTATCCAAAAAGATTTTGAATAACGGCACAGTTTTTACGGCTGTATTTACAGTAAAAGATTCTGCCAAAGGCAGTGTCAGTACGGCGCTGACACAGACGGAATTGACAAATGATGATTATCAGCAAATTGATACTGATTATGTGAATCAGGCAGAAGCTGTTAAAGTCGTTATATCGGCCACTGGAATCCAATTAGATCAAACGACGTTATCGATGAACAAGGGTGACAGCCAGAAACTGACTGCATCCATGACTCCGGCAGACGCGGACGAAACGATTAGCTGGAGCAGCAGCGACAAATCGGTAGCGGAAGTGTCCAATGACGGAACGGTAACGGCAAAAGGAAAGGGCAGCGCGGTGATTACGGCAACGGCCGGTTCTGTCAGCGCAGTCTGCAATGTAACGGTAGCCGTTCCGTTAAATAAGATTGAGATCAAAGGGGACAAGGCGACTATTAAGAAGGGCGAAACCGCTCAGTTGTCCGTCAGCTATGATCCGGAAGATACGACGGACGACAAAACGGTAACCTGGAAGAGCAGCGATGCTTCCGTTGCTTCGGTAACGGCAGACGGTCTGGTAACGGGATTAAAAGACGGCGATGCAACCATCACCGCAACAGTTGGAAGCAAGAGCGCAGAATACAAGATCCATGTACAGGAGATCAAACTGACCGGAATCTCTTTGAATAAGAACAGCCTTACCCTTTTGAAAGGGAAGAAGGAATCTCTGGAAGTGGTTTATGCGCCGGAAAATACGACCGATGAGAAAACCCTGACATGGAGCAGCAGTGATCCGGCAGTAGCTTCGGTAGATGCGGCAACCGGCGAGATCACCGCGTTGAAAGAAGGCACGGCGAAAATCACCGCAGCAACAAAAGAAGTCAATGCAGAAACCAAACAGCCGTTTACGGCGGAAGCGGTCGTAACGGTTCAGGAAAACCATCTGACACAGGATCTTGCAGATTCGATCACGTTCAGCAAAGTGGAAAATGCGGTCATGGGACAGAAACTGGATCTGATCCGTATCATGAATCTGGAGGAGATCCTGACCGAGAAGCAGATCACCGATGAAGTACAGGTTTTCTGGAGCAGCAGCGATGAGAAGGTTGCAGCCGTTGACGAGAAAGGGGTAGCAGTATTTCTGAAAAAGGGAACCGTAACATTTACGGCTGAGATTACCGCGATTGATGCTTCCGGGAAAAAGTCTGTTTATACGGCGGAGACAACTTTGGAAGTAAAGGATATCCCGTTGGAATCCATTGCATTTGATAAGATCATCAAAGAAATGCAGGAAGGGGATAAGGATACGCTGAAGATCCTCTGCAATCCTGTTGATACGACCGACGATACGACTGTAGTATGGAGCAGTTCTGACAGCAGCGTGCTTTCTGTAGAAAACGGGGCATTGACGGCAAAGAAAGCCGGAATCATTACCGCTAAAGTCGGCGAAAAGAGCGTTTCCTGCACCATTACGGTAAAAGCAAAACCGACGAAGGAGCCGGTCAAGGTATCCATCAATGAAGGCGGACAGAAGGGCAGCCCGAAGACCGGAGATACTGCAAAGGTACTCGGTTATCTGCTGCTGATGTTATTGGTGGCAGGAGAAACGATCATCCTGATCAAAAGAAATAAATTTCATATGAATTAACAGAACGATAGCAACAAGAGCCGCTGTTATCCGGCAGACGGATAACAGCGGTTCTTTTCTCTCTGATCAATAAAATAAATTTCGGATAAGGAGCGTGAAGTTATGAAACGGAAAATGATGAGCCAGAAAATGATCAGCCGGATCGGTGCGTGGATCCTTGCGGCAGGTCTTTTTGGGGAAATGCTGTCTGCGCCGGCGGTTGCGGCAAATGCAGAAGTAAAGACTCAATGCGAAGCCTATGAGGGTTCGAACATCAATGCACAGGATTATGGAAACCATTACCCTTATTGGAGCAGTACAGTTACATCGTATCTGACGCCGACGGCAGACGGCGGAGTGATGCGCGTTCAGGCAGGCGGTTCGATCGATGGGCTGCTGGTTGAATATTATGATGCATCCCATAATATCCAGACTTCCAAAACAAAGCATATTAAGGAAGAGCTTCCGCTTTTCGGAGGATTTTATGCTTCGGGGAATGCTTATTACGTTCTTACCGGGCAGGATAACCGGAATCAGGATCCGCAGGTGGAAGTGTTCCGTATCACAAAATATGATACGGATTGGAAGCGCCTTGGTTCAGACGGACTGGCGGACTGCAACACTACGGTACCGTTTTATGCTGGAAGCGCCCGTATGGAAGCCAGCGGCGATGATCTGATGGTTCGGACTGCGCATGAGATGTATCAGTCAGCGGACGGACTGAATCATCAGGCAAATGTTACGATACAGTTTGATACGAAAAATATGAAGATCACGGATTCCTTTACGGCGGTTTCCAATCATGCCTATGGATATGTGAGCCATTCTTTTAATCAGTTTATCCATATTGAGGATGGGTACACGGTAGCCGTGGATCATGGAGACGCCTATCCGCGCTGTATTGCACTGATCAAGTCTCCGGTGGATGTTACAGGCGGCAGCTTTCAGTCGGGTTATGGCAGCCAGTGCGAGGTAATCAGCGTGATGGATTTTCCGTGGTTTGATAACTATAACGATACCGGTTCCTCTGTCGGCGCATTTGAACTATCGGATTCCTCTTATCTGATCGCGGGAAATACCGGTGTATATGGAAAAGACGGCCCGACGGACAGAGGCAGTACCTACAATGTTTTTGTTGCGTCGGTTGCAAAAACGGGCGAGGGCTCAGAAAATGCTAAGATCCACTGGCTTACGGATTATAAAGAGGGCGACGGGACGGCTTCCACGCCGCATATGGTAAAGCTTTCCGGAAACCGTTTTGTTGTTTTATGGTCGAAAGAAGATTGCGTGTATTATATGCCGGTTGACGGAAACGGAAATCCCGAAACCAAAGAACCGTACCTGATGAAAGGGCAGCTTTCGGACTGTGCACCGGTTGTTTCCAATGGCAGGATCACATGGTATACGTGGGAAAACGGAACGATCACTTTTTATGATATTAATGTTTCTAACCTTGCCTCAAACCAAAAAACGGTGATTGAGAACGGGCATCATTATAACGTCGTAAAAACAGAAGGCGGGATTGCCACGTTACAGTGCAGCGTCTGCGGAGAAAAAAAGCAGCTGGGAACTTATACGCAGTCGGATATTTTATGGACAAAGGATCCGCAAGGATGGTATTACGGCAGTTTTTCCAATCCGCTTGCTGTCGGGGATACGCTTTATTTCTGGATGCGGGGCAGCGGCGCTCCTTCCGGAGTGGAACTGGATGACGAATGGAATGTAGAGATTTCGGATCCGAACCGGATGTCCTGTTCCATGACAAGAAAAGATATGGGATATTTTACGATGCGTTCTTCCGGAAACGTTACGGTAAAGATTTATCCGAAATATAATCCGAATCTTGCAAAAACGTATACGGTTTCCATTCAATCGGAACCGATTGAAAGTTTTGAAATTTCCCCGGCTTCGCTGGACATGAAGGAAGGGGAAAGCAGAATTCTGACGGTTTCCATCAAGCCGGATAGCGCGGATCAGACGGTAACTTTTTCCAGCAGCAATACAGGGGTTGCCGTCGTGGATTCGGAAGGAACGGTTACAGCGGTAAAGGAAGGAACCGCGGTTATCACGGCGACGGCGGCGGACGGAAGCCATACTGCAAAATGTACGGTTACGGTTGCCCATGAACATTCTTATGATACGGTATGGCATTACGACAGTGCCAGCCACTGGCATGAATGTGCGGGAAATTCTGCGCACAGGGGCAGCGAGGCACCCCACAGCATGAAAGAAGTGGTAGAGCGCGAAGAAGCAGGAGGGGTGCATCTGGTGCATCAGGAATGCTCGGTCTGCGGTTACAAAACGGCAACGGTTACGGAAGTGGTTATTGACGCAGAGGATACGGTTCTTACCAAGGACGCGCAGGAAGCGATACAGGGGAAGGATGTGACGCTGGAAATTGCACTTGAAAATGATTTCGTATGGAAGATCAATGGAAAACAGCTTCCGGCAAGCGGATTAAAAGACATTGATCTTGCCGTGGAAAAAAAGGAGGATCAGCTGATCTTTCATGAAAACGGGGAACTCGGCTTTACGGCGCAGCTGGCCATTCCGGCCGATGCGCAGATGAAGGGGGATAAGGCCGTTCTGCTGCAGAAAACTTCCCAAACGGGAACGCAGCTGCAGCTGGCGGATGTTGTGCCTGTTAAGGAATCTCAAAGTGTAATGTTTGAAATTTCCCGCAAAGCGGACAGTACAATCATTTACGGCACAAACGGCGACACGGACGGCGACGGCGCGGTGAAACTGACCGATATGATGCAGGTGCTCCACCATGTCAGCAGCCGGAAAACCTTAAGTGAAGTGCAGAAAGGATTCGCGGATGTGGATATGAATAATAAAGTGGAGATTCAGGATCTGATGCGCGAACTGCATTTTGTCAGTGGAAGAAGTCAGAGTGTTTATGACGGAATCCAGTAAAAACCGGGTGCTGCAGGAAATATGGAACAGAAAAATTTAAAACAGGAAAATTTGTGATAAGGAGCGTGGAATTATGAAACAAAAAATGATTAGCAGGATCGGTGCATTGATCCTGGCAGGGAGCATGGCATTTACAGCAGTAGATTTGCCGGAACTGGCGAAAGCAGCGGAGAGCGGCACAGCGGAAAAAGTAAAGACGACGGATGAGATTATCGGGAATGATGAAGCGGGAATTCCGGATGAGAATTTTTATCAAGGTGCGTTGGAACAATGTGACGGAAGGAATCAGGATGGAATTTGTGAGGAAAATAACAAGGATGGATTGCTGCAGAAAACAGAAGCGGCGGCTTGTGAATACTTATCCCTTTCGTATAGTCAAATTGAGAATATAAAAGGAATTGAATATTTTGTGAATTTATCGGATTTGAATCTGGGAAATAATAATATAACTAATATTGAGAGTCTGTCGGATATGGATAACTTACGAGTACTATATTTGAATGACAATCATATAACGGATATCGAACCGCTGTCAAAATTGGTAAATTTATACGAATTATCGTTAGGCGGAAATTCTATATCGGATATTACAGTTTTGTCCAATTTGCCTAATTTGAAATATCTAATATTGAGCCGTAACCCTATTTCAGATGTAGGTAGTTTATCCAATTTGAATAATTTGGAACTTTTACGTATAAGTGAAGCGGAACTTAGTGATCTTAGTGCTTTGGAAAATCTAACGAAATTGAACGAATTATGGTTAAACAATAATAAAATTAAAGATATAGACGCATTATCAGGGTTGATAAATCTGACGGATTTAGATTTAGCTGGAAATGAAATATGCAATCTGGGTGGGTTATCTGAATTGGTGAATTTATCTCTGTTGGATCTAGAGTCTAATAATATCAGCGATATCAGCAGTTTGGAAAAATTGGTAAATTTAAAGGACCTTGGTTTAGAAAATAATCATATTACCAGTACAAAAGGATTATCAGAAGCAAAGAAAATGGAAGGACTGGATTTGGCAAGTAATTCTTTGGAGGATATCAGTGATTTATCAGAAATGGTTAATTTGAAAATATTATATTTGGACAATAACAAAATAAGCGATGTCAGCAGTCTGGCTAAGCTGAAAAATTTGAAATGGCTGAATCTAGAGAACAATAATATTAATGATATTTCCTGCCTGAAAAATAGTGATTTTGCAAATGGAATCAAGGAGAGATGTATCAATAATCAATATGAGAGTGAAATGAATGCATGGAGTATAGCTTACGAAAATGATCTGGATCGAGAGGATGAAATTCTTGCTCTGCCAAAAGAACTGCTTAATTATCAGACGAAAAAGGATGTAGATTATATGTGGTCGGATCGGGAATTTATGATATTTCCAGCGTTTGTTGCTGTACCAACGGACAGTTTCTCCACGTTATTAGAGAAGAATAAAAAAAGAGACATAGTAATGAAGTCGGATTCGGATATACTGCTTACTTTTGCAAAGGAAAGTATGAAAGATGTTTCCGGAAATGGCAGCTACGATTTTTCCAATACGATAGAAAGGGATTATTCAAAGATTGCGAAGATTCCGGATAAGATCACAAAAGATAATTTTGTTCTCCAGATCACTTATGGGGAAAACGGAGCGTTTCCCGCAGAGGCAGAAGTATATCTTTTTGCAGGAAAAGAATATGCAGGGGAGCGGTTATCCTATGGCAGATTGGAAAATGGGCGACTTGTGGATGTCAATTCAGCAGTTGTAAATGAGAAAGGATACATAAAGGTAAAACAGGATCAGGGCGGAACTTATATTCTTTCCGTTTCTGAAGGAGGAGCGGAATTGATCGATGAACTGGGAAATGCTAAGGACGGAGAAACCGTAGAAGCGGAATTTTCGGAAGAAGATGCAGTTCTTTCGCAGAATGTTCTCGAAACCATGCAGGATAAAGACGTAAATTTGAAAGTGACTCTGGACAATGGTATTGCATGGAACGTAAACGGAAAATCCCTTCCGGAAACCGGATTAAGCGATATGAATCTTGCCGTAAAGAAAGCGGCGGTTGGCGAAGGAAAAATTGACGAAAAAGAGATTTCTGATCTTGCGGGCACCCGTTCTGCCGGACAGCTGGTATTTCATGAAAACGGGGAACTCGGTTTTGCAGCGCAGCTGACGATTACCGCAGATGCGCAGGCGAAGGGTGATAAGGCAGTCTTATTGCAGAAAACGGCCTCTTCAGCGGGAACTTCCGGAACAGGAACCGGCGAAAGTGCAGGAGAACAGCTGCAATTGGCGGATGCTTGCATGATCAAAGACCAATCCGTAACATTTGAAATTTCCCGCAAAGCGGACAGCGCGGTTATCTACGGTACAAACGGCGACACAGACGGCGACGGTGCGGTGAAACTGACCGATATGATGCAGGTGCTCCATCATGTCAGCAGCCGGACAAGCTTAAATGAAGTGCAGAAGGGCTTCGCAGATGTGGATATGAATAATAAAGTGGAGATTCAGGATCTGATGCGCGAACTGCATTTTGTTAGCAAGAGAAGCCAGAGTGTTTATGACGGAAAGTAAGCAGTTAAAAGCGTAAGAAATTAAGGAAGCGGAAAAGCAAAAATACGCCGGATCGCTCCTGAAAAACAGGGTGGTCCGGCATTATAAAAAATAGGCAGCGGAGCTTTTGATTAGAAAGGAGCATTAAAAATGGACGGGAAGAAAAGAAAATCATTCCGGCGGATCACGGCGTTTCTTCTGGCGTTTGCTATTGTTTTGACGGGCGGATCTTACATCGAGCCGGTATCGGCACAGGAAAATCAGATTTCAGGAGAGTTTGCAAGACAGATTTTTTCCATTTCCTGTAGTGGACAAGTGAGTGAGGACGGCAAAGCTTATAATCATAGCGGAGTGATTACTGAGGATGGCAGTTTGTATATGTGGGGAGATAATTCTTTTGGCCAGATAGGGAATGGAACGAGTAATAATTACGTTAGTACCCCGGTAAAAGTATTGGAAAATGTGAAATCCGTATCATTAATAGACAGCTATAGTAGTGCAATTACTGCTGATGGAAGTTTATATATGTGGGGTGCTAATTTTTGGGGGCAGCTTGGAACCGGAACAAATGCAAATTGTAATAAACCAACGAAAGTATTGGACAACGTGGAATCAGTATCATTGGAAGAAACTAAAGTCGGAGCCATTACGAAAGATGGCAGCCTGTATATGTGGGGAGATAATTATTTTGGTCAGATAGGGAATGGAACGAATAATAATTACGTTAGTACCCCAGTAAAAGTACTGGAAAATGTGAAATCGATATCCATGGGAGGCAGCTATAGTGGAGCCGTTACGAAAGATGGCAGCCTGTATATGTGGGGAAATAATTCATATGGTGAGCTTGGAAATGGAACGAATAAAGATTGTAATACTCCAGTAAAAATATTAGAAAATGTGGTGACTCTGGCATCAGGGGGAGTTCATAGTGGAGCCATTACGAAAGACGGAAGTTTGTATATGTGGGGATACAATAGTGACGGACAGGTAGGAAATGGAACAAATGCAGATTGCAATAAACCGGTAAAAATACTGGAAAATGTAGAATCGATATCATTGAAATTTGAGCATAGCGGGGCCATTACGAAAGATGGAAGCTTGTATATGTGGGGCGAAAATTCTAGCGGAGAAGTAGGAGATGGAACGAACAAGGATTGTAATAAACCAGTAAAAGTTTTAGATGATGCAGTAACGGTATCTTTAAGCAAAACGATTAGTGGAGCCATTACCGAAGATGGCAGTTTGTATATGTGGGGAGATAATTATTATGGTCAGCTTGGAACTGGAACCAATAAAAACTGTAATAAGGCGGTAAAAGTGTTAGAAAATGTAACATTGCTATCTTTAGGTGGAGAGTGCACTGGAGCTATTACCGATGATGGAAGCCTGTATATGTGGGGAGGTAATGACTGTGGACAAATCGGCAATGGTACTACCGAGAAACAGCTCACCCCGCTTAAAATCATGGATCATGTCATGCTTCCATATTCAAAACCGGAGCAAGGCGGAGCAGATACAGAACTGGCGGAAAAACTGGAATCCGCCCAATCAGGCGAAACTGTCACAGGAAGTCTTGGCACGGATGGCGTACTGACGAAAGATATGCAGCAGACGCTCCGCGAAAAGGAGGTAACGCTTGAACTGACGCTGCCATCGGGCGATTAATGGAGTATTAACGGAAAAGAGGTATCAGATGGAACTCTTTCCGACCGAAACATGTCGGTGACGAAGACGGAAAAAGAAAGCGGAAATATCCCAGCCGCTTCGATAACTGCGCTTGCCGGAAGCCGTGAGGGCCAGCAGCTGGCGTTTGCAAACACCGGTACATACGGTTTTTCTGGGAAACTCTCCATCTTGACGGAAAGTGGAAATCAGGCGGAAAAAGGCGTGTTCATTCAGAAGAAAGGGGACAAGCTTCTTCTGACGGATTCCGCTCTGCTCAACCAATCCCGTGTAACCTTTACGGTAACAGAAGGAGCGGACAGCGCGGTTATCTACGGCACAAACGGCGACACGGACGGCGACGGCGCGGTGAAACTGACCGATATGATGCA
>CANQDS010000070.1 GCA_947593655.1 uncultured Lachnospiraceae bacterium | reverse complement strand
GAACGAGATTCCGGTCGTGGCGAAAGATTTCGTCTTTTCCGCGATCGCGGAAGAAATGGGGATCATTTTTGCGCTGTGCCTGACAATGGTATGCTTAAGCTGTTTTTTCATGTTTATCAACATCGCCATGCGGATGCGCGATCCTTTTTACAAGCTTGTAGCGCTGGGACTCGGCACGCTCTATGCCATGCAGGTGTTTTTGACGATCGGCGGGGCGATCAAGTTCATTCCGTCCACCGGCGTGACGCTGCCGCTCGTCAGTTACGGGGGAAGCTCGCTGCTTTCCACGATGATCTTATTCGGCGTGATTCAGGGGCTTTATATCATGTCTTCGAAGGACGGCGCGGCAAAGCAGGAACAGGGGATAGAAAAGAAAGGAGCGGCAGGTCATGACACAGGAAAAAGACGGGCAGAATAAAAAGAAATCAAAAAAACCATCGGCAAACAGGGAATTTAGCGTGATCGCGTATCTGTTTTTCGGTTTGTTCCTCTGCATGATGGGCTATCTGGCGTATTTCCAGATCGCAAAAAGCGAGTCGTTTATCAACAGCCCTTACAATTCGCTCCAGAACCTTTTTTCCGGGTATGTGGTGCGCGGGGAGATCCGCTCGGCGGATGGGCAGGTGCTTGCAAGGACCGTTGTTTCGGAAGACGGCAGCGAGACGCGGGAATATCCGTTCGGAAGGATGTTTGCCCATGCCGTTGGGTATGCGGACAGCGGAAAATCCGGTCTGGAAAACCAGTGCAATTTTTCCCTGCTCCGTTCCCATGCGTTTTTTCTGGAGCGGTTTGCCAACGAGATGGCCGATCAGAAAAATATTGGAGACAATGTGATCACGACGCTGGATTTCGGGCTCCAGAAGACTGCCTACGATGCGCTGGGAAACTATGACGGGGCGGTGATCGCGATGGAACCGGAAACCGGAAAGATCCTTGCCATGGTTTCCAAGCCGGATTTCGACCCGAATACGGTTGCGGCCGACTGGGAAGAGATCAACGGTGAAGGCAGCTCGGTGCTCTTTAACCGCGCCACCCAGGGGCAGTATGCGCCTGGATCGGTCTTTAAGATCTTTACGACGCTGGAATATTACCGGGAAAATCCGGATTCGTATCAGGATTATCTGTTTCAATGCGAAGGCGAATTTACGAAAGACAGCAAAACGATCCACTGTGCGGAAAACGAAGTCCATGGAACGGAAGATCTGCGCGCATCTTTTGCCAATTCCTGCAACAGCAGCTATGCGAATCTGGCACTGTCGCTGGATCGGGATCAGTTCAGCGATCTCTGCGATTCCCTGCTGTTTAACCGGAATCTGCCGATCGCGTTTGAATCCGGCGTCAGCAGCATGTCGCTGACGGATCAGGATTCCGATTCGCTGGTCATGGAAACGGGGATCGGACAGGGCAAAACCATGGTTTCGCCGCTCCACATGATGCTGATCGCGGCGGCCGTGGCAAATGACGGGGTTCTGATGGCGCCGTATCTGGTGGACCGCGTGGAAAATTACGACGGTGTTACGGTAACCGCTTACGATCCGCGGGAATACCGGCAGCTGCTTACCGGAGAGGAGGCGGCGTTTCTGCAGGATTATATGTATGCCGTAGTCAATGACGGGACGGGAAGCGTTTTAAGCGGGCAGCCTTACGCAGCATACGGAAAGACCGGGACTGCCCAGGTGTCGGATGAGACGGAGAAGCTGAATGCGTGGTTTGCCGGATACGCCGAAATGGAAGGGAAAAACAGTATCGCAGTCGCGGTCATCGTGGAGGATTCCGGATACGGGAACGCTTATGCCGTTCCGATCGCGAAGAAGGTTTTTGACGCTTATTACGGCCGGTGAGTGCGCCGCGGCCAATTCTATCCTTGCATATCGGAAAAAACTGGGGTATAATGCTTAAAGATGTTTCGACCACACTATAGGAGGTTTGCAATGATTGAGGCAACGAGTTGTGGCGGTGTGGTAATTTTTCGTGGTAAGATTCTGCTCTTATATAAGAATTATAAGGGTAAATACGAAGGCTGGGTTCTCCCGAAGGGAACCGTAGAAGATGGCGAGGAATTCAAGGATACCGCGGTTCGGGAAGTCCGGGAGGAAACCGGGGCGACAGCGGCTATTGTTCAGTATATTGGAAAGAGCCAGTATTCGTTTTCCGTACCGGAGGACACCGTAGAGAAAGAAGTCCACTGGTATCTGATGATGGGCGAGAATTATTATAGCAGGCCACAGAGGGAGGAATTTTTTGTAGATTCCGGATATTACAAGTTTCATGAAGCATATCATCTGCTGAAATTTGCAAATGAGAAACAGATTCTGGAAAAAGCATATAACGAATATCTGGAACTGAAGAAGAGCAACCTGTGGAAATACCACATGTATTACTAAAGCAGTTGGTACGGGAACTGCTTTTTTGAGGTTTTGTATGAAATGGTATGACAATCTGTATCTAGGGGATTCTGTTGAAAAAAAAGCGGATAAGATCAAGCGGAAGATCAGTCATGGCATGGGATTGGATTCCCTCTGTACTTATGTCATTTCTTTCGCTTCGAATCCGGACAACCTGCTGGATATCATTCCGGCAAGGGAACTGCGGCAGAAAGCCTATCCGAAGGACCGCCTCCGGATCATCGGGCTTGCCGGAAGCCGCCAGGAAGCCCTGAAAGTCGTACAAAGGATTATCGAGGAAACCTATCAGAATACCGGGGATGTTGATGTCTATCAATATCTGAAGGAGAATCGGAGGCAGGAAGCATGACGGTTCTTCTGACGATACTAAAGATCATCGGCTGGATCGTTGTGATCCTGCTTGCGGCCGCGGCCGCGCTGATCCTGATGATCCTGTTTGTTCCGGTCACCTACCGTCTGGCGGTTGGCATGGAAGAGTCGTTCCGGGGCAGGGCACGCGTTTCGTGGCTGTTTCGGCTTATCAGCCTGTATGCGGATTATGAGGACGGGCGGATCCGGGTTTTTCTGCGGATCTGCGGTTTTAAAAAGACGCTGGTGTCGGAAGACGGACAGCAGGCCGGAGAGGAAACAAAAGAGGAGCTGGAAGAGGCGGGAGAGGAATTGATCCATGCCGTCGAGGACAAGCCGTTTATCGAAGGGCTGGAGAAGGCGCTGGGCGAAGAGAGCCTTAAGCACGCGAAAGAGGAACTCGCGGAGCTGCCGGAATTATTTGAGGATGCCGGCGGGGAATGGGAAGCGGATACTGCCGTTTCAGAAGATCTGGAAGCAGATGCCGGCCTCCCGGAAAGCGGAAAGGAAGCCGCACAAGCGGCAGAGGAAGACCGGCCGGGCGAAAGCGGAGCGGAAAGCAGAAGAAAATCGAAAAAGAAAAAATCGAAAAAGAAAAGAGCGAAAAAGACCGGCATACGGATCCGGCTGGACGGGATCTTTTCCGGAATCCGGGGTATGGAAGCACGGATCCGGGGCATGATAGAGAATATCAGGACGATTGCCGGAAAAGTCCGGGATCTGATCTCGGATCAGAAGAATCAGGCGGCGTTTTCGCATTTAAAACAGGAAGTTTTCCGGCTGCTTAAGATCGTAAAACCGTCCCATATCCGGGTGGACGCGCAGTTTTCGGCCGGAGAACCGGATAAAACGGGGCTTCTCTTAGGCGCGCTTGCCGTATTCCCAACCGTCTACCGGGAGCGCTGGCGCATCGTTCCGGATTTTACCGGGGAAAAGCCTTACTGCACGGGAGAGGCACAGGTGGAAGGAAACATTTTTCTGTTCCGGCTGGCGGGCATCCTGTTTCGGATCGTCAAAGATAAAAACTGCCGCAGATTGTACCGCAGAATCAGGGACGCGGCAGAAAACATATAAAATGAAAAGGTTGATCAGGAGGACAAAACAAATGGCAGATAACTCATTTAACAACACCGTGGAGTCGCTTTTCCACGGAATGGACAGTTTTATCACGACAAAGACCGTCGTCGGTGATGCGATCCACATCGGGGATACCATCATCCTGCCGCTGGTGGATGTTTCCTTCGGCGTAGCCGCGGGCGCGTTTGCCCAGGAGAAGAAGAATAACGGCGCGGGAGGAATGGGCGGAAAGATCATGCCGAGCGCCGTGCTCGTGATCCAGAACGGCACGACGAAGCTGGTAAATATCAAGAATCAGGACGGATTGACGAAGGTGCTTGACATGGTTCCGGATTTTGTCAGCAGATTTTCTTCCAAGGGCGCTTCCGGAAGCGCGGCGGAAGAGGAAGAAGCGGCCGGTGAGGCGGCTTCAGCGGCGGAAAATGAATAAGCGGAGCATTGTTTTTGGGCAAGAGGCATATATTATCAGTAATATATGCCTTTTTTTGCGCGGGGTTGGTATGAAACGGATCATTGGCTATACGCTGTTCTGGTTTGCGATGGGGATGCTGGTCATGCTGGTGATTTCCAATGAATGGTGGGGCATTCTGCTCGCGGCGGCCTGTCTGCTGCTCAGTTATTATATTTTCAGCTGCAAATAAATAGAGAAGCTGCGTTGAGCTCATTGTGCATACAAGCAGATAGATCCGCCGGAAAACAGGAAAAAGTGCATGAAAAAAGGACCGTCTTGCGACAGTCCCGTCATTTGGCGTTATTATGCTCTCTCAACTTTACCGGATCTTAAGCAGGAAGTACAAACGTATAATTTCTTCGGTACTCCGTTGACCTTGCACTTCACATGTTTAATGTTTGATTTCCAGATTTTATTCGACCTTCTATGAGAATGGCTCACTTTATTGCCGAAATGAACGCCCTTGTTGCATACTGCGCATTTTGCCATGATATTGCACCTCCTTGCATTTTTCTAAGATGAATACTGCTGTTCGTACCCACAACACTGATATTCTAGCAGATTTAATTTTATAATGCAAGGCAAAATTAGAAAAAATTGCACAGAAATTACACAGATCATTTGCTTTTTGGATAAAAATGGGTATAATATCAGAAGAGAGATGCCGCGGTCTACGTCAGAATTTTATCCGAATGGGAGGGAACTATATGAAAGGACAAATGGAAACCAAATACGGCAGGATCATCATCGATGAAGATGTCATTGCGACTTATGCGGGATCTGTTGCAGTGGAATGTTTCGGAATCGTGGGAATGGCCGCCGTGAATATGAAGGATGGCCTGGTAAAGCTTCTGAAAAGAGATTATCTGACGCATGGTATTAATGTTGCAGTAGATGAAGATAATAAGATTACGATTAATTTTCATGTGATTGTTTCTTACGGCGTCAGCATCGGCACCGTTACCGATAACCTAATCGATACGGTTAAGTACAAAGTGGAATCGTTTACCGGTATGCAGATCAGAAAAATCAATATATACGTCGAAGGCGTGCGTGTGATTGATTAAGGAGGATTACAAAATTGGAAATCACAAGTATTAATGCACAAACTTTATCAAAAATGTTCCTGGCGGGAGCTAAGAACCTGGAAGCGAAAAAGGAATGGATTAACGAACTGAATGTATTTCCAGTACCGGACGGGGATACGGGAACCAATATGTCCATGACGATCATGTCTGCGGCGAAAGAGGTCAACGCGCTGAGCGCCCCGACGATGTCCCAGCTGTCCAAAGCGATTTCTTCCGGTTCCCTGCGCGGGGCGAGAGGAAATTCCGGCGTGATCTTATCCCAGCTTTTCCGGGGATTCTGCAAAGTGATCAGCCGGTACGAGGAGGCCGATGTCAATGTGCTGGCGGAAGCTTTCCAGAAAGCGGTGGAGACGGCGTATAAGGCCGTTATGAAGCCGAAAGAAGGCACGATCCTTACCGTTGCCAAAGGAGCGGCGAAGAAAGCGCAGGAGATTGCGGGAGAGACGGACGATCTGGTTGTTTTCTGCGAGGAAGTGATAAAGGAAGCCGACCGCGTATTGAGCCGGACGCCGGATATGCTTCCGGTATTAAAGCAGGCAGGCGTGGTGGATTCCGGCGGACAGGGACTGCTCCAGGTGCTGAAAGGGGCATATGACTCCCTGATGGGCAAGGAAATCGATTACACGATCGAAGGAGAAGCGGCCGGAAGCGGTGTCGTTAAGATTTCAGCGCAGACGGAAGAAGAGATCAAATTCGGCTACTGCACGGAATTTATCATCGTGCTGAACCATCCGCTGACGGACAAAGAAGAAGCAGAGTACAAGGGATTTTTGGAATCGATCGGCGATTCCATCGTGGTGGTTGCCGATGACGAGATCGTAAAAACCCATGTACATACCAATGATCCAGGTCTTGCGATCCAGAAAGCACTTACGCATGGTTCTTTAAGCAGAATCAAGATCGACAATATGCGCGAAGAGCATCAGGAGAAGCTGATCAAAGACGCCGAGAAGATCGCGGCGCAGCAGAAAGAAGAGGCTCTGGAAAAGGAAGCAAAAGAAGCCGAACAGGCCGAAGAACAGCCGCATAAGGATATGGGCTTTGTTTCCGTATCGATCGGCGACGGCTTAAACGAGATTTTTAAGGGGCTCGGCGTGGATTATATCATCGAGGGCGGACAGACGATGAATCCGAGCACGGAGGATGTCCTGCAGGCGATCGCGCATGTGAATGCGGATACGGTGTTTGTCCTGCCGAATAATAAGAACATCATCCTTGCGGCAAACCAGGCCGCTTCCCTTGTCGAAGGGAAAGAAGTGATCGTGATCCCGACGCAGACGATCCCGCAGGGAATCACCGCGCTGGTCAACTTTATCCCGGATTATTCCGCGAAAGAGAACGAAGAGGCGATGAACGCCGAGATTCAGAACGTTAAGACCGGGCAGGTCACTTATGCGGTCCGGGATACGGAGATCGACGGCAAAACCATTAAGCAGGGCGATTACATGGGCGTCGGCGACAAGACGATCCTTTCCGTCGGAAACGATCTGCGGGCGGCCGCGCTTGATATGGTCAAAGAAATGGTCGATGAGGATTCCGCGATGGTAAGCATCTATTTCGGGGAGGAGATTTCCGAAGAGGAAGCCGCAAAACTGGCGGAAGAGATTGAAAACGCCTGCCCGGAGCTTGAAGTGGAAGTCAACAACGGCGGACAGCCGATCTATTACTACATCATATCGGTGGAATAGATCTGCGGAACAATAGGAGAAAGCTCTGTTATGGATCGTAATTCCGCAATTACCGCAATTAAGGGAATCGGAGCAAAAACAAAAGAAGTTTTTGAAAAAACAGGAGTATACACGGTCGGTGATATACTCCTTCGTTTTCCCAGAACCTATATCCAGTATCCGGCCGCGCGTTCGTTTCCGATGACGGAACCGCCCGCGGAAGGGACTTTCTGCGCCCTGCGCGCCGCCGTTTCGCGCACGCCTGCCACGCGGCAGGGAAGAATGCCGGTTACGGTTTTAAATATCGGAGGAACGATAGATGCGGTACAGCTGATCTGGTATCGGATGCCGTATATCCGAAGTTCTCTGGAAGTCGGAAAACAATATGTTTTTTATGGAAAGATCATTAAAAAAGGCGGGCGTCTGGTGATGGAACAGCCCGCCGTCTATAAACCGGAACAGTATGAGGCGATCGAGCTCTGCTTTCTTCCGGTTTATCCGCTGTCTGCGGGGCTGACCAACAATCTTATGATCAAAACGATGCGTCAGGCACTGGCGGACGATGAACTGTTTTCCGATTATCTGCCGGCCGGTGTCCGCCGGGAACATGCGCTTTGCGAGTACAACTACGCGATGAAGCAGATTCATTTCCCGGATTCGATGGATACGCTGATTACGGCAAGGCGGCGTCTGGTTTTTGATGAATTTTTCCTGTTTATCATGGGGCTGCAGTACCAGAAAGCGAAGCAGCAGAGGCCGAAGAATCCGTTTCCCGCGGCGCGGGACGGCTTTGCCGAACGTCTGGCGCAGAAACTGCCGTATGAGCTGACCGGCGCACAGCAGGCGGCTTTGGAGGATATCCTGCAGGATATGTCCGGCCCATCGGCCATGCAGCGGCTGATTCAGGGGGACGTCGGCTCCGGAAAGACGATCCTGGCCTTTCTGGCGATGGCGGTGGTTTCGCACAACGGCTTCCAGTCCG
Source organism: uncultured Lachnospiraceae bacterium (assembly GCA_947593655.1). GTDB lineage: Bacteria > Bacillota > Clostridia > Lachnospirales > Lachnospiraceae > Roseburia. The sequence continues at coordinate 9,468 of CANQDS010000070.1, read as the reverse complement.
CGATCATGGCGCCGACGGAGGTGCTCGCCCGGCAGCATTATGAGACTTACTGCGGGCTGTGCGGGAAATTCGGTCTGGACGTTGCGATCATTCTTCTGACCGGTTCCATGACGCAGAAGCAGAAGAAAGACGCATATGCGCGCATCCTTTCGCACCCGGATGCAATGGTTATCGGAACCCACGCACTGATCCAGGAAAAAACCGTTTTTTCCAATCTGGCGCTGGTCATTACCGATGAGCAGCACCGTTTCGGCGTGAAGCAGAGGGACGCTTTTTCCGAGAAAGGGGCGGCGCCGCATATCCTTGTCATGAGCGCGACGCCGATCCCGCGCACACTGGCGATCATTCTCTACGGCGATCTGGACATTTCCGTGGTCAACGAAGTGCCGGCTAAGCGCCTTCCCGTCAAGAACTGCGTCGTGAACACCGGATACCGCGAAAAAGCCTATGCGTTTCTGAAGAAACAGGCGGATCTGGGGCATCAGGCGTATGTCATCTGCCCGCTGGTCGAGGCGTCGGAAGCCGCCGAGGCGGAAAATGTAACGGATTACGCGAAGCGGCTGAACGAAGTATTCGGCGGTTCGGTTTCCGTCGGGCTGCTGCACGGCCGGATGAAAAGCGGGGAGAAGAACGGGATCATGGAACGTTTTGCCCGGAACCGGATTCAGGTGCTGGTGTCGACCACGGTCGTGGAGGTCGGCGTCAACGTTCCGAATGCGACGGTCATGATGATCGAAAATGCCGACCGGTTCGGGCTGGCACAGCTCCATCAGCTCCGCGGGCGCGTGGGAAGGGGCGAGGCGCAGTCCTACTGTATTATGATCAACACTTCGGACAGTAAAACCGCTCAGGAGCGCCTGGAGATCTTAAACCGTTCGAACGACGGCTTTTATATCGCAAGCGAAGATCTAAAGATGCGCGGGCCGGGCGATTTCTTCGGCATCCGCCAGAGCGGGGATCTTGCGTTTTCCCTGGCGGACGTCTATCAGGACGCCGGGGTGCTGCAGGAAGCGGCTGAGGAAGTGAAGCGCATTTTATCCGAGGATCCAGAGCTTGCGCAGGAGGAACATGCTTCGCTTCGGGCGGAGATGGAGCGGTTTATGGAAAACCGGCTGCAGAAGATGAGCTTGTAGGGGATTTTTTGTGAAATAGGAAATGTTATGCTTCTATTGATCAAAAAGAACCGCCGCATGTAAGATAAAAATCTTCATGCGGCGCTTCTGTCTTTTGGCTACTGTTTTCCAGCCATCTGCTTCTCTTGTGCTTCGATCATTTTCTTAACCATATAACCGCCGACCGAGCCGTTCTGCTTCGCGGTCAGATCGCCGTTATAGCCGTTCTTTAATGGAACGCCGAGCTCGCTTGCTACCTCGAACTTAAAGCGGTCCAATCCTTTTTTGGTACTTTTATTGCTCATGTCAATTTCCTCCTTTGCCTTTGTAACTTGATGTTACATCTTTATTCTGTCCAAAGCTTCTGTTGCTATGCTGGTAACTAAAGGCGTGAAAGGGAAAGAATGCCACGGTGCATTATCATGATGTTTTCATTCGTCAAGCAGCTCGATCCCGCTGATGTCCGGATGGATGGTCAGCGAGTAATTGGTATAGTATACCACGAAGCCCGGAGCGCCTTTATTCGGCTTTTTGACATTTTTTTTCTGCAGATAATCGATCTCGAGCTTGTCACTGCCGCGTCCTTTCGAGTAGTATCCGGCGAGGCGTCCGGCTTCTTCGAATACGCGGTCGGGAAGTTCTTCGTTATTGGCCTTTACGACGACATGGGAGCCCGGAATCCCTTTCGCGTGGAACCACCAGTCATTTCCGGAGGCGAGCTTAAAGGTGATCTCTTCATTCTGGTAGTTGTTCTTGCCGACGTAAATATCGTAGCCGTCGGAAGAGCGGTAGTGGAACGGCCGGCTTTTGCTGCGCTGCTTTTTGCCGGAGCGTCCCTTTTTGATAAAGCCGTATTCAACCAGTTCTTCGCGGATCTGCACCAGATCGTCCGCCGAAAGCGCGATGTCCAGCGAATTCTGAATCGATTCCAGATGCTTCATCTCGGTTTCCGTTTCTTTGAGCCATTCGCTGACCGCTTCGCCGGTCCGCTTTAATTTTCCGTAGCGTTCAAAATATTTTTTGGCGTTTTCCAGCGGCGTAAGCTGCGGATCCAGCGGAATGCGGATGATCCGGTTGTTGTCGTAGTAGTTTTCCGCCTCCAGCATGGACGCGCCTTCTTCGAGTCCGTAGCCGTAAGTCTGGATCAGTTCCCCGTAAATGCGGTATTTTTCCTTTTTTTCAGAATCTTTCAGCTGTTTTTCCTGAATCTGGTACTTTTTCCGGCTGCGTTCCAGCGCCGTGTTTACGACTTTCCGCAGTTCCGCGGATTTCTGGCGGATGCGGGTATAGACGTTTTTCTCGGCATAGTAGACTTCCAGAACGCGGGAAACAGATTCATAGCACTCGGTCTGATAATCCCCGTACATCTGCAGTTTTACGCTGGAAAATTCCACCGGTTCGCGTCCGCTTCGGATGATGACGGGCGAAAAATGCCCCTGCCGGATCTCTTCCATAAACCAGCAGAAGTGGTTTGCCAGATGAAGAAGCGCATCGCTGTCATAGGAAGCGGCCGGCATGTCTCCGTCAAGTCCGGCGCGGAAGGCGATTTCAGAGGCGATCAGCGGGCTGACGCCGACAAAAGACGTATAGATGGCTTTTGCCACAGTCGTCGGTTTCTGGCTGATCAGGGAAAGAAATTCTTCACGGGAGGTCTGCAGAGGATCGCGTTTCTCCTCCTGCGTGGCCGGAATGAAATACGGTTTCCCCGGAAGCACTTCCCGGACGGAGCTCATCGTACACGGCACATGCTTGATGCTGTCGATGATGGTGCCGTCTTCCCGGCAGAAGATGATATTGGAATGTTTTCCCATCAGCTCGATGATCAGCGATTTGCGGCACAGATCGCCCAGTTCGTCCAGATGCTCGATCTCGATATGGATGATCCGCTCCATGCCCGGCTGGAAGATCCGCGTGATCCTGCCGTTTGCGATGTGCTTGCGGAGAACCATGCAGAAAGCCGGAGCCGTAAGCGGCGCCTGTTTGTTTTCCTCCGTCAGATAGACAAACGGGAGGGAAGCGTCCGCAGAGAGCAGAAGGCGGTACTGACCGCCGTTTCCTTTTAATGTTAAAAGCAGCTCGTCGCTTTCCGGCTGCGCAATCTTGCTGATTTTTGCGTTCAGGATGGTCTGGTTGAGCTCCTGGATCAGGTTTGAAATTACAATTCCGTCAAATGCCATAAGTATGTTCCCCGTATTCTGAAATTTTTATGCTTTTCATTTTCATTCATTTTAGACAAAAAGGAAGGAGATTGCAACAGAAAACGTCTGATGATGGTAATGAAAGAACAACAAGTTATTGGATAGGATGACTCTGTTTTTGTCTGCGGGATAAAGCAGAGCAATTGCCGCAAAATAAAATATCTATGTTTCTTCTTCCTCGCGTTTCAAAGCTTCCAGTCCCAGACGGATTAATTCCACAGTAGCCTCTGATCGCGTTTGAAAACGTCGCTCAAAACGAAAATCCTCTATTTTTTGAAAAAGTTCTTTATCAACGGATACAGTATACCGCGGTCTTTCAGTAGCCATGATTATTTCACCTCATTTATTCATTTATTATACACCAGTGCACCAGAGATGTAAAGAAACAATTTTTTATATCTGGATTTATTACGTTCTTGACAGTGAACCGGTGAACCACTATAATATAATTGGATGTGATGAACCACTGAACCAATTTGAAGGATGGAGGTGAGAACAATGGCAACAGAATTTAAACGCTTTACGATTTCCGTTCCCCCCAGTATGGAAGGTGAGCTGGATCATGTTAAAAAGGAACTTTATTATAATGTTACTCAAAATGGCATGATCCGTGACTTAATTGACAGAGGCTTAAAAACGATAGAAATGCAAAAACAGGCTGAACTCATTGGTACAACGGAAAGACATGAAAATTCCTTGATAGGAAAAACAAATCAAAGTGCAATGTAGTGTTTTTGACATTTCAAAGGATACAGTAAAAGGAGATAAAAAATGAAGTACATAAGAAAAGCTATTATCCTGCTGCTCGTGGTTATTATGACCTGTTGTATGGCTGCGACTGCATTTGCAGCTACAAATACGCAGGATGGAGTTACAGCTGAATTAACAACTGACAAAACCGAATATTCTTCTGATGAAGAAATTGTTGTTACATTAACCGTGACGAATACAAATGATATTGCTGTTAGGAATGTATCACTGGAAAATTTGATTCCTGACGGATATCAGTTAGCTGATGATTCATCCGCAGTAAAACAGATTCCTATCTTAAATGCAGGAGAGTCTGTTGCATTGACTGTTACCTATGCGCCGGATAACGCAGCGGATACGGATGACAATGATAATGACAAACAACCAGACACTGGCGACAACGGAAATGGCGGCAGCTCGCAGTCTGGTACTGACAGCAACGGAAACAGCGGCAATTCGCAGTCTGGTACTGACAATAACGATAGCAGTAATACACAGACTGGTTCTGTAAATAAGGCAGATTCCACCCTGCAGACCGGTGATAGCAGCAATATTGCGCTTTGGATTGTTTTGATGATTCTTGCCGGTATTGGGATCGTTGTAACATTGAAACTGAATATAAAACAGAAAAAATCGATTCTTTCATTGTTTTTATGTGTTGTTCTGGCGGGAACAATGTTTGCCGGTGTTCTTCCTGCACAGGTTCGTGGTGCAGAGAATTCAAATTCTAACCATGCTATCAATATTTCTACCACGGTTTCGGTTAACGGGAATGACATGACGATTGGAGCAAAAGTGGGTTATACTTATGAACCTGTTTCTGAAACTCCTACGAACTATACGCGTGGTGAATGGATCTATATGCTGGCTGAGAAAGTAGGAATGAGTCTGTCCGCTGATCCAGCCGATGTTGACTATTATTATGCAGATACACAATCCAGTTCTTACGGCATAGCAATAGAGGCTGCACAGGGATACGGAATCCTACCTTCGCCGGATATTGAGGATTTGGAACAAGACATCCCGTATTTCTATCCGGACGCACCAGCAACGCGTGAATTTGCTGCCTATACGGCTGTACATGCGATGGGATTTGATGGTACACATTCTTTTGATACGAGTTCTTGGGGAGATTGGAACCAGATTCAGTATCAGAATGAGGCCGCGGTTGCAGTTGGAAATGGTTTCCTGGATCTGGATGCAGATATGATGTTTCATCCGGCCGCATCTCTTTCCAGTACGGATATCACAACTATTTTTGCTGCAATTGATGAAATCAAATTAGCCGATGAAACGATAGATGAAAATTTCTATGATAATTCGCAATATGCTGAAAATGTACTCAAAGATGAATTGAGTGATGTCACAAATTATACGGTGATTGAAAATGGAGATGGTACATATACTGTTCATATCCCGAAATCTGATGCAGTTAATGAGATCAGCGAAGGAAGTGTGATTGTACTGCCTGCAAATAGTACATATGTTGCGGGTATTACCCTGAAAATTACAGAAATTACAGAGAATGATGCTGATATAATTCTTAACGGCGTTGAACCGGAATTGGCAGAAGTATTTACCAAAATTGATTTTGCCGGAGGCGGTACAGCTCTTGTTGGTGAAGTGGAAGGTGCTGAAGGGATAGATGTAGAGTATGATCCAAACGGTTCTTTGGATGATGATGAATACGGTATTGCACTGGCACGTAATATAAATGTTGGCGGAAGCACGAAAGTGCCTGGCACATTTAAATTTAATATAGGTGAAGGCAAGCAGATTACGGATCACCTGAAAGTATCCGGAACGGTTGAAGTCGAGATTCCAAACATCACCTGTATTGCAGATGTGGATGTTGGATTGCTTAATGTTGATGTAAATGAATTTACTGTTGCTATTTCAGAAAAAATCAAGATTAAAGGAACGTTAGAGTATTCGACTGGAAGCGGATATGAACTATCCAATGGGCAATTTGAAGCAGGACGTGTAGAACTGGGCCGTATTCCTATTATATTTGACGACTCGGGATTGACTTTTGATTTTATATTTTTCTATAATTTTGAGGCAAAGGCATCTGCAAATATTACATACACGATTGAATCTACACAAGGTTATCAGTATAAGAATGGATCGGGGCGTTCTCTTTTCGATTATAAAGACGACCTTAGTTTTCTAGAATTAAAAGGCAGCGCGAAAGCGGGGCTTGGTGTTGCTGGCGATCTTAGCATTTTGCATGTCTTTGGTCTCGTAGGTTATTCCGGTGAAGCAGGTGTTGCGCTTAATGCTTCCATTACGCCGCACGTTTTGACCACAGATACGTTATTCTGCGGTGATGTGGCTTTGTACCCTTATGCGGAGCACGGATTGGATGAAGAGACGATTATAGGTGAGTATTTAAAGAAAGTATGCCCTTATACTTTGAGGTTTAGACCTCTTGATGTGAATAACAGTAACCCTTTCAAACTGAAATTCCATATAGAAAACTGGCATCGTGTTGATAAATGCACCTTTGGAATGGGCGGCATTACAGGTTATGTATACGCTCTTGATGACAGAGTTCCTTTAAGAGATGCAAGAGTCAATATTTACAGTGATTACTCCGATGGGAATGATCTGCTGCGTACACTGTATACAAATGCTGACGGCATGTACAGTGTTGATAATCTGACAGAGGGAACCTATCGCGTGGTTGTATCAGCAACCGGTTATTTTACCTATGAGGCAATGGTTAAAGTTGAACATAACCAGATGTCGTATATTGAAAATATGCTGATGGTAGATCGTGATGGTTCCGGCGAAAGCAGTCTTGTTACAGGTACGATTGTGGATGCGGTAACCGGATCTGGCGTAACAAATACATCTTATGTATTGCGTGAAGGCTGGTATAATCAAACGGGGGACAGCATTGCTTCCGGTACTTTTGAAGATTCTTCCTACTCTATGACATTAGGAATTGGTAATTATACACTTGAAATCAGCAAGGAAGGCTATGTGACCAACTATGTCAATATCGCCGTGAGTGAAAATATGTGTACTGGTACAAATGTTGTCCTCTCCCCGGTAAACAGTGGTACTGTCGAAGGAGAACTTCGTATTGTATTAACCTGGGGGGAATATCCGGAAGATCTGGACTCTCATCTGGTATGTGTTTCCGGGGATCCTTATCATACATATTTTTCAGATATGGAGCATTATGATAATGATTCCGTGATAACAAACTTAGACATTGATGACATTGACAGTTATGGACCAGAGACTACTACCGTTTATCAAATGAGAGATGATGATAATTTCAGTTTCTATGTGCATGACTATATAAATAGATCCAGCAATGACTCCAGTGAAATGTCCAATTCCGGAGCAAGAGTACAGGTCTATCTGGGAGGCATTAACATAGCAACATATTCCATCCCGGCGAATCATGAAGGCACATTGTGGCATGTTTTTGATTTTGAAGCCGCTACAGGTACAATTACACCTGTAAATACATTCTCATATCACGAGGATGTCGAAACAGTTGGAGGTACGGATGCAGTCAACATGCGCATGATGGATAAGGGCATATTGATTGATAAAGTTACTTCGGCTGCAAAAGATACTGATATTGTGGAATCTGAGAATGATACGGAAAAGTTGGAGGAAACGATAGAACCGGATGTTAATGCAGATGAAAACATCGCTGTCAATCCTGATGATCGACAGTATGAAGAGTGTGAGGAATAGAAATGAAATTCATTTGCACATAATTTTAGCATAGTTGTTGGGGTGAGTTAGAAAACTTCTGGCTCACCCTGATTTATTAAAGGCGGTAAATGTAAAATGAAGGTGAAATAGGAAATGTAATGACATTGTATTGACGCACAATGAAAGAAATGCTATGATACAGAAAAGCGGGGGGATGTCTTATGAATAAAAATTTGAATGTTGCTATTGCACCAAAGGATTCAACCTTTCAAGTAAGAATAAATTCAGAAATCAAAAGAGCGGTTGAGGATATTTATGCAAAAACCGGAATGACATTGACGGATGCATTTAATACCTTTCTACAGCAATCTTTAAATGTTGAAGGTCTTCCTTTCATTGTTACCAAGAACAGTAAAGAAGCATTGAGAGCACAGGCGGTTGCTATGCTGATGCTTGATTTAAAGCGTGCGGAGGAGCGGGCTGATGCTGAAGGATGGATTGATGCAGATGATTTGGAGCGGGAATTGGGGGTAATTGATTGAAAAAGATTAAATATACTCCCGATGCTGCTGATAAATTGCGCTCATTAAAATCGGAAATATCGAAACAATATGGTGCAGATAAAGCAAAGGAAATTATGAAATGCATAACAGATGCAATAAGAGGACTTTGTGATTATGAAGAAAAGGGACCTAAAGTATCGAAAATGTTTGATGTGGTGTCAGATTATCGATACATATTTGTGTCTGGAAATTATGTATTTTATAAAGTAGAAGATAAGTACATTCGAATCATCAATCTTTATCATGAAAAAGAAGATTTTATGTGGCAGTTATTTGGAGTAGATACCACGCCTCAGGATACGATCGATTATTGGGGAGAATAAAACGGAAAATTTGTATTTACTTTTGCAAGTGAGATGTTCCGAAAATGTTCCGAAAATGCATATTTTAAGATTTGACGAATCAGGCGAATCGTTATATAATACAAATATCTATGTGCAGAACAGGTCTTTCGCACAGGCATGTGCGGATCAGACCGCAGGAAAGGGAACAGCATGATAAAAAGCATGACCGGATTCGGGCGTTTTGAATATGCGGATGAGAAGCGGAAATTCACGGCGGAGATCAAATCCGTGAACCACCGGTATCTCGATATCAGCATCAAGATGCCGAAGAAGCTGAATTTTTTTGAAAGCAACATCAGAAGCCTTTTGAAAGAATATATGGAGCGCGGGAAGATCGACGTCTATATTACGTATGAGGATTATACCGAAGGGCAGGCGGCGCTGGTATACAACGAAGAACTGGCCGCCGAATATTTAAAGCATCTGCGCCGGATGGCGGAGCATTTCGCTTTAGAGGACGACATCCGAGTCAGCACCCTGTCGCGTTACCCGGAGGTCTTTACGATGGAAGAACAGGCCGTGGACGAAGAGGAACTCTGGTCCGGGCTGGAACAGGCGCTCCGCGGCGCCTGTGGGCGGTTTGTGGAAAGCCGCTTAAAGGAAGGCGAGAACCTGCGCAGCGATCTGATGGGGAAATTAGAACAGATGCTTACTTATGTCGATTTTATCGAAGAGCGTTCCCCGGCGATCATGCAGGAGTACCGGACGCGGCTGGAGGAGAAGCTCCGGGAAGTCCTCGGCGACCGCCAGATCGACGAATCCCGGATACTGACGGAAGCCGCCATTTATGCCGACAAAGTCTGCGTCGATGAAGAAACCG
>CANQDS010000069.1 GCA_947593655.1 uncultured Lachnospiraceae bacterium | reverse complement strand
TTGGCGGCGTTCATAAGCGGGTATTTGATAAAAATGGCGAACAATATGAACTGCGGGAGGCATTTGAAGCATTCATGCGTTTTGGCGGAATGCCGGGGATTGCCGACGTCGGACTCGATCAGGAAAAAGCATTTTCCCTTTTGGACGGGATCTATTCCACCGTTGTCGTCCGCGATATTCTGGAGCGGGAAAAACGCCGGGGACAAAAGCAGATTACCGATCCAATCCTGCTTCGCAAGATCATTATGTTCCTTGCAGACAATATCGGATCGAATGTTTCGATTGCATCCATAGGCAACACCTTAGTGGACGAAGGACTTCTTGAAGAGGGCAGACGGAAAAACGCACCGAGCGCACATACGGTTCAGGCGTATGTCAACGCATTACTGGAAAGTTACTTCTTTTATGAGATCAAGCGTTTCGATATCAAGGGAAAGGAATATCTCCGCACACTCGGCAAGTATTATATTGTCGATCTATCTCTGCGGAATTATCTGCTGGGATTCCGAAACCGCGACAGCGGTCATGCGATCGAAAATGTCGTTTATTTTGAGCTGCTCCGCAGAGGATACGATGCAGCGATCGGTAAGATCGATAACATGGAAGTGGACTTCATTGCAATTACCGCCGACGAAAAGAAATATATTCAGGTGACGGAATCCATGAACAGCGAGGAAGTAAGAAAGCGTGAGCTGGCCCCGCTGCAGAAAATACGTGACAACTATGAAAAGATCGTGTTGTCGCTTGAACCGGGACTGGATCACTCATACGAGGGGATCCGATCTGAGAACCTGATGGAATGGCTGCTGCAGCAGTCTTAAATTGAATTTCTCGGCTTGCAATTCACCCTTAAATTGAATTTTTATGGAAATATTCATGATTTTGAGGTATGATGGATGGAAATATCATATAGGGCGGCGGTTTTGGATGATTTAGATTGTGTTTTCCGGATGGTGGAACGCGCGGTAAAACAAATGGAGAAGGAAAAGATTTTCCAGTGGGATGCCATTTATCCGGCAAAGGAAGATTTCAGAAATGATATTCTGAATCAATCGTTATATCTGGGCGTGCTCCACGGTAAAATCGTGGTTGTCTATGCTTTGAACGAGCAATATGATGAACAGTACCAAAACGGAAAATGGCAGTATACAGGTGAAAAGTATAAGATCCTCCACAGGCTTTGTGTTTCGCCGGATTATCAAAATCAGGGGATCGCACGTTCCGCATTGGTGCATATTGAAAGTGACTTAAAATCTCTCGGAGTCAAAGCGATACGGCTTGATGTATTCTGCGAAAATCCATATGCGCTGAAATTATACACGGATAATGGCTATCAAAAAACCGGCGTTGCCTGCTGGAGAAAAGGAAGATTCTTTTTAATGGAGAAACAGCTGAAATAAGAAGGGGACCTAGTACTGTCCCACGAACGAAGTGAGTGGATGACAGCACTGGCATCCGACAGTCTGAGTCAGAGATAAACTTATGCTTATAGAGGAGAGGAATTGCGAGCTTTATATGGAACATGGAGTCGATATTGATCCGGATGTGGAATATTTGCGGGATTATTATGACGAAACGAGAAAGAAGCTTCCGGGTTAGAAGGGGCTTCGTACCTTTTGATTGAGGCTAACAAGGATGCGGTGCGCTTTGAGCATATTCGCATGCAATCCTTCGAAAAAGATACTTGAAGTTATGATAGGGGAAAACATATGATCAGAATAAGACCATATCAAGTTTCAGATGCCGATACAATATTATCGTGGTGTCAGGATGAAAAAGCATTTTATCAATGGTCGGCAGGCGTGCTTGGCGATTATCCCATAACACAAAGCGAATTTGGTTTTGTTACCTCGCTCATGCCGTTTACTGCATTTGATGAGACAGGAATCGTTGGATTTTTTACATTAAGAAATCCCAATGGATCATTGGACGAACTGCGCTTTGGATTTGTTATTGTGGATCCCAGCAGGAGAGGAAGCGGCTGTGGGAAAGCGATGCTGCGGCTGGGGCTGAAATTTGCCTTTGAAATATACGGCGCGAAAAAAGCGTCGCTGGGTGTTTTTGAGAATAACCTTCCGGCCTATTGGTGCTATAAAGCTGTCGGGTTTCAAGATGTAGTTCTTGATGTAACAGAAAAGTATCAGGTTCTGGGCGAAGAATGGAACTGCAAAGAATTGGTTATGAACCGCAATATTGATCAGAAATAAACAGGCCGCACGCACGGATCACTCCGTCTGTGCGGCCTGTCAGTTCGTAATTACGTTAATGTGCGTCTATTTCGCCAGCAGCATCATGATATCGTTGCTGCGTTTTACAAACTTCGTCATAGCGTCCACCGGAAGCGGCTGATTGCTGATCCGGGCAAGGTCATAAAGCTGTTCGCAGAACATCGGAACATGCTCGGAATCCTTATGATCGAGGATATAGCGTACCAGCGGATGGTTGGTATTTAAAGTCAGAGTCTGGTCTGCGGCGAACATATCATCGTCCATGCTTCCCATGCCGCCCATCGCATACATCTTCATCATATCCTGCATACGCCGTCCCTGTTCGGAAAGAGTCAGGACGGAAGCAATCTCCCCGTTCTTTAATTTCTCCGCCTGAACCGTCAGCTTGTCGTTATTCAGTGCCTTTTTGAACAGTTCTGAAAGGGCAGCGGTCGTTTCCGTTAAATCTTCCTCGGTTTCCTCTTTCAGAGAACCGGTCACATCTGCATCGATGCGCATGAAGCGGTAATGCTCGTTGCGCTGCTCTAACTGCGTGATAAACGACGTATCGATCGTGTGGTCGAGGATGACCGCATTCATTCCCTGCTCTTTAAAGAGGTTGATATACTGTCCCTGCTGGTTGCGGTCGGTGACATAATAAACGGTTTCGCGTTCCGGCTCCTTCGGCTCGTCCGCCGTTTCCTCTGCCGCATCGGCGTCTTTGGCTTCCGCTGCTTCGACGGAATCTTCCACAACAGCGTCCGCCTCTTTCTTATCGTCCGCCTCCTCGACCGGCGCAAGCAGTTCCGGAAGCGTCTGATACTTGTCGTTAATATCCTTAAAGAGGATGTAATCGTTCATCTTATCGCAGAACTTCTCATCTTTCAGGCAGCCGTATTTGATGAACGGGCTGATGTCGTCCCAGTATTTCTCATAAGATTCCTTCTCAGTCTTGCACATTCCGATCAGCTTATCTGCAACCTTCTTGGTAATGTACTCGGAAATCTTCTTGACAAAACCGTCGTTCTGCAGGGCGGAGCGGGATACGTTCAGCGGAAGGTCCGGACAGTCGATGACGCCCTTTAAGAGCATTAAAAACTCCGGAATGACTTCCTTGATATTGTCCGCGATAAATACCTGATTGTTGTAGAGCTTGATCGTGCCCTCGATCGAATCGTATTCCGTATTGATCTTCGGGAAGTAGAGGATTCCCTTCAGGTTGAACGGATAATCCATATTTAAATGGATCCAGAACAGCGGCTCCTTGTAATCGAGGAAAACTTTGCGGTAAAATGCCTTGTAATCCTCGTCCGTGCAGTCGTTCGGGTTCTTCGCCCAGAGCGGATGGATGTCGTTTAACGGAACCGGGCGCTTTACGATCTTTAACTTGTCCTTGGCCGGGGAAATCTCCACGATCTCTTTCTCGCCGTTTTCATTCTCTTTCTCCTCGGTCTTCGCGTCCTCGTGGATCTCCTCTACCACGGTATCGGTGTCGCGGCGGTCCTCCTTATCGATCGTCTCGTACTCCGTCTCTGCATTTGCCTTGGAAAGATAGATCTCGGTCGGCATGAACGAGCAGTATTTCTCCACAACCTCGCGGGCGCGGTACTCGTTGGCAAACTCCAGGCAGTCCTCGTTTAAGTAAAGCGTGATCTCGGTTCCGACTGTCGTCTTGTCCCCGTCCGTCATATCGAACTCCGTGCCGCCGTCGCAGGACCAGTGGACCGCCTTCGCGCCTTCCTGATAGGAAAGGGTGTCGATCGTCACCTCGTCCGCAACCATGAACGCAGAGTAGAAGCCCAGGCCGAAATGACCGATGATCTGGTCGTCATTGGACTTGTCTTTGTATTTCTCGATGAAATCCGTCGCACCGGAAAAAGCGATGCGGTTGATGTATTCCTCGACTTCGTCCGCCGTCATGCCGAGGCCGTTGTCGATGACTTTGATGGTCTTTTCCTCCGGATTGACAATGATCTCGATCTTTGCCTTATAATCGGCCGGAAGCGTATATTCTCCCATCATATCCAGCTTTTTGAGTTTCGTGATCGCATCGCAGCCGTTGGAAACCAGCTCCCGGTAGAAAATATCGTGGTCGGAATAGAGCCACTTCTTGATGATCGGAAACAGATTGTCGCTGTCGATGGACAGATTGCCGTGCTTATTTGCCATAATAAAACAACTCCTTCTTTCTTGATTTTCTTGATTTTGCATTTTCATTTCAACTACAGAAGATGATAAATCGCAAAAACGGAAAAGTCAATAGAAAATTAGCACTCTTTTTAAATGAGTGCTAACAAAGATCGAAAAAATGCGTAAAAATCAAGGGTTTGGGAAATTCTAAAAAGTTTATAAACAATCCGGACCGGCGTTTGCGAGAGGCTATGGAAATTCCTATTTACTAAGAGCAGGAGATAATGCTATAATAGGAAGCAGGATTTTGAAAAAATTGGGGGCAAAAGAAAATGAAAAAAGGAAACAGATTTGGAGGACTCTTCCGGACGATCTTTCTGACGGCCGTGCTGTGTATGCTGCTGCCGCTTCTGGTCACGTCCGTGACGACGGTCCTGTCAACGTACCGGAATCTGGAGAGCTTAACGAACGGGAATCTCCAGCAGCTTTCGGTCGAGAAAATGAATGAAGTGGACGCGATCATCCGCAATCAGGTGGCCTTGTCGAAGGCCGTCGCGGATTCTCCTTACATACAGGAAGCGATCGCAGAGCAGTACCGCGCCGGGGAACTCGACGAGCAGGAGAACCGGAAGCTTCAGAGCTATCTGGAAGGGATTTTTACGGAAGCGGACGGATTGTATGAGAATTTCTTTATTACCTGCGGAACGGCAGGCGTCGCGGACGGCCTCGGCGGGGAAACGCTGCATGACGTTTCCGGGGAGCCGTGGTACGAGGCCTGCAAAACGAACGGGGAATTTCTCGGAAATAATGTTTCACCGGTGACGGGACGCCCGGTGTATGTTATTTCCTATGCGATCCGTGATCCGGAGACGGGCGAAGTCGTCGGAGGGCTGAATAATTCCATCGATCTGGGCGCGATGACGGAAACGATCACCGGCTCGATCAGCGCGGAGGGAACGACGGTGCTGATCGTGGATCTGGAAGGCTATGTAATCGCAAGCCAGAATGCCGAACAGATCCTGCAGATCAATTTCAACGAAGAAAACGATTCGACGGCCAAAGCCATGCAGCAGATGGCGGATACCGAAAGCGGTCATGTGGAATTTAATCTGAACGGAGAGGCGAATGTCGGCGCATTCAGCGGGGACAGCAGCATGAATACGCTGGTCTTTATGCCGGAAAACATTTATAAACAGAGCATCTACAGCCTGATCCGGCAGATCATCGTTGTAGCAATCATCTGCTTTGTGATCGCAGACATCGTGATCGTACTGCTTTCCGGTTCGATCACAAAACCGCTCCGCCGGATGGTGGACATTATCGAAAAATACGGAAACGCCGATTTTACGCAGGAAGTGCCGCCGGAAATGGTGAAGCGCAAAGACGAGATCGGCGTGCTGGCGCGTTCGATGGGAAATATGCAGAGAGATCTGCGTGAAACATTCCGTGCGGTGATCGCGGAAACCGATGCCGTAAACGGCAATATCCGGATCTCCAATGACGAGATCGCCATGCTCTCCACGAGGATCGACAATGTGAATAACCTGACGCTCGACCGCGCGGCCGAGATGGAGCAGACGGCGGCCAGCACGGAGCTGATGAACCAGAATACGTTCAGCATCAAAGAAGCTGTGGACGCGATCACGGCGGAAACGGCAAACGGCATGGAGGCGCTGGCGGGGATCAATGAGCGTGCGCAGGGATTAAAGCAGAACGCCGTGGAGGCGCAGCAGCGGACAAGCGCCCTGACCAGTGAGATCAATGAAAAAATGCGCATAGCGATCGAGCAGTCGAAGGAAGTCAATAAGATCGATGAACTCTCCGAGGCAATCCTCGAGATCGCGTCGGAAACCAATCTGCTTTCCCTGAATGCGAGCATCGAAGCGGCGCGCGCGGGCGAACAGGGAAAAGGATTTGCGGTTGTGGCGGATGAGATCCGGAAACTGGCGGAAAATTCCCAGAACATGGTTTCGGCCATTCAGGAAGTTACCCGTCAGGTAGTGGTCGCAGTCAATAATCTGGCGGAAACCTCCGGGCGGACGATCCGTTTTATCGAGGAAACGGTCATTTGCGATTACCAGAATATGGTTCATACCGGCGAACAGTATTTTGCGGATGCGGAGGCCATGCGCAGCCTGATCGAATCGGTGGACGCATCGACCGGCAAACTGGCAGCGTCCATCAGCGTCATGTCCGAGTCGATCAATGAGATCTCGAACGCCAATAATGAAGGTGCGGAAGGGATTACCAATATCGCGCAGAATACTTCGGAGATCATGGAGAATGCCGGATCGGTATCCGATCTTATGATCTCGGTCAGCGACAGTACGAAGAAACTGAAGGATTCCATCGGGAAATTCCAGGTGTAGAGATCATTCGATGTTTACTGGTCGGTATAGAGGGAATAAGATCATTTGATGTTATAGACGGTATAACAGGAATAAAAATCATTCAATGTTATAGATGGCATAATAGGAAGAAGGGAGTTATTCGATGCTGCATACGGGCATAACAGGGAGAAAAGAGATTGTTGTCACCGCGGATAAAACTGCGAAAGCGGTTGGCAGCGGTACGTTAAACGTGTTTGCGACTCCGGCGATGACCGCGCTGATGGAACAGACGGCGTGGGAAAGCGTGGCCCCGGAACTGGACGAGGGCTGCGGTACGGTCGGAACGCGGCTGGATATCCGCCATACGGCCGCCACCCCGGAGGGAATGCGCGTGGTCTGTGAATCCGAACTGATCCGGATCGAAGGACGCGTGCTGACATTTTCGCTGAAAGTATGCGACGAGTGCGGCCCGATCGGAGAAGGGGAGCACGAGCGCGTCATCATTTATGAAGAGAAATTTCAGGCGAAAGCGGACGCAAAGAAGGATAAATAAAAAGGAATAAAATCGGGAGGTATTTTTTATGGAATATGCTGCGATCCGTCATGATATGGATAAACGGTACTGTTACGCGCTGGAGAAGGGAAAATTCCTGTTCCGCCTCCAGACGAAGAAAGACGATCTGCAGAGCGTCGTTCTGCACTGTCAGGACAAGTACCTTCCGATCCGGTTTCTGGATACCCGGCGGGAGATCGCGATGGAGAAGGCAGCCAGCGACAGCTGCCACGATTATTACGAGGCGCTGCTGGACATGGATGTGGTCTGCCTGCGCTATTATTTTGAACTGAAAGACAGGGACGGAGCGGTTGCTTATTACGGGAATCATGATTTTTACGGGGAACCGATTTCCGATATCGACTGCATGTTTGACTGTCCACAGAATCTAAGGGAGGAAGAGCGCTTCCTTCCGCCGGAATGGGCTGAAAATAAAGTCGTTTATCAGGTTTTTCCCGCCCGTTTTGCAACCAGCAGCAAGGTCAAACCAGAGAAGTGGTATCGCGCGCCGATCGGCCACAGCGATGATCTGAAAGGCGATCTGCGCGGGCTGATCCAGCGGCTGGACCATCTTGCGGAACTGGGTGTTGACGTTCTTTATCTGAATCCGATCTTTACTTCCTATTCGGTCCATAAATACGATACCGTGGATTATTACCGGGTGGATCCGGCGTTCGGCACGAATGAGGATTTAAAAGAACTGGTGGAGAAAGCGCACGAAATGGGCATCCGGGTGATTCTTGACGGTGTGTTCAATCATACCTCTCCGCAGTTTTTCGCGTTTGCCGATATTCTGGAAAAACAGGAAGCATCGCCTTACTGCAGCTGGTATTACATCGAGAGTTTTCCGGTGAAGATCATTCATGGCTGGAAAAAGCCGAATTTTAAATGCTTTTCCTACTTTGGCGGAATGCCGAAGGTGAATCTGCGGAATCCGGAAACAAGGGCGTATTTTATCGAAGTCGCCTGTTACTGGCTGAGGGAGTACCGGATCGACGGCTGGCGCTTAGACGTCGGGGATGAGATTTCGCACGAGTTCTGGAAGGAATTCCGCCGGGCGGTCCGCAGCGTGAATCCGGAAGCGCTGATCATCGGGGAAATCTGGCATTACGCGGGGGATTTTCTGGAAGGGGACGAGTGGGATACGGTCATGAATTATACCTTCTGGCGGAGCGTGAAGGATTTTGCCGCATTTGAAACGATCACGGCTTCGCAGTTTCTGGAACGGCTGGATTTTCTGCGGGGAAACCTCCATGTAAAAACGTATCCGCTGCTCTGGAACCTGATCGGCAGCCACGATACGGAGCGTTTTCTGCATGTATGCGGGGAACGGAAAGAGAAATTAAAGCTGGCGGCGGCTCTGCAGCTGCTGCTTCCGGGAATGCCGGTCATCTATTACGGCGACGAATACGCGATGACGGGCGGCGGCGATCCGGACTGCAGGCGCGGCATGGTATGGGAAGAAAGCCGTCAGGATCCGGATATGTACCGGTGGTATCGTAGGCTGATCCAGGTGCGGAAAACCTATCCCTGCATCACAGGCGGCCGCCTGTCACGGAAGAAAACGGACGACGAACAGGGGCTGATCCTTCTGACGCGCACGATGAACGGACAGGAGATCACCGTCTGCTTTCATGGAAAAGAGGGAAGCGCGGCGCTTCCGGAATGGAAGGGCTGCAGGGAACTGTTAAGCGGCAGGATCTTTGAGGGGACGCTGGGCGCGTATGAAAGCGCGGTTTTTGTTGTGGTTTCGTGATGTCTAGGAAGCATCAAATCGGGATGCAGGAGAACGCCATTGCTGCTGTTTCAATGATTATTGCAGCCTGATTATGGCGCTGCTTACCTTTCTCTCAAAGAGAAAGAAAAAGCGCAACAAATAAGCCTCTCTGTCTGCACACAGAGGGGCGGTGTCCATAAAGACATTCTTCTTATGAAGAAGGTTTTTCTTCCGGATAAGGCTCCGAGGAGTCGCCGCTAAGCATTTTCTCCGGAAAGAGTTCCGCCATCAGGCATTCCCGTGCATGTCGTTTTTCAATCCTGTGATCCATCTCATATGCGCACCAGTTCATATATTCCACCTTCCATTCCTGATGGTTCCGCGCCTTCAGCACGGCATTGTCAATCATTCTTGTAAAATCATCCTCTGCAGTTCCTGTCCGGATATAATCCAGAAAATGTACCGCTTCTTCCGACAGGTGTTTGCTACATCAACGGAACCGTTAGTTTCCGGAATTCCTGCTCTGGAAGTGATAAGCTGTCAGTGTGGGGCGTGGAAAGCAACAGTATCAGTAGAGAGGAAGAAATCGAATGAAAATTTAATAGAAATGTGAGTGTGATTGTGGTATTCTGTTAGGAGTACAAATTAGGGCGGAGTTTCCAAGGCATTCCGCTTTTTATGCGGCATTGCAGACGTACGGGATGCCGGATAAGAGAAAACGATAAGAGATTGCCTGTTTGAACTGGTTGATTGAAACTGTAAAAATCGAAGATTACAGACAAACGATTGCAGTTAGAGATAAAAAATTGGGGGGAATTGGTTCATATGAATGCAGAAACACAAGAAGAGGAATTTATGATGAAAGGCAGCGTTTTATCGCTGTATGACGGAAACGCGGCGGAAGTTGCAATCCCGGAGGGCGTAACGGAAATCGAGAAGTTTGCGTTTGGGTACAGCAGCAGCCTGACGGTCGTAGCGATCCCGGAAGGAGTAACGCGCATCGGGCATTCTGCATTCTGGGATTGCAGTAATCTGATGAAAATCGAGGTGGCAGAAGGAAATCCATCGTATACCAGCGTGGACGGTATTTTATATAACAAAGCGAAGACGAAATTGGTATGCTATCCGGCAGGAAAACAGGGAAGCATGGTGATCCCGGAAAGTGTAACGAGTATCGGGCGTTGTTCCTTCCGCGGCAGCGGCCTGACGGACGTAACAATCCCGGAAAGCGTAACGTGCATTGGAAGAAACGCATTTCAGCTCTGCAGCAGCCTGACGAGTATAACGATTCCGGAAGGCGTAACGGGCATCGGAAGAGGCGCATTTTCCGGCTGCAGCAGCCTGACAAAAATCGAGGTGGCAGAAGGAAATCCGTCGTATACCAGTGTGGACGGTCTTTTGTATAATAAAGACAAGACGGAATTGGTATGCTGTCCGGGAGGAAAGCAGGGAAGCATTATAATCCAGGAAGGGGTAACGAGCATCGGGGAGGTTGCATTTGAAGGCTGCGGCAGCGTAACGAGTGTGACGATCCCGGAAGGCGTAACGGACATTCATTATTATGCATTTGCCTACTGCAGCAGCCTCGCGCGTATCATGATGCCGGAAAGTGTAACATTCATCGAAAAAGATTATTTTGAGGGCGGGCCGTTTGCCGCTTGTGAGCAGCTGACCATTTACGCACCGGCCGGTTCCTATGCACAGGAATATGCAGAAAAAGAATTTATTCCGTTTCAGGCAAAGGGAAACAATATTGAATATAGAAATATATCCTTTAGAAAAAATAGTGATTGACGGAATTCCTGTTTATTTGGGAATGGAACAGGCAGCTGTTTCATTAACAGTAGAGGGATTTGGAGATATATATGATAGATAGGGAAATGTTCCGCAAGTGCTCGCTCATGCGCGAGGAGTTAGCGGAGTTTTATCAAAGCGAATGTGAAAAAACACAGTTTCCATGGCTTGACGAAATGCGGTCTATCCTCCGTGAAAAATACGATGCCAGAGTTATGACTGCTCTTTATGGATTCTCGTTTGATACGCATAGAATAACATTTTGCGTATACGCTTATGAGGATATGAAAAAGCTCCCGATGGATCTAAATTCTCAGAAAAAGCCGAAAATTCACGATGCTCAAATAAAAGCTCTTATCATGGAGAATCTCTGTCCTAAAAGGTGGGAGAAATTAGCTTTCAGTGTTGAGATATTTCTGTCATGGGCGTCGATTTATCTTTGGGGGTGCATTGGGGCGGTGAGCGAACGGCTGGCAAAGGAGTTTGCGTATTTAAAGCTGCATCGGGTATGTGTTCCTGTGCGTGGAGTGACGGCTTTTATCTTTAACGAAAAAGATCAGGCGAGAGAGTTTGTTCTTGATACCGAATTTAAGGATAAAGTCAAAAGGCGTATTTTCGAGCTTGTAAAACCGTATGACGACTATGGGGTATTAAAGAGTCCCGACAAGATAGAAATAATGGCAGATTATTGCGGGCATTTTGGGATTGAGAATTACCGGTTTCTGGAAGAGGCTGATATAGAGAACTATATGAAAGCTTTGTATCTCATTTAGACATGAAAAAAAGCTGATGCACAGTTTTGCGCACAGCTTTTTTTCATGCTTTTTTGATGTCGGACAGTCGGCCGTTTAACCCTTCGCCGCTTCAAATTCATCCAGGATCGCCTGTTCCGGAGCTTTGGTCAGCAGGCTGACAACGATGGTGACAACAATGCCGATCAAAAACGCCGGAAGCAGTTCATAGATCGCAAACGCGCCGCCCATCGGAGCGATCAGGTATTTCCACACGAATACGGAAACGCCGCCCGCCGCCATTCCGGCAACGGCGCCCGGAAGCGTAGTGCGCTTCCAGAACAGGGAGCAGATCATGATCGGCCCGAAGCTCGCGCCGAAACCGGCCCATGCAAAGGATACGATGCCGAAGATCGAGCTGTCCGGATCGCGGGCGATGATGATGCCGAGGATCGCGATCACGACGACGGTCAGGCGGGCCGCCAGCATCGCCGCCTTTTTGGAGAGCTTCAGATGAAACGTTTCCTGCAGGATGTTCTGCGAGAAACTCGAAGAAGCCGCCAGAAGCTGTGAATCCGCGGTTGACATCGTGCTCGCGAGGATTCCCGCCAGGATCAGTCCCGCCATCAGTGCAGGAATGATGCCGTAAGTGGAAAGCAGGTCGGCGATGCGCACGATAATGGTTTCCGAAGTAGAACCGGTAAGCGTATCGATCAGGCCGGTTTTGCTCAACGTCCGGCCGACGACGCCGATGCATACGGCAACGCCCATTGCGATCACAACCCAGATGGAAGCGACGCGGCGCGATAATTTCAGTTTGTTTTCATCTTCGATCGCCATAAAGCGGAGCAGGATGTGCGGCATTCCGAAATAGCCGAGCCCCCATGCGAGCGTGGAAACGATGGTCAGAAAGCCGTAAGGACTGGAAGCATTCGCCGCATCGTTATAGGTGTTCGTCATGGACAGATAGCCCGGAAGGGCCTTCGCATTATCGAGCACGACGTCAAGGCCGCCCGCGGTGATCGTGGAAAATACGATGACAAACAGGATGGCAAACGTCATGATGATGCTCTGGATAAAGTCGGTCGTGGACGCCGCCAGAAATCCGCCCGCAGCCGTGTAGCCGACGATCACGATGGCGGAAACGATCATCGCCGTCATGTAATCAACGCCGAACAGGGAGGAAAACAGCTTGCCGCACGCCGCAAATCCCGATGCCGTATACGGCACGAAAAAGATCAGGATGATCACCGCACCCAGACAGGATAAGATGTTTTTCTGATCGTGGTAGCGGTTGGAAAAAAACTGCGGCAGGGTGTAGGAATCCGTTACCTGCGTATAGCGGCGGAGGCGTTTCGCCGTAAGCAGCCAGTTCAGATAGGTGCCGGCCGCAAGCCCGATCACGGTCCAGCCGACGTCCGCGATGCCGGAAAGGTATGCCAGACCCGGAAGCCCCATCAGAAGGTAGCTCGACATATCGGACGCTTCCGCGCTCATCGCCGTTACCAGAGGTCCTAGTTTTCTTCCGCCAAGGTAAAAGTCGGAAGTGGATTCGTTCTTCTTCGCGAAGTGGAAACCGACCAGCAGCACGATTGCCAGATAGGCCACGATCGCGATCAGAATACAGATGAGTGATGTGTTCATAACTTTCTCTCCTTTCAAATCATACCAAAGCAGTATAGCATACCGGATTCGGTTTGAAAAGCTTTTTCTACTTGACAGAATGTATTATCTGTATTAAAATAAGTAGTACAAAACATGAGCCTGGTACTGTCCCGCGAACGAAGTGAGCTAATGACAGTACTGGAATCCGACAGTCTGAATCGGATATAAACTTACGTTTATCGAGGAGAAAAAGAGAGAAGGAGCGGCCGGATGGTTATTGCAATCAAAGAAGATTCGGATATCCCGATCTATCTGCAGATCCGCAACCAGATCGTGCAGGGCATCGCGCAGGGGAAGCTTCTGCCCGGCGAGCATCTCCCGCCCGTGCGGGCGTTAGCGGAGGAGATCGGGATCAATTTCATGACGGTGAACAAAGCCTACCAGCTTTTGAAGCAGGAGGGCTATCTCATCAGCGACCGGCGGAAAGGGGCGCGCATCCGCGAGGAATTTCCGCTTGCCGGCGGCCTTTCCGCGGAAACTTTCGAACTGCTGAAGCAGATCGTATCGGAAGCGCAGCTGCGGGGCGTTTCGGCCGGGGAGTTCTGTGAACTATGCACGAAGATGTATGAGGAGCCTGGTACTGTCCCGCGAACGAAGTGAGTGGGTGACAGTACTGGCATCCGACAGTCTGAGTCAGATATAAACTTACGAGGAGGGAAAAGAATGACGGTTTCAATCATTATCGGGGTGTCGCTGTATCCGGTCGTACTGATCATGTATTTCTGGATGTGCTGGCTTGCGAAAGCGGACAACGGTTACTGTTTCGGGGCGGTTCTGCCCGCGCAACGGAAGGACGAGCCGGAAATCGCCGGGATCCGGAAGGAATTCCGGCGCAGGATGAACGTCTGGCTGGCGGTTTTTCTCGTGCTCCCGGTCGGCGCGTTTTTCATCCCGTATATTTCCGTTTCCATGACGATCTGGATGACCTGGCTGCTGTTTGCGATTTTTTCCCCGCTTGCGCTGTTCGTGGGCGCGAACCGGAAAGTGCTCCGGTGGAAACAGGAGCAGGGGCTTGCCGGAACGGAACCGGGGATCTCCTACACGGAGCTTAAGGCCGCCGGAAGAGTGCGCCTTGTTCGTCCGCTGCCGTTTCTGGCCGCGCTTGCCGCCGGATTTCTTCCGCCGCTTGGAGCTGCGTTCGGTTTCTGGAAGACGGCCGGAAGCTTTCCGGGCTTTTTAGAGCCGCTGCTTTGGACGATCGCGGCGCTGGGATTTCTGTTCTGGGGGGCCGCCTTTTGGATGGACCGCCTGAAAACCGAGGTCATCAGCATGGACAGCAGCGTCAATCTCAATTACGCGCGGGCGAAGAAAAGGATCTGGAAAAACATGTGGCTTGTGATCCTCTGGATGAACACCGGCTGGAACGGACTGCTTGTCCTGCTTGCCGAAGCCGGCCGGGATCCGATGGCGGCGCTCTTGATCACGTCGGTTCTTTATAGTATCCTGACCATAGCGGCGGTCGTATTTGCCCTGGTGAAGGTTTTTCGCTTAAACGGCCGCTACCGGAAAGAGCGCACGCTGCAGGAGGCGGACAGTTCCGACGCCTGCTGGATCGGCGGACTGATCTACTACAATAAGAAAGACCGCCATGTGATGGTCGAGCAGCGGGCCGGGGGCGGCAGCACGCTGAATATGGCGACTCCGGCGGGAATGGGAATCACGCTTTTTTCGTGCCTGATGCTGCTTTGTATCCCGGTGATGTGCGTCTGGATGCTGCTGGATGAATTTACCCCGATCCATCTGACCGTGGCGGAACAGACTGTGGAAGCGCGCCACCTGAAAACGGATTATGAGATCCCGCTGTCCGGGATCACGGACGTTTCGGTCATCGAAGAACTGCCGGAATGGACGAAAGTCAACGGAACGGCAATGGACGGACTGGAGAAGGGCACGTTTGAGATCTGGCATGAGGGAAAATGCAAGGTGTTTTTGAATCCGCAGAATCACCTGTTCTTAAAGCTGACGACGGACGACGGAGTGTATTATGTCGGCGGTTATGACGATGCGGAGACCAGACAGGTGTATGAAGCGCTGACCGCGCCTTAGAACAGTTTGTGTTACGCTTTACACAGCATCCAGATACCTTACTGTCTGGATGCGTAAGAACATGAAACAGGGGTGAGCAGGCTCCATTTGCGAAGCAAATTTATAAATGAGCCTGCGAAGTTATCGTTTGCTGGCTAACCAGTTGCATAAAAAGAAAGGAGGCGGCGGTATGCTCTGCCATAGAATCATCGATTTAAGCTGCAGTCTCTGTACAAGGTCCAGGTAACGGACGATCCTTGTGCAGAGGCGCACCGGCCGGATTTCCGGCTTTATTGTCCGCATCGGATCTTGTACTTATAGGGAAACTATCCATAACAGACTATAAGGAGATTGATTCGATGAATACAAATTTTAAAAAATATATCCTGTTCTGGCTGAGCCAGTCGGTATCGCAGCTCGGCAGCCAGATGACGGCTTTCGCGCTCGTTTTGTGGGCGTATGAGCAGAACGGATCGGCGATGGAAGTATCGCTTTTGTCTTTTTTCAACTATGTGCCGTATATTCTGGCGAGTGCCGCGGCGGGAAGCCTTGTGGACCGATGCCGGAAAAAAACGGTGATGCTTGCGGCGGATTCCCTTGCGGCGGCCTGTTCTTTGGCCGTGCTTCTGACCGCTGCGGCGGGGGTGCTGCGGATCCCGCATATCTATGCGGTCAACGCCGCGATCGGTTTTTTCAACGCGTTCCAGCAGCCGGCGGCGTCAGTCGCTATGGGAAAACTGGTGCCGCAGGATCAGATTGTCCAGGCAAGCGGGCTGAACTCGTTTTCGGCGAATCTGGTCATGGTGCTGGCTCCGGTGTTTTCCGCATCGCTTTTTGCGTTCGGCGGCTTACCGCTCGTGCTGGCGGTCGATCTTTCCAGCTTTGCGGCGGCGTTTCTGGTGCTGCTGTTTCTGATACGGATTCCGCGCGATGAAGCGGTAAAAGGAATCCGACAGCCGCTCTTTGCGGGCTGCCGGGAAGGATTTTCGTATCTGAAACGCAACGGGCGGATCTTTACGGTCATTCTTACGATGGCGGTTTTAAATTTCTTTTCCCGGCTGACCTATGAGAATATCCTGCCGCCGATGATCCTGGCGCGGAGCGGGAACGATCCTGCGGCGCTCGGCATCGTCAACGCGGTCATGGGGATCGGCGGCATTGCGGGAGGGCTTCTCGCCGCGTCGGGCAGATTTTCCGGCGACGGGAGGAAAATGATCTACCGCTCCGCGCTGCTGTCGTTTCTGCTCGGCGATCTTTTGATGGGAGCGGGCAGGAGCGTTCCGGTGTGGGCGTTTGCCGGTCTGATGGCAAGCCTTCCGGTTCCGTTTATCAACGCGGGGCAGAACATGATCCTCTACCGCGATGTGCCGGAAGAACTGCAGGGGCGGATCTTTGCGGTGCGGAATGCGATCCAGTTTTCCACGATCCCGGCCGGGATCCTGCTCGGCGGCTTTCTGGCGGATTATGTGTTTGAACCGCTGATGCGCGGGCCGGGCGCGGCGGCGCAGCTACTTGGCGGCCTTGTGGGAAACGGGCCCGGAAGCGGCATGGCGGTGATGTTTCTTGGCACGGGGATCTTTGGGAGTCTTTTCAGCCTCCTGTTTTCCCGGATGGCCGATGAAAGCAGGAAATGATGAAAAATAAGTAGTGGTAGGAGGAATCAATAAAATGAAAGACAAAATGGAACTGATCAGAGAACGCCACAGCGTAAGGCAGTATCTGGACAAAAAGATCCCGGAGGAACTCCGCGGGCAGCTGGATGCTTATGCCGCGGAGTTAAACGCCGCGGGGAATCTGCACATGCAGATTTTCTATGACGAGCCGGAATGTTTTAACAGCCGCATGGCGCACTACGGCAGTTTTGAGAACGCGTCCAACTATATTGCCATGATCGGAAAGAAAGCGCCCGATCTGGAGGAACGGTGCGGCTATTACGGCGAGCTTCTGGTCTTAAAAGCGCAGGAACTCGGCTTAAACACCTGCTGGGTTGCGCTGACGCACGGGAAAAGCAAAGCTTCGCTTGCGCCGGATGAGAAAGAAGTCATCATTATTTCCCTCGGATACGGGAAAACCAAAGGGGCGGCGCGAAAGAGCAAATCGGCCTCCGATGTGAGCAGTTTGTCCGCGGATTCGCCGGAGTGGTTTCAAAAAGGCGTAGAAGCGGCGCTTCTTGCCCCGACCGCCATCAACCAGCAGAAATTCCGCTTTGAGCTGGCAGGGAATCATACCGTATCCGCGAAAGCGGGGCGGATCGGCACCTGCTTAAAGATCGATCTCGGCATTGTCAAATGCCATTTCGAGATCGGCGCGGGCAAAGAGAATTTTGATTGGGCGTAACCTTTTTGTCTTCGGTGCAGCGTTTCCAGGGCAGCGATTCCGGCGCGCGCGCCAGCTCTGAAGAATAAAGATTTTACGCAATAAAATAGTGAGATTTCGTGCAGGATCCTTTCTTTTCATGTAGAATTA
>CANQDS010000068.1 GCA_947593655.1 uncultured Lachnospiraceae bacterium | reverse complement strand
CATGAATGCTTCAAATGCCTCCCGCAGTTCATATTGTTCGCCATTTTTATCAAATACCCGCTTATGAACGCCGCCAAGAGCGCTTTTGGTTTCCTTCACCTCAAAATCATGGAAAAAAAGAAACTCGCTGAAAGAAAGCGGCAGCATTTTGATCTCCACGCATCTGCCGGAAAGATAGGTGGAATATTCCGAGGAAAGCAGGTACGCATTGGAACCGGTCACATAGATATCGCAGTCCAGATCCACGCGCAAGGCATTGATCGCGTCCTCCCAGGCGTCAATCCTCTGGATCTCATCCAAAAACAAATACATGCGCTTTCCAGACACGACCTGTTCTCTTACATAAGCATAAACAGCATCCGAAGTCATTTTCCGAAAATCATTCGATTCAAAGTTCATCTCAACAATCTGCTCCGGCTGAATACCTGTTTCGATCAAATGAGCGGCCATCAGCTTCAAAAGGCTGGATTTCCCGCACCGCCTGATACCGGTGATGACTTTGACCGGCTCCGTATCCTGAAAACCGATCAGTTTATTAAGGTAACGATCCCTTTTTTTCAATTGATGCGATTCGATCATGGCATCCCCTCCCATTACCCCTATCATAGCATAAATAGGAAAAACAATCAAGTTTTTGCACTCAAGTGCATAAACTCTGTTTTTTCGACTTATTATGCAGAGGGCAGATCACCACAATCGGACGAAAAAAGAGCTTTCGAAGATTCCCCAATCTCCGAAAACCCTTGATTTTCCGCTATTCTGTCGTTACAACACAGCCCTTTTCCTTATAGTGTCAGACGGCTCATCGGTCAGGCTGTCTCCCATGGGCGCTTAAATCTCAAAACGCTTTACCATATCATTCAGCATGGCAGCCTGTGCAGCAAGCTGCTGCGATGTTGCCGAGCTTTCTTCCGCCGTTGCGGAATTATCCTGAATCCCTTCGGAAATCTCCTCGATCCCCAGACGGATCTGTTCCATGCCATGCGCCTGGACGATCGCGTTTTCCGCCGTGGATTTGATCAGAGAATTTACGCGGTTAATGGCTTCCACGGCGTCTTTGAGGGAAACGACAACTTCTTCCGCGATTACGTTTCCTTTCTCGATTTCGTCCATGGAAACGCTGATCAGGTTCCGTGTCGTATTCGCCGCTTTGGAGCTCTCATCCGCAAGCTTTCCGATCTCGCTGGCGACTACGGCAAAGCCTTTTCCGGCTTCTCCGGCGCGGGCGGCTTCGATCGAGGCATTCAGGGAAAGCAGGTTGGTCTGGTCGGCGATCTCCTCGATGGTCTGGATAATGCCAACGACCTGACGGGAAGTTTCCTGAATATTGTTCATAGCATTCATCATCTGGTTCATCTGCTGCTGGCTCTGTTCCATCATGGAAGTAACCTGTTCCGTTTCGTGCGCGGACTGTTCGGCACCTTCCCGGCTGCTGTGCACCTGTTCAACGACGTTAGAGGTAGTCGCTACCAGCTCTTCTACTGCGGCCGCCTGTGTTCCGGCGCCTTCCGCAAGCCCCTGTGCCGCATGGGCAAGCTCGTCCGCCCCTGCTGCCACCTGGCTTGCGCTCTCGGTGATCTTTTCCATCACGTTGCTCATGGAAGAAGAAATATTTAAAAGGGCGTCTTTAAGCCGCTGAAATTCTCCGACATATTCATTTTGAAGTTCAAAACTGAGCTTGCCGTCGGCAAATCTGCCCAGCACATCGGAAATCTCGTCGATGTATGTAATATATTCTTTCAACCGGCTTACCGTATCGCTGATGGATTTTCCCAGTTCTCCGATCTCATTTTTGGAAGTGACGGAAAGTTCGACATCCAGATCGCCGGCAGCCAGCTTCTGTGCAGTATCGTTTAATTCCAGAATCGGCTGTGTAAAAGTCGCCGAAGTTTTGCGGATGCTTAAGACGATCAAAAAGACGCCGCCGATAAATACCACGATCAGCGCAAGGATCGTCAGGACAAGATGCGAATAATACTCCGAAAAAGGAAGCGCACTGATCACCGTATATCCGGTAGAACCGATCTTGGCCGCATAGCCGTATTTGTGATTACCGGAGGAATAATATTTCAAAAATTGCGGCTCCTCACCGGAAACGGCGTCAATCGCATTCTGCGACATGCCGGTTTCACTGATATTTTTCTCGATCAATTCTTCATTCGGATCATAAATGGTGATCCCTTCAGCGGAAAAGAGGGAAACATAACCGTTTTTCCCGATCTTATATTCTTTCATAATCTCATTGATATGCGCAAGGGAAATGTCAAGACCGGCCGCGCCCAAAACCTCACCGTTTGCCGGATCCTGTACCGGAGCGACCGCGCTTAAGATCATCGTGCCCGTGCTGGAGTCTATATACGGCTCGGTCAGAATGACGGTGCCTGTTTCCGTACAGTAAGACCACGCACGTTCGAAAAAATCCCAGCCTTCCCCGGAAGTAAATTCATCCGACTGGGTAATCATGTTTGCATCAATATCAGCGATCCATGCAGCCATGATATTTTCCGTATCAATGCCCGCCGTTTGGACCAGATTGTCAAAAACAGTCGGAAATCCTTCCTTTTCGATCAGGCTCTCTCCTTTTTTGGTTTCTTTCTCCAATGCCTGTATCTGCGGATTGACAGCCAGCTGCTGCGCCATTTTCATATACGGATCGAAAAAGTCGGCCAGTTGGTTGGAAGCTGACTGGGATTCCAGAGTTAATTGTGTTTTCTGGGAAGACAAAATAGCAGAGCGGACCATAAAGATCGCAATGATTGCCACGATGAGAAATACAATGAGAATGTTTTTTCCTACCTGAAACATGATTTCCTGCGCAATTCTCCGGCTGACGGGTTTGCACTGCTTTTGTTTTGCCATGTTACCTCCTTTTGATCTGATTTTTTACTCCGGCATCCTGCGGCGCCAAAGAACCCCTCCATAATACAGATATTTTACCATATTGTGTATACAATTTTCAACAAATCTCATATTAAATTTCATATTTTTTTTAAATTTATGTAATTTCTGAATCTTCTGCCGCAGCCGTTTGGCCTTTCCGCGGTTACGGCAGATGCGAAACAGCCGGCCAGGTACGATCGATAAACTCGAAATAAGGTTTTTTACGGACCTGATCCGGATGATCCTGATACCACAGAAAAGATTCTTCCAGCCCCTGATACAGATCTGTTTCATCCGGCATCAGTTCATGCTGCTTCGATACATCAAGATAATATTCATAATCATAAAAACTAAAATATTGCCGCTGGTCGACATCATCATATACCTTGTTGATCTCCGCCTCTTTCCCGGCTGCGCAAAAACACATTTCCACCCAATGCCGGATCGACACCGCATTCAAATTTCCGACATTGAAAATATGCTCTCCGGGCTTTTTCATCAACAGAATATCCATAAACCGGCATAAATCTCCTACATGAAAAAACTGCAGTTTCATGCCGCCGTCTTTCGGCAGATAAAAACACCGGCCGCGCAGTGCGCAGTCAAACACAAACGCTTCCCTGTATATATTATTCATCGGTCCGTACAGGTAAGGCGGTCGCAGGATATAGGCAGACGGCACCCGTTTTAATAAGGCTTTTTCCGCTTCGATCTTATCCGTTCCGTATTTTCCCCAATATTTATTTTCGGCCAGCGGTGTATCCTCCCGGAACGGCTGTGTTTCGTACTCCGGATATACCGCACTGGAACTGATGAAAATATAATCTTCGTAATCCCCCAGGGCGTCCAGCAGGCAATTGATCCCTTCAGCACTGTATGCCGTGTCAATTACAACATCAAAATGCTCGTTTCGCAGCGCTTCTCCGAGATGAAACCGGTCCGCCTGAATCAGATTGACACCTTTTGATTGTTTCCGGCTGTTTCGGTTGAGGACATACACCTCGCAGCCTTTCGCCGCATAGTATTCCGCAATGTACCGACTGACGAAAACCGTGCCGCCGGTGACAAGAATTTTCTTCATAACTTTTTCCTCCGAAACAGCCAATTTACTAACACCGCAGCCAGCGTTCCGACCGCAATCCCCGCCAGCACATCGGTCGGGAAATGCACAAAATGATACAGGCGTGAAAACGCGATGAGCGCCGCAAGCACCACCGCCGGAATACCGATCCTGCGGTCATTCAGCAGCAGCGCAACCGATGCTGCAAATCCGTTCATGGAATGACCGGACGGAAACGAGTAATCCGACGGGCTCGGGATCAGAAGCGGCACGGACGGATCGATCCAGCACGGACGCTCCCTCGCCGCCAGATTCTTAAGGATCAGATTCCCGATGACAAAGGTGATCAGCATTGTTACAAGCATCTGAAAGCCCGTCAGGCGGTATTTCTTCGGGATCAGAAGAAACAGCCCGAACAGGATCCAGAAGATCCCGCCGTCCCCCAGTACGGAAAGCACGATCATGATCTTGTCCAGAACCGGATTGTGAAGCCCCTGGAGCGCGTATAAAAGATCAAATTCCCATGTCATGGCGTTTTCCTCCTGAAATTTCTGTCATTTTCTATATTTTCATATAATTTCATGTAACTTTTTGTCATTTTTTGAAATTTCATATAATATTCTGCAACTTTCCATCATTTTCGAAGTTTCACATAATTTCCTGCAATTTTCCATCATTTCCCATCATTTTATCCCCATAGTTCTATGATTTACTAAAAATATTTATCATATACGGTAAAAAAGGTATCCGTCTGAAGCTCCCCTGCAGGATCGACGGCAATCTTGTCCCATACCGTATCGTTTAATTCAAAATCCGCCGTTTCCACAAATTCCGTATAGAGATCCTCGAACTGCTCTTTCTCCCGCTGGGCGCGGATGATCTCCTTATGTTCCTCGGTCAGCTCCTGCTCAAATTTATTGATGCACTTGATAAAATAAAACCCGTCCCCCGTTTCGATCTTTCCCGAACATGCCTCGTTATCCAGATCAAAAACCGTTTCCTCGACCGCCGCCGGAAACTCGCCCCGCGCAACGGTGCGCTCGATCTCGCCTTCCTCATTATAAGAGGCCGCGACCGACGCAAAATCCTCTCCCGCTTCCAGTTTGGCCGCAACGGTATCCGCATTTTCCGGATCGGAAACATAGATCTGCTGGATCCGCATTACCCGCGCTTCATCGTCGCTGACTTCCGCGTCGGTTCCCTGCGTCAGCGTTTCGTAGAGTTTATTCGCAAGCGCATAGTCCTCATATGCTTTCCGCACATCGCTCTCCTGAACATCCATAAATTCCTTTTCCGTGCTGTTTAACGAATCGTAATACTCCTTTGCTGCGGAGGCCGCCAGCTTCTCCTCTTTGGAAGTCAGTTCGATCTTCTGCTCCCCTGCCAGAAGATCCATGCACATGATCCGCGAAAGTTCGGAAATCGTCACATCCTTGACGTACTGCTCTAAATCCCCTTCCGCAAAATCATAGTTCCAGATATCCACCCCGTAGGCATTCCCGTAAAGATTCTTATAATTACAGAGATAGAGTTTTGCCTGACGGATGCTGCATTTCTTATTATTGATGCGGAACACCGTTTTACTGTCTGCCGGACGTTCCCCAAAGACAAACTGCGTATTGCCGATCTGGCAGCCGCTTAAGGATGCCGCCAGAAAAGCCGCCGCCAAAATCCCTTTTATCCTTTGTTGTTTTCTTTTCATATGATCCGATCACCCTTCTACGATCAGGTATCTGCCGTGCGGCAGTTCAAACACTTCATCCGCTTCCAGCAGATCCCGGTCGGACATATCCGTAATATCCGCCCCTGTTTCTTCAAAATATTCCCGGACTTCTTTCTGATTCCGGCAGACGGCTGCCATGCAGTCCGATAAAAATTCGTCCGCTTCTTCCAGCGTTTCCGCAACGCGTTCCGGAAAAAGCTGTTCCTGTTTCTCCAGAAACACCTGTAAAACCTCTTCTTCATACTCGCACATCTGTGATTTTCCCCTTTTCCTCTCGTTCTCCGTCAGCAGACCGGTTTTCTTTTTCGTCTGCCGTTTTTTTCAGTCTACCACATTCCATGATCCGTCTGCAAGCCCTGCTCACCCCTGTTTCATGTTCTTACGCATCCAGACAGCAAAGTGTCTGGATGCTGTGTGAACAATAAATCCCCCGTCTTACATCTGATAAAGATCGATTCCAAGCTTCTGCAGTTCCTGATACATCCGCCCGATTGGAAGCCCGACCACGTTATAATAATCGCCCCGGATCTCCTTAATATGGATCGCGCACCGCCCCTGGATCCCGTATGCGCCCGCCTTATCCATCGGCTCCCCCGTCGCGAGATAGCGTTCGATCTCCTCTTTGCTCATCGGGTACATGGACACATCCGTCCTCTCCGCAAACGAGTACTCGCCCGCCCTCCCCGACCGGCTGATCAGCACAAACGTGACTCCGGTATAGACGCTGTGCGTATTTCCGGAAAGCAGAGAAAGCATCCGCCTCGCGTCGTCTTCATCCTTCGGCTTTCCAAGGATCTGTCCCTCGCAGAAAACGACCGTATCCGCCCCGATGACCAGAAGATCCTGCGGCTCCACCAGTCCGGCGTTTTTCTCGTTGTAGCTGACGATCCCCGACGCCGTTTCCTCCGCTTTCCGGCCGGAAAGCTCCGTTACGATTTCCTCCGGCAGGGTTTTCGTGACGATCTCCTCGCCCTGTGCGGGCCAGATTTCAAATTCCAGCCCGATCTGCTCCAAAAGTTCTTTCCGCCTCGGCGAGGCGGATGCCAGTATGATCCGGCTCATATTGCGATCACCTCCTGTAACCGGAAGGAATAGATCAGACATTCCTTCACCGCGGCAGGCCCTTTTTCCGTGGAAAAAACACGGCTTAAGGCATCCGCATACAATTTCAGCTGCGTTTCATAGCGCAGCACCAGTTCCTCCTTCGTTTCCACCCGGTCGGTCTTATAATCCAGCAGCACGATTTCATCGCCTTCCATCCAGAACACGTCGATGATCCCCTGCACCAGAACGCCGCCGTGTTCCATCACAAACGGTTTTTCCCGGTAAAGCCCGCCTTCGGCGGCGGCTTTCGCCATCCGTCCGGCAACCGTGCTCTTTACAAATTTCTCCAGAAGCGCCGGACGGATCAGTTCCCGCAGTTCTTCGGCCAGTTCGCCGCTTTTTTTCATCCGTTCCAGTTCATGTTCCACAAAAGCGCCCGCCGTCTGCGGATCCAGGCGGTCGATGCGGGAAAGCGCCGCAAAATCCAGACATTCCATCACGCGGTGGACAGCCGTCCCCCGCAGCGCGCCGGGGCGGACGTCATCCTGCTTTTCGATTCCGCGGACGAAAGCCGGAAGATACGGTTCTTTTTCCTCCAGAAGAAATTCCGGAACCTCCGCTTCGCTCTCCTCCCCGCCGTACTGCCGCAGCATCGAGGCGTGCTTTAATTCCGATACGGAATACTTGCTTTTCTGCCCCGTTTCCTTCCGGTACGGGTACTGATAGGCAAACTGCTCTGCGATCTGCGCGGTCCGCTTCGGATCGGCGCCAAAAACGGCCTGCCGCTGCCGTTCCTCCTCTTTTTGCCTCTCCTCTCCCTGTACGATCTCCTCCCAGACCATTTCTCCGGGGCTTGCAAAATGCAGGGCGTATTTTTCCGGATAGGAAAGAACCGCCGGAATCAGCCAGTCCGCGGGGCACTTCGCACTCACGCGCTGCAGGTAGCTGATCGGCTTTTTCGGAAGAACGTTTGTGATGCAGCCGGAAATCGTTTTCTCCTGATCAGAGATCAGGCCGGTTAAGATCAGCTTTTCCTTTGCCCGCGTCAGCGCCACATAAAGGATCCGCAGCTCTTCGCCCAGATTCTCCCGGCGGAGCCGGTCCGCAATTGCCGCATGGAGCAGACAGGATCGTTTCAGCTTCGGCCGCCCGCCGATCTCGCAGAGGCCGATCCCCAGCTCCGGGTGCAGCACCATCCGGCTTTTTGCATCCATGCTGTTAAACTCCCCGGAAAGTCCCGATACAAACACGACGGGAAATTCCAGCCCCTTGCTCTTGTGGATCGTCATAATGTGCACAGCATCCGCATTCTCACCGTTTACGTCCGCCTCCCCGAAATCGATCTCATATTTCCGCAGCTGGTCGATATAGCGCACAAAGTGGAACAGCCCCCGGTAGCTGGTCTTTTCATAGGCGATCGCTTTTTCCAGAAGCATATGCAGATTGGCGCCCCGCTGTTCGCCCGCCGGAAGCGCGGCGGCGTAATTCCCGTATCCGGTGCGCGAAAGGATCTTTTCGATCAGCTCATGGACCGGAAGATCCTTCTCTTTCCGAAGCCCCGCATAGATGCGGTAAAAACGTTTCAGGCCGCTCTCTTCTTCCTCGGTTTCCGCTTCTTTCATGGCCGCTAACGCCGCGCCCGCAAACGAAAGTTCCGGCCAGCGCGTCCGGATCCCGGCCAGTTCTTCCTCGTCTAACCCCGCCATCGGCGAATGCAGGACGGCTGCCATCGGGATATCCTGATACGGATTGTCGAGGATCCGCAGCATATTTAAGACCGTCTGCACTTCGATCGCGGAAAAATAACCGGTCGATGATTCGACATGCGCCGGGATCCCGCAGCCCAGCAGAACATCGGCAAATTCCGCGCCCCGGTTTTTCAGGCTCCGCAGCAGGATCACGATATCGGAATAACGCATCGGGCGCAGCTGCCCGGTTTTTCGATCGGTCAGGCGCGTTTCCTCCATCAGCCGCCGGATGCGCCCGGCGATCATATGCGCTTCTAACTGCCGTTTCCCGATTTCCTCCTGATCGGCGGCCAGCTCTTCTTTCTGATCCAGAAGCAGCACTTCCGCTTCCATGCCCTCCGCGCCGGGATAATCCGCCCCGCAGTAGAGCGCCGCATCATCGTTGTAATCGATATTTCCCATATCATGATGCATCAGTTTATAAAAAATATCGTTGGAAAAATCGACGACTTCCTTACGGCTCCGGAAATTCCGGTGCAGGCTGATCCGCTGATGATCGCTTTCCCCGGTCGTATAATGCGCATATTTTTCCATGAAAAGCTCCGGTTTCGACTGGCGGAAACGGTAAATGCTCTGCTTGACGTCCCCGACCATGAACATCCGGTAGCTTCCCCGGCGTTCTCCGGAAACCGCGCTTAAGATCTCCTCCTGAACCTGATTACTGTCCTGATACTCGTCGATCATGACCTCCTCAAAATGCGCCTGGAATTCCTCTGCGGTTTCCCGGCACTCTTTCGTCGTTTCATCGACCAAAATCTGCAGGGCAAAATGCTCGATATCGCCGAAATCCACGATCCGTTTCTTTCTCTTCTTTTCCTGCATCATTTCCAGATAATCCAGCGACAGGCGCACCAGTTCCTCCACCAGCGGCTTTAAGCGGCCGATCTGCGCAAACAGCTCTTCCGGCGTTTCCGAAAAATACTTTTCCTTCATGCTTTCCATGCTTTTTTTGATCTGGTTTCTGCCGTTTTGCACCGCGTCTTTTTTCTGGATGTCGCACTCCGTCTTCCGGACCGGCGGAAGCGCTGCAAACCGCATAGACTGGAAAAACGAGAAAAGCTGCTCATAAGTTCCGCACTCCTGCCCTTCTTCCAGAAGTTTTTCATCCTGCATTAGCACAGCCGCATATTTTCCCGGCCCGCCCGGCTCTCCGGCCGTCTGAATAAGCGCCGAAAGCTGCTCTTTCTGATCCGCGATCATCCGCCGGATATTCTCCGCTAATTCCTGCAGGATACCGGACTGCATCAGTTCTTCCTTCGTTTCGGCCTGATACGCCTCTGCCAGCCCCGAAATCCATTCTTTCGGCCACGGACTGCTGCCCGCCGTCCGGTAAATGGCGGCGACCACATCCTTCACCGCACGGTCATTGCGTTTTCCGGAATAGGCATCGACCAGCCGCAGAAAATCCTTTCGTTTTTCCTCATCCGCCTCATAATTTTGTTCAAACAGTTCGTCTAAAACATCCAGTTCCAGCAGACGGATCTCCCCCTCATCGGCGATCCGGAAATTCGGATCCAGATGGATCTCTTCAAAATGATTGCGCACAACAAACAGGCAGAAACTGTCAATCGTCGTGATCATCGCGTTGTGGATCAGGGAACTCTGCCGCAGCAGGTTCGCATCCTGCGGAAATTCCTCCCTCCGCTCTTCTAACGCCGCGCTGATGCGTTCCCGCATTTCCGCCGCGGCCGCCTTGGTAAACGTAACGACAAGCAGGCGGTCGATATCCACGGGATGTTCGGGATCCGTGATCCGCTTTAAGATCCGCTCGACCAGAACCGCTGTTTTTCCCGAACCGGCCGCCGCCGATACCAGAATGTCGCGGTTTTGGACGTCGATGACCTGCTGCTGTTCTTTTGTCCATTTCACTCCCATTTTCCCGCTCCTTTACTGTCTTGCATTTTCCGTGCGCATCCGGTCTAAGATTTCCTCCCTGGTTCCCTTCTGCAGATGCCGGTAGCCGTATCCCGGAATCTTCAGATCCAGCCCGCAGACGGTCCGGTACGGACAATAATTGCAGCTGCTCTCTTCTTTCTCCTTATACGGATTGACACGGATATTCCCGTCGCAGATCTGCTGCGCCAGACGCCGGATCTGCAGGGCGGCGTATTTCTGGATACTTTCAAATTCCTCCGTATCCGCAGCACAGGAGCGCGATTCCGAAATCTCGCCCGATTTTTTCAGCGTCAGCGGGATCACTTCGGAACGCCCCTCGAAATCCTGATCCATCGCGCGGTAGATCTGCTCCCCGCGATTGACCAACCCCTTCGGACAGAGCGCCAAAAGCAGCTCCCGCTCCAGCTCCGCCTGCGAAGCCGTATCTTTGACCTCCAGCGTCGGATCGCCGATCTGGTAATAGAGGATCCCGCCCGGCAGGATTTCCTTGTCCGGATTCCCGTTCCGGCAGATTTCCATCGCCGCGTTCATATAGACGACCAACTGCAGCTGCATCCCGTGATAGAGGCGGATCAGGTCAAAATCCACATTTCCCGATTTATAGTCAATGATTTTTACATAAATGTCGTTTTCGTTCCGGCAGAGGTCCATACGGTCGATCCGCCCTGTCAGGCGCAGGCGCGCGCCCCCGTCCAGCGCAAATTCCAGCGCTT
This sequence comes from uncultured Lachnospiraceae bacterium, assembly GCA_947593655.1. GTDB lineage: Bacteria > Bacillota > Clostridia > Lachnospirales > Lachnospiraceae > Roseburia. The sequence continues at coordinate 6,635 of CANQDS010000068.1, read as the reverse complement.
TTAGACTGTCCGCTTCGGAAAACCGGATCTCAAAATGTTCCGGCACAAAACGTCCTTTTCGCACCTGTTTCGTCAGCGCCCATACCGTCTGCAGAAAGATTCCCTGCATCCGCTTGATCAGATGCTGATTTCCCGCTTCCGCGTAAACGCCGGAATCCGGATAGGAAGCGGCCGCCTCCTGCATGGCTGCCTCCGCAAATGCGTCCCGCACCTCATCCGGCACGGTGAACCAGTCGTATTCCGATTCCGCAAGTTTACGGCTGTAACGTTCCAGCGCCGCATGGTAAAGATTTCCGATGTCCGTATTTTCAAAACCCGCCAGTTCCCGCTCCTGCAGCTTCAGGCCGTATTCCAGATAATGCGCATAAGCGCACTCCGCGAATTTTTCCAGCCTTGTTACGCTCCCTTCCAGCTTCCGCCCGTAAAGAGCCCGCGCAACGGCGCGGCTGATCGGTTCTCCCCGGTAAACGGTAAACGGCGCCGAAAGGATCCGCTCCACCTGTTCCTTCTGCTCCGCTTCCCCGGACAACAGGCAGTTGGCCAGCGCCGACCACGTTTCCCCCCGCGGACCGCAGACCAGATAATCCATCGCGGCTTCCGGCGAGGAAAAATCCGGAAGCGCCCGGATCTCGTCGATTTCCTGCACTTCCAGTTCCGGGAACAGGTTTTGGAGCGTTTTGATCAGATAGGACGGACGGCACGCTTTTCCCTCGCCGTCTACCCGCGCATAGCTTAAATAAAGCCGTTCCGACGGCCGCGTCAGGCTGCGGTACAGGTAAAACCGCTGGATAAACGCCCGCTCCCTGGCTCCCGGTGCCAGCTCCATATCCGCCTGCTGCATCCGCTCCCGCTCAAATTCCGAAAGGATCCCTCCGGAAGCCGCAGTCTTGGGAATGATCCCGTCGTTTACTCCTACAAAAAACAGCACCTTGATATGCGTCAGCCGCGTCCGCTCGATATCCCCAATCGTCACACTGTCGTACCCCGGCGGAATGACCGCCACCTGGGCGGCGCCAAGCCCCGCCTCGAGAACCTCCGTAAACGCCCCGATCTCAAGCGGCTCTTCGCCCAGGAAACGGTCGTATTTTTCCAGAAGCTCCATCACCACGCGGTAGATCTGCCCGTACTCCTTTGATTTTGCCTGAAGATCCTGTGCAAGATATTCCTCCTCTTTTTCCCGCAGCTGCTTTTCTGCGTCCAGTCCGGCGATCATCTGATACAGCGCAAGGATCCCGTCCGAAGTCCGGGCGTCCGGATCGGAAAATACGAGAACCAGCGGCTGTAAAATCCCATAGATCTGCTGCCGCAGATCATCCATCCGCTCCAGATCGTACCCCTTCCCGCGCTTCGGCATAAAAAGCCAGCGTTTCTTCCAGGCGCGCTGCCCCCGGATCCCCGCGGCAAGCACATAATTTTCCAGAATATCCAGATCGTCTTCCTCGATCTGACAGAACCCGCAGCGCAAAAACCGGAACACCGCTTCATAGGAAAAATCCGCGGAAATGATCTCCAGCGCCGCCCGGATAAATTCGATGAACGGATGGAACAATACTTCTTTTGCGGTATCCAGAAAATACGGGATCCGGTATCTGCCGAAAATCTCATCGACATAATTGCCGTACGCTTCCACCGCGCCTGTCACAACCGCAATCTCGCGGTAGCGGTAGTGCTCTTCCCGCACCAGCCGGTTGATCTCGCGCGCGGCAAAGATCAGCTCCTCTTTCGGCGTCTTTTCCGAAGAAAGGACGATCTCGGCCGGTTTTCTGCGGTCTTTGCGAAAATTCGGCCGAAACAGGTTCTGTTCCATGAACGCCAGCGCCGGGGCGTTTGCAAAACGTTTCTGCCCGCTTCCGTCCAGCACCACCGGCTCTTTGACCTCCACACGGAGTTCTTCCGCCATCCGCATCAGCGACCGGATCGTTTTTTTCGTCAGATAAAATAATTCTTCCTCGCCCCGGCCGTGGTAAAAATCCTCGCCCGCGTCAATCGTTAAGGAAACCCGGATCTGATCCGCCACCGCCAGAAGCTCTTTTAGCAGGGTATTCTGCACCGGGGTAAACCCGGTAAACTCATCAAACACCATCACGCTGTCCCGCAGGATCGCAGAATCCGCAGCCAGATCCCGCAGCACATGCAGAAGTTCCTCCGCCGTAATGCAGCTTCCCCTCAGAAACTCCTGAAATCCCCGGTACATCGTCACGACATCCCGGAGTTTTGCCGCAAAAAGCGGCGGCAGACCGCCGCCTGCGATATAATCGTCCAGCTGCTCCGGCGTTATGTTGTACTGCACCAGTTCAGAGATCAGCGATTTCATCTCTCCGACATATCCCATCCGGTTCATGTTCGGGCGCAGCACCGTAAGCTCTTTTTCTTTTTCCAGCGCCACACGGCGCAGAACCAGATTCTTTCCGGTTTCCTCGAGCACCTGTACATCGTTCTTCCCGAGTTCGTCGAATACGCGGTACGCCAGCCGCTTAAAACTCAGTACGTCGATGTTCATGATCGCATGGTTTTTCGAAAGCTCTACCAGACGCTTCTGCGTCTGCATCGTAAACTGCTCCGGAACGATGACCAGATAATTTTTCTTCGGGTGTTCCTCCGCTTCCTTTGTCAGCTGGCGGTACAGATATTCGGTTTTCCCGCTGCCGGAACTGCCCAGCACGAATTGAAGCGCCATCACGGATCCTCCTTTTGCAAACGGCATGAGTGACGCCGGTTATTTCTTTTATGTTACCGTGCCGCGGGGCGCTCGTCAAGATTGATTCGCATTCCGTTGCTGGGTAAAAATATTGCTGTCCGCTTTCTGCTGTCCGCTTTCTGCTGTCCGCTTTCTGCTGTCCGCTTTCTGCAATAAATCATTGAATTATCCCGCGACTTAAGATATAATCAACGTCAGATGTATGCGTCCCCGCGAACGGGGCGCATCATCGGCGGTTCTGCGGCATCGCCCGGCCGCTTTTGAATAATCATAAGGAGAATACAATATGGCAAAAGATACTATTTTAATCGTCGATGACATGGAAATCAACCGCGAACTGTTAAAATCCATATTCGAAGAACAATATCAAGTTCTGGAGGCCGGAGACGGCCAGCAGGCCATCGACCGGATCGCAGAAGATCCGGACCGCCTCTGCCTGATCTTCCTCGATCTGCTGATGCCTGTGAAATCAGGTCTTGATGTGCTGGAATTCATGCTGCAGCAGAACCTGATCCAGACCATCCCGGTCATCATGATCACGGGAGAATCCACGAATGAAAGCGATGAGAAAGCTTATGAATACGGCGTTTCCGATATTATCTACAAGCCGTTTGCCGCAAACGTCGTCATGCGGCGCGCCAAGAATATCATTGAGCTGTTCGAGTACCGTCTGGGGCTTGAAGCAAAACTGAAAGAACGCACCAGGAAGCTGATGGATGTTCGCCGGAAACTGGAACAGAGCAACGATTTCCTTGTCAATGCGTTAAGTTCCGCGATCGAGCTCAAGCATCTCGAATCCAGCGAGCATATCCGCAGGATCAAATACTTTACGCGCCTGTTCTTAAAATACATACAGGAATTTTATCCGAAATACGGCATTTCCGATGTATCCGCATCCTTTATCGTGAATGCTTCCGCGCTGCATGACATCGGCAAATTCGCCCTTCCGGAAAGCCTTCTGCTGAAAGCGGACGACCAGCTGACGGAAGACGAAGAATCAGAAATGCGCAAGCACACCATTTACGGATGCAGGCTTTTGGAGAAATTCAAGCAGGAGGACAGCGAATTTTACCAGTACTGTTACGACATCTGCCGTTACCACCACGAGCGGTACGACGGCAGCGGCTATCCGGACCATCTGGCTGGGGACGACATCCCGATCTGGGCGCAGATCGTCTCCATCGTCGATGTTTATGACGAACTGGTAAGCGCACAGGTCTACAAAACGCCTCACGCCGTAACCGAAGCCGAGCGGATGATCTTAGCGGGCGAATGCGGCGCATTTTCTCCGGAGATGTTAGACTGCTTCGAACTGGCCAAGGCGGAATTATTCGCGGCAACCGAAGGAAAATTCTCCTTCATCGACCGCTCCGAGCACGAAGGATTTGAAAGCTGAACAAAACGGGCGCACGGCAGACTCCGCAAAAGAGTCCGGCGTGCGCCTCTTTTTATCCTTTTTATCCATTCAGCGCCTTGACCGCATGACCGTTTTCCCGGCGCAGAAACTCCAGAAACTCCTGTTCCGGTATCGGCTTGGAAAAATAATAGCCCTGAATATAATTAATCTTAATCTCTTCCATCTTCCGGTACTGCTCTTCCGTTTCAATGCCTTCCGCCACGATCTCCAGCCCCATTCCCTGAATCATATGCATCGCCGCATCCATGACATACCGGGCCTTTTCACTGGAAAAATACGCCTGGATCATTTCACGGTCAAACTTCACGATCCGGACCGGCATGTCCACGATATAATTCAGATTCGACTGCCCCGTCCCGAAATCATCCAGCGAAAAATGGATGCCGCGGTCCATCATCTTCTCCATGTTCGTGATCAGCGTCTGCTTCGCGCGCATGGATGCCGATTCCGTGATCTCCAGATTGATGCACTCCGGATTCATCTTGATGCTGTTCATAATGTCAATATAGATCTCCGCCAGCCGGTCGTCCGCGCACTGCACCACCGACAGGTTGACCTCGATATACTTGATCCCGAGCTTCTCCAGCTTGCTTTCCTGGAAAAAATGGCACACCTTCTCAAAAACCCTCCGGCCGATTTCAAGGATCATGCCGTTATTTTCCGCGATCTGCACAAACTCACCCGGCGGTATGATCTTTCCGTCCCGGTCGATGATGCGCACCAGAGCCTCCGCGCTGGTAAAACACTTCTTCTCGATCGAATAGATCGGCTGGTAATAAACAACAACCCGGTCCTCGTCTAAGGCTTCCGCGATCTTCTGCGTCATCATCTTCTCATACATCATCCGGGTTACGACGCCCTTGTCAATGATATGGGCGCTGCCCGCCGCAGCCTCTTTCTTGTGGATCCGGTCATACTGCAGAAGTTTTAGCAGTTCCCCGTAGGAAGAAACGCACCGCGGATCCTCCACATAGTAAAACGACGACCGCTCCTGCCGCGTCAGCATCCCTTCCTGTTCGATCCACTTCACGCAGCGCTCCCACACCGTTTTCGCCCGGTCCTCCTTCGTAAAGATCATCAGAACCTCATCCTCCATGATCTTAAACACTGTAGCGTCCTTAACCTGCAGAAAAATATCAAACCCGGTCTGGAACCGCGCTTTCTCATAAGCGTCCGACCGCTCCTGCCACTCCGTATCCTCAAAGAGCACCGCGATCACGTAAAAATCCTTATTGCTGCTATAGAGCTGCTGCATATAGCGGGTATACGCCACATAATTAAACAGCCCGGTCTTCCAGTCCAGATTCAGCTCCGGATTCTCAAACTGGAAAAACACCACCATAATGCCCAGCGCGCAGGCAAACCCCACCACGAGCAGCTGCGGGTTCAAAACCTGAATGCAAGCCGAAGCGATCCACAGCATCATCCACGCAAACACCGTCTTGCGCTGGCGCTCATACAGGCACTCCTTATGACGGAACAGCTGCACCAGATTAATAATGATCAAACCTAAAACGCCGACATACGTCATATACGGGCTTGCGCCGTCCGTCCATGCGAGATTGGCGTCTTTTGACTCATGAATCTCGATCGGCAGCGCATAGATCAGCGCAGAAACGATCACGGCAAATACCACATACGCCGTTACATACTTCTTATAACCGGCCAGCTGGAGGATCACGCTTGTCCCGACATAAACCACGGAAAAAAGCGCGACAATGACAAGCGTCACGAGATACGTCTTACAGATGAATTTGGTCCAGAATAACGAAAAATGCTCCCGGTACACGATCGTAACGAGAGAGAAAATATCCATGAACAGACAGAAAAGCGAGGCGTACAGACAACCCTGAAAGACCTGACCGGAAATCAGTTTCAGCTTATTCCTGCGGCTATATAATACGGTAAGGAGCGTAATTAATACAATTCCACAGCACTGTACTTTCAGATTCATTCTCTTCGCCTTTCCAATATCTGGATTTTTATGCTTTCTATCTTTTATTTATAGCATAAAACCGGCTGATTTTCAATTAAATTAAACAGATTTGCGAACTATCAGAATATTTTCGCTACTTTTCACGCAACGAATGATCACCTGTTTCCTGCATCGATCCGATCCGCCTGACATAGGAAAGCAGCCTCGGATCGGCCAGCGCCCGGCTTTCGAGGCCGAAAAACCGCTCGATAAAATCCCCCTGAAAAATTTCCTCCGGCGTTCCGTACCGCTCCACATACTCCCCTTTCAGGCAGAGCACCTGATCCGAAACGATCTTCACCAGATCGAGTTCGTGCATCGACATGACCACGGTCAGTTTCTTTTTTTCCTTCATCTCCTGCAGAACGGACAAAAATTCCAGTTTATAGCGGATATCCAGATACGAAGTCGGCTCGTCCAAAATGACGATATCCGGCTCCTGGCAGATGGCGCGGGCCAGCATGACGCGCTGCTTCTGCCCGTCGCTGATCTTATTGAAATCCTGCCCGGAAAGCTCCGTGACATGCACCAGTTCCATCGCTTCC
>CANQDS010000067.1 GCA_947593655.1 uncultured Lachnospiraceae bacterium | reverse complement strand
TATAATCTCTGCAGAATTTCATAGAGAAGATTACAGCCGCCGAAGAAAACGACTCCTGCAAATCGATATCTATATACCATCTTCTCAATCAAAGGGAACAGGAATACAAACTGCACCATCAGCGGCACATAATAACTTCCCGGTCCGTACCCCCCCGAATCCATTCATACAGCAACGACGACTTATCCAGCGAATCACTAAAAATAAAAATCAATGCAGTCTCTGCCAGATAAGCAAATCCAAACGGAATCAGATAGCGTAAAAGTTTCTTTCTGATCCTTTCCGCAGCATACGCCTCCCTCAGGCTGTTTATCCCGCTCCTTTTACTGGAACAGAAATTGACATATCCGGAAATGACCATAAATACCGGAACCGCCATATCGATCCAGAATGGGAAAAACAGTCTCAGCCTCTGCTGATCCGTCCAGTGGAAATGAGTAATTAGTATGCACAGGATTGCAGCTGCTTTTAAAATATCCAAAAAGTGATTGCGCAAACGCGATGTTTCCAGTTTCATTTAAAGCTATCCCTTCTTTCTGATCATATCTCTACCTGTTCTTTCGACTTGAACATTTTTACAAACTTTAATATAATATCCCGCTTCAAGTACAAAATCACTGCAAGCGCAATCACATATGCTGCAATGAGGATATATCTTATTATTGATATGTTATATATAGCATTTATTCCGACGGTAACAGTGCCAGCTGCAATTACAGTTCCCACAATAAACCTATAACTATACGCATGCGACATTCTAATACGCCACACGAGCCACATATGAAGCCCTAAAAGGAGAAGATAACCTGCAAGCGTCGTATATGCAGCTGCAATATATCCAAATCTTGGAATCAGAAGAAGATTCAGAGCATAATTCAAAACCGCTGCCGCCATGCTTGCAAAAGCCATGCCTATGGTTTTTCCTTTTATTTGTTCAATATTTACCATCATGGTATATAAAAACTGGCAGATACATCCCATTGCCACCGGCGGCATTACATATATTGCGGCAAAATAAGGCTTACCCCCTAATATATAAAGCACCTCAGGAGCTACTAGCATCACGCCTACCGCTATGCATACGAAAGAAATAATGTAGTACTTTGAAAAACTGTGGACACTCTTGATGTCATTCTCATGAAGCCTTTCCGCAAGCCATGGACTGAAAGCGCTATTAATGGATGTAAGTAAAATCGTAACCATTGAACCACAGGTATAAGCTAAGCTATAAAGCGCATTATCCGCAGCTCCGCAGATTTTAGTTATCATAATCCTGTCCGTAGAGTTTAACACCGTCATGGAAAGCAGATGTGGAATATACGGCAGACAGATTTTCAACGTATACTTCCAGTATCCAAAGCGGATACGTTTGCCCCTCGCCCAAAATATCAGAAATATACAAAATCCAATAGCTATGTCTGGCAGTATGCTGCCGATTATTCTTCCCGATAGCTTATTCTTCATGTGCGTGACTAAAAGCAACGACAATCCAAAACTTAGCAACGTAGACAAAACGCTCAGAATAATCTGAAGACGATATTTGAAAAAGTAGCGCTGTTGTGCCTGAAACATCTCAAATACCCTCATGAAAAATATGTGCGCCATCATGAGATTGAGATATATCATACTCAGCGAAAAGAAGTTTTGCGACCAGCCAGAAAACAGATTCAAAAATAACGTCCAAATAAGCACTGACGCGGCACTCATTCCTATTGCCGAGAATATGTACTGATCTAAATTGTCCTTATAATCATACCTTGCGCATATAAGGCTCGCCGTAACGTTAAAAGTACATAAGATCGCAAAAATTGACTGCCAAGATGTAAAATTGTTATACACACCATACTGTTCCCGTGTCAGGAGACGCGTGAAAACAGGAGTTATCAAAAACGAAGACGCCGCAGTCAGGAAGTTCGCTACTATATACCAAATGCCAGATTTGAAAGCTTTTATATTACTACTGCTCATATATGCTCCATAATTATATATTTTTCCAAACAGACGGGGAAACCGCATCAGCAAGCAGTTGATAACGACGCTCTATTTTCGTTCCGTTGCAATGTGTACGTATAAATTCTGGCATTTTATTTATGTTATAGTGAGATGACAAGCACATTTCTTTTAGTACATCACAAATATCCTTAACTTCATCAGGAGTTTTCAAGTATTCTTCTCCTCCCCAAAAGAATTTATAGAGCTTGTCTTGTTGTTGGAGTTGTTTCTCTGAAAATTTCATATTTTCCGAATAAAATGCTTCATGAAATCGGTTAAAATTTTCTACATAGAATTTATCATCTAATACTCTTGGTGAAAAACACTCAAAATACACCGGCTTATTCATGTACTTGCAAAATCCGATATTTGTTCCTAAATCATCGACGACTACATCATCTGCCAAAGATATTATTGATTTTAACCTACGAATAAAATTCGGATCATTTCTAAAGCCAGCAGAAACAATTATGGCACCTTTCTGCGCAAACAAATCTATAATAGGAGCATCTATATCATTCCAATAAGTACAAACCAATACAGTGTCATAATTATCAGCGTATTTTTTGTATATGATATCAAACAAACTGTTTTCTGTTTTCTGTTTACCCAATTCCCACGAATGACTGGGAAAAACAAGCAGAACTTTGCCTAATTGAGATTTTATCTTTTGTTCTTTTTCTGAAGAATAATACGGTGCAGCATAATGAATATAGGGTCCCAAAACAAACACCGGTTTCCAAGGATAGAGGGAGTATACTTCAGAAATCCTTCCTGGTCCTTGACAAGCACAACAAATACTATACTGAAAGTGTGAACCTTTCCACGATTGAGTTCTAAATCTGATACCATGCTCTAATGTTGTAATATATGGAATTTTATCTTCATCTGCACCTGCATACTTCATTATTTCTTGATAATATCCATAGCATAGCAATGTATCCCAACCATATTTAGCATATCGCGGAAGAGTAACTTCTGGATGCAACTTTAAAATGCTCATATTACTGTAAAATAAATTATAATCTAATATTGAATCTATTTTTGAAATTCTGTGAATAAAGTACATATATTTTTTAGAATTTAGGCTTATATGATATCTTATCTTCAACAACGCATCATATAGCAATACATGTGTCTTCACTTGACTTTTTAACGAATTTTCTTTTTGCAGCATGCAATAACCTCTTTTCATAGAATACATTAAAATAAATCACCCATCACTAAAAAGCAGTTCTTTCACTGTCTTCCTTTCAAGATTCTTTTGACTGTTCCTAAATGTACTTCCTTATAACATCCTCTTTCACATTTCTTACAATAACTACATAGTATCCGCTTTCCCAAAATGCTTTATTCCATTTGTTCTGCAACTCCGGATGACAAGCTTATATAATTAATTAGCGCATTCTTCTCTTATATTGCAGAATATACTGAAGCAAGATGCTCAAGTACTTTATTCATATCCACATTATGCTTTTTTGCACGGTCTTGGGCAAGTCCTCCATCCGGATCGGTATGGTGGAGCAATCCTGACCGAGGATATTCCATGTAATTATTTCCGTACATTTTAGATAAGTAGCAATCGGGATCTGCAGGAACATTCAAACTGTATTTTTCAAAATCGGCTTTTTGAAGCGGGAATAATATGTTGTCATCTATGACAATATGCCCATCATAGGCAAACTCGGGACATCCATACCATATTTTGTATTTTCCTTTTGGGATATCATCGAATATTTCCATCTTTTTTTCTGTCAATTGCCGTACAGAACATTTCTTCTCATGCGAAAAATAATATTTTTGAAATTTCGATATTTTCTTTTGTATTACAGGCTCAATTTCAGCAGCCGGCACTGCAGAATTGCAGCAATCAGCTGGGAAAATGTCCATCCAAACACCCGTTTCCACTGTCTTATAAGCAAAAGCTAATCTCGCCATATAACCCATGTTATCAAAATATCCCCCCCACCTGACAACAATGCCATATTGTTCCATTTCTTCTTTCATAAGCGGAATTACTTTGTCATAATCCTTTCGAGGCATCATAACATCCAAATCATCATCCCAAGGAATAAACCCTCTGTGACGTATAGCACCTAACAGTGTTCCAGAATCCAGCCAGTATCTCAAATTGTATTTCATGCAAAGTTTGTCAAAAATATGTAAAAGCTCCGTATCACAGAGTTGCATGATACGCAAAGCTTCATTTTTTACATGGGGAATCGTTGTAATATCAGTGATTTGATTTAAAAGATAGTATAAGGTGTCGAATTCCTCACGACGTTTTCCAATAAGCACGCGCTCAAGAGTTCCCTTTATTCCGCGATTTTTTACGCTTTGCGTAATTTTATTAATACTCCTCATCGTATTCTCCTTTTTATTTCTTAATTTATTTGGCTGCAGACTCAATGCGTAATATTTTCGATGTAGTTATCTTCGTTTCGTCATTGTCGATGCTCAGCTTTGAGATACTGCCCTTAAAGCCTCAACTATCACTTTATGACTGCTATTATGCAAATTCCAAATCTCAATAAATACATTAAAATATTCCTTTTAACTGTATCAATCTATGCACACCTTTATATCCAAAAAAATGAAGCGACCTCATCAGCCAAATAACCATAGCAGTTTGTTTCTTGTTTTTCAGGCCGTTTAAGACTGTGCGCTTATATAACCTTTCGTCATACTCTTTCAATGTGGCTTCAAACTGAAGCAATTCATTTTTTGACTGGATAGGATCTGCTATTGCAATAAGTATGCGATACTCGTTTATTATACAGTTTTCAATCAATCTGTCTATGTAACCCTGTCCTTTTCCATAGAATAAAAATAGCCGTTTACAGACTCTCAAATGCTGGTCACGGCGTTTCACCATGTTGACCATATTTACACTTTGCTCATTGGTTCCAATCAAATAATCATATATCACGACATCCGAAATATATATGCTTTTTGCCAAACTAAAGTAAAAGACATTGTACTCCATATCGACATAGAAGCAGTGCTCGTCTATAGCCATAAAATTCTTTTGCAGCAATTCTGTTCTGAATGTCAATGCATGCATTTGTATCTCAAAAACAGGATCAAGCACATCTGTACCGACGATTTGATTGTAATATTTACAGTTATTCTCCATGTCAAATACTTTTGTTTTCCTGAAGTCATCAGCATTCACTTTATAGTACGGAGAATAAACTACATCTGCATCTATGGATTTCAACTTATTTATAAGATCAATAAGCCCATAATGTTCAATCCAATCGTCTGCATCTACAATCTTATAATATTTTCCGACTGCCTTAGGAATAGATGTGTTGATGGTCGAACCATGACCTCCGTTTTCTTTATTGATCAATCTGAATGTTCCGGGATAATTTACGACATATTTATTGGCGACTTCGCTCGTCCCATCAGTGGATCCGTCGTTCACGATTATTACATCTAAACTCTCCATAACCTCAGGGATGCAAAATGAATCAAGACACGTAGAAAGCCATTTTTCTGCATTATATGCAGCAACACTTATTGAAAGAATCTTCATACTGATACCTCAAAATATACTATTTAATTCCTAGGACTTCTGATGTGTATGGAAATATTCCAGCGTTTCCCCTATATACATATTGATAGATCCAAATCCCTGTCAGTGCAATAACGATTAAAGCTCCGACAATTCTTCTATTATGCTCTGAATTGATTCTTTTAACAAAAAATGAATATGTGTATAAATTGTAAATTGAGCAGTAATACGATACTCTTTGCAGTGGGAAATCTCCTAAATTTCCCATAACAATTAATATCAAATCTAAATACATCATAGATTGAAGAAACACCCTGATTTCCTCCTCGTCCTTGTATTTCATTTTGCTAAAGACAAAGAACATAACCATTGGAAATGCGCGCTGAAGTATCGGATTGAATGCAATATTAAAATTATACTGATAAATATATTGACTATACTTTGCTGCAAGTATTCCGTGTCCTATTATCCATTGTAAAAGATAGCTATATCCAAAAACCAGAAAAAATGCCCCCATAATGACAATGAACTGATAAAACCTCTTATGTTTTTTTGGTATAAGGATTCTCAGTCCTATAATTGCAGCAGAGAAAACTATTGATGTCTGATGAAACAAAGCAGCAAGAATAACATATGGAAGGAACCGAACGTATGTGTTATTCAGGGCATGGATGCTGCCCATAAACAACATTGACATGGCAAGCATCTGTTTCATTAAATTACAGGAAATTCCATAAAACAAAAGAATGAAAATTGTCCAGCCATATGTAAGCGAAATACGGTCGCGAAATCTATATAGGCCGACAAAGAAACCTGTATACATGATCACACCTACTGCAGCATAAAGCCAATGTGCAGAATCTGTCAGTCTACTGACTATAAAATTTAATAATAAATAAAGAGGCTCAGCACGTAAGCTATAATCTCTAAGATAATAGGAAAAGTTCGAATAGCCTTTTGCGCCATCAAAAATCAGGTTCCCATAAATTCTTATATCTGTACCGATACTGTAATCTCTGCATCCAGCAAGAACAACTAACAATAACACGGCAAACCCGTAGAAAAAATATGACAAAGAACTGTACTTTCTGACTCTTTCTAATTTTTCTCCGGCATAACATAAAACTATTGAGGAAATAAATGTAAAGAAATATATCATTATGCAATCAATCCCAAAATATTTGTTTGTATCCTAGCTCTCTAAAATTGACAAATAGCATTTAATTAGAGTTTTAATATGATTCGACGCTTCATATTGACTTTTATAAGATGCCCTAAGACAGTTTTCATGCATATTATGTACAAGTGCATCATCTTTTAGCGCTTCTATATTCTTAACTAATTCGCTTATGTCTCCACTTTTGAAAATATATCCTGTTTTGCTATGCTCAATATTTTCCCTTACGCCACACAAGGTTGGAACAATGCATGGCAAAGCGTAAGCGCATTGAATCTCGGGTACAGTCAGCGGTCCTACTTCATAGCATAAAGAAGGAACTATCAAACATCTTGATTTCATGATATACGGTCTCATCTGTTCTGTTGTCAGCCATCCGCAGAATTCAACATTAGGATATTTCTTTTTGAGTTCTTCTATCTGATCACCATCTCCTATTGCTATGCCTTTTACTCCAGCTTTTGAAACAGCCTCACAGAACAACTCAATACCCTTTTCAGGATTAAATCTGCCCACAAACAAATAATACTCATTCTTTTCCGGACAGATGTCCGCTTTCGGCGGAACATCAATAAGATTTGGAACAATGTATCTTTTACAGTCAAACTTAAGATCTCGCTCTATGATTGATTTATTAAACTCAGCCAGACATATTAAAGATACGTCGTTTTTTCTCAAAAGCGAAATAAGTTTTTTCTGACGAATGATCCTATATAATTTTTGGGCATAACTTCTTTTATCGCAGTTTGTAATAATGCACTTTAATGACATAGCGGTGCATTTACACATTTCTCCTTTGTGATAATTAAAATATGTACGCACCGGACAATCCACTTCGTAATCATGTGTGGTAATCGCTATTTTAAAACCTCTTTTTGCGGTGACAGAAAACAATGCCGGAGACAATGCTAATGACCATCCATGAAAATGCACGATCGTATCTTTGGGTGAATATAAGCTTAATAACTCTGCAAATTTTTTTTCAGCATATGTATTCCAAAAGCCCTGAACAGCTCCTTTAATCTTGCCTATCACCCCACCGAGCTGATCCTTTAACTCGTTTTGTTCCAAACATACTACTTTTACTCCCGTACTTGTCAATTTTTCATCCACGGGTCCGACACCGGAAAAAAATGTTACATCATAACCTCTTTCTGCTAAAGCAACTGCCTCTGTAATCGCTACTTTCGCTGCCCCACCGTTTATACATGCAAAATCGTACACAAGGATAATTTTGTTATCCGTCATCGTCACATCTCCACTTAAAACTCGTTTATCGAATAAAGCCACTATGATTCTCCAAATCCTGAATCATTTTATTCTTCTTTTCACTTGATGCACCGCCATATAGTGTATAAGATTCATCGTAACAAACAGAAACTTTCATACATTCCTTTTCTTTTTCGATATATTTATCTGTAGAACATAAAAACTTTGCCGGTGCTCCCACATATACTCCGTTATCCGGAAGGTCATGCGTAATTACCCCCCCCGCACCAATGATTACATTATTCCCAATTGATACTGAAGGAAAAATAATTGTTCCTGCACCAACAAAAACATTGTTTCCAATAATAACACGTCCAATTTTGGAGTAACCTAACCACCTCTTCGTGCTGGCATCATGAGCAAGTATTTGTACATGAGGCGCTAATGTTACATTGTCTCCGATTTTAACCAGCCAACAGTGGCAAGGATCAATCGTTACACTTGACTGCATACTAAAATTCTCCCCGATCGTCAAACCTCGTTTGAGCAGTACCGACAATGGAACTTCTCCACGATAGATGCGCTTTATTTCCTTCAAAATATTCATTTGTTTTGCACCCCTAACTTTTATATAATTTTTCTAAGCAGCGGTGCCTGACCAATTTCAGCACATACCTTAATGTCTTCTTAAAATCAATACTCTCTCCGCTACTTTGCTTTCTTAAACAAAAAAACCTTAAGACTCCCAAACGCCTTAAGACTTCGCTTCAAATCCTCCGGGTTCTTTATGCCCATCCAGATTCTGTGTAAAATATATCTCGGTCTTAGGTAATACCTTTTTCTTGCATCATCGCAGAATTTTACAAGTTCCTCCGAAGACAGATTTGGAAGTTTTAATACACAGTTTATCGTCCCGTCTTCCTTGATATAATCGGCATAGCCGCCCTTTATATACCCGTTTGTTTTTGCCCAGTAATAAGCCTCCGTTCCCGGGAAAGGCAAAAGAGGATAAAACTGTGCCGTATCAGTGTTCAGCTTAAGTGCAAGCCGAAATGTTTCTTCCATCGTTTCCCGCGTTTCGCCATTATTTCCTACCATGTAGCAGGCATGAACCATAAGCTTCGCTTTTTTTGCATTCGCTATATAGTTCCGTATCTGTTTAATAGTCGTTCCCTTTTTAATGTTATTGAGTATCTGCTGCGAACCGCTTTCTATTCCGGGAATGATAAGGTGACATCCCGCCGCTTTCATCGTCTTCATTGTTTCAAGATCGAGATTGACTCTCGCGTTGCACAACCATTTGATCCGCTTGTTCAGTCCTTTCTCAACAAGCAGCTTGCAGATTTCTATGACCCTGTCTTTTTTTGCCGTAAAGGTGTCATCCTCAATAACAACTTCCTTTACATCCGGGAAATGATCAGCTATGTACTGAAACTCAGCAACAACATTTTCGGGCGTTCTCAGGCGGTACTGATGTCCATGCATTGTCTGCGGATAAACGCAGAAATTGCATCTTGCCATACAACCGCGTCCCGTGAAAATCTGAATTTCAGGATAAGCCGATGCGGCAAAGAAATAATCTTTGTGATTCAAGTGTTCTTTTATAAACTGCGCCGCAAAAGGGATTTCGTCAAGATTTGTAATGTATTCCATATCCGGATTAGCCTGAACCTCGCCGTTTTTCCAGTATGTAATACCATTTACGTCCAACGGATCACTGCCGTCCCTCAAAGCACGCGCAATATCACGGGCGATATAGTCAAATTCTTTTCGCGCCACAGCGTTGACTTTTTCACTCAACCGCAGCGTTTCTTCCGGCAGCGCGGACGGATGAGTACCAACAAGCAGAATAAAAGAATCCGTATAAATCGCTCTGATTTTCTCCGCAAATGCGACGTCACTGTAAATAGAAGGTGTGCTGGTGCTGATCACAAAAAGCTTTGCTTCCTTTCCTTCTTTGGCAATGATTTCCATTGACTGCGCTTCATTAAGCGGAGTCGCCGGAGCATCCAGAAACCGAATATCAAATCCGTCTTTTTCACAGACTGCGGCAGCATAGATCAGCCACAGAGGATAATATAATGTTCCGCTCCGCGTAACTGCAGGACTTCTGTTTTCCCTTGAAAACTTTCCGTACTCCGCTTTAAACGGAGGATTCACAAAATACACTTTCATATCGTAATATTTTCCGTCGCTTTCCTTTTATTTTCAGCTTTCTTATTTGCAAATTCGCGTTCCAGCTTCACTGCACTAACCATATAACGGTGTTTCCAAAACAGATATGCAAGCCCTTTAATATGCTCATAATTGTGTTTGCTGAATAGCTTCTTGCGGGACAGGCGCTGCCATTCATGAATAATCTCCGCATCATAACAGTATCGAACGCTGTATCCGGCTTTCTGACAACGGATGCAGTAGTCCACATCCTCCGGTGCATAGAAAATTTTTTCGTCAAGTAGTCCGATTTCAGTCAGCAATTCCTTCCGCATCATCCAGCAAGCTGACATCAAGTATCCGACAGTAACGTATCCGTTCCCGCTCTCTAATATAGAACCTTCCATGTGGACGCCCTTTTCCCGGAGGGCTCTCACTGGCAAGACTTTGTAAAGCTTTTCCGTCAGCGTAGGCAGATTCCGTCCAGAATGCTGGTAGACAGAATTTTTATCTTTCATACGTGGTCCGATGATCCCGACTGTGCGATCCTTATCAAGCACGTTCGTCAATGTCAAAATCGCATCTGTGTTCACAACCGTATCAGAATCAAGAATACAAATATAATCTATATCTTCATCTATCAGACGTTTTAGGCCGATATTTCTGCTGATTGTCGTTCCGTAATTTCGATCAAGTTTATGTACTTCACAGGTAAATTCGCTTTGGCAATTATAATCAGCGATAACTTTATCAATTTGTCCTGCTGTCTGATCAGCAGAACCGTTATCAATGACAATGATTTTTCCACACAGTCTATCGCCGTCCAAAGAAAAAATAGACGCCAGACAACTATATATGCAGTTCTCGGAATTCCAAGCCAAGATAACAAACCCGATTTTCGTCACGATAACGCCTCCAATTTATTGAATAAAAATCATATTGCAAAACAATTGCTCATTAGAATTTTATACCCCGCTCTTTCTTAAAACAGCCGCAACGGTTGCAAAGATTATCTTTACATCCACCCACAACGACCGATTCTGTACATACCAAAGTTCCATCTGCTGCCGCTTTCCGTCCACATATGTGGCATCGTTCCTTGCGTACGCCTGCCAGTATCCGGTTAATCCCGGTTTCACCGAAAGCAAAAGTTCCTGTTGTTCAGGCGTATAGTTTTCCCGAAGCTCATCCTCCAAAATAGGTCTGGGTCCAACTAACCGCAGATCATTTTTTATCAAAATGTTATAAGGTATTTGCAAAACCTCATCAAGGCTTAATTGCCGAATTCTTGCTCCAAAGCATTTGCTTCCGTCGCCTGGTTTCTTCCAACCGATCAGGCGCGGATCGTCACGCAGCTTATATTCCCGCTTGTATTCCTCTAACTGCTCTGGCATAAGCATATCTGCAAGCCTGTCAGCCCCTATTTTCATTGACCGCAGCTTCAGTATCTTGATTGTCTTGTGATTCTTTCCAACGCGGGTTTGTATGTAAAACGGATTTCCGGGATCTTTTATCATGATGATTACAGCTATTATCAATACCGGAATCAAAATTACGATACTCGCAATCGCTGAAAGCAGGATATCGAAAAAGCGTTTGAAAAATTCGTATACGAACTTTGTTTTAACGCCCTCAAAACTTTCTGCACGCTCCTCTTTTCTTCTGAATGGAATAACAATATCCGAATGAGATATATTTTTACCGCTCGTTTCAAGCAGTGTATTAATCGCTACTTTTATAGCCGCTGCAATATTTTCTTCTTTTGTTTTTCGTTCGACCATAAAATCGACCGTTTCATCTCCCAGGTCCAATTTAACAGACTGTTCTTTGATATTCATTCTATTTCCTCTCTTCCAAACAATACTTAAGATTTCGCCACAACCTCCAAGCCCACCTGTATCCTCTGCATTCTCCCGAACAGTTCCAATTCCAGATATGCCTTTCTCTTATGTCGATCGATTCTCCGAATATAACCTTCTTTCCCCTTTAGCGGTCCATACTGCACGATGATTTTCTCATTTTCAATAATGCCCTGCGACATCTCTACGATCTGTTCGTCACCGCCAAACTCCTGAAGAAACTGAATCTCATCCTTCCTCAACGGAACAATTTCCCGACCAGTACCAAGAATCTTTGAAAGGCCGGTCACCTTCTTCAAGTGCAGATGCAAAGCATCGACATTCGTTGTAATAGCAAAAAGATATCCAGGAAACAGGCGCTTCTGCTGCGTTGTCCATATTCCCCGGATGTTTCGTTGTTCTTTATAATAAGGAATAAAACAACATTCCAACACCGTAGTCGGAATGTTTTTCTCGCACTGGATCCGGATATTCTCCTCTGTTCCAGTACGCACTTGTAGAACATACCATCTGCTCTGCCCCATCATTGGCTCCCTCCCTTCCATCTGAAAGATTCGCGCGACAGACATAGCTTCGCCACCCTGTCTTCATTCAGACAGATTCGGCAATTTCCTTGTAACATTTCTTTTACCGAAACGCGGCGGTGCGACGATTTCAGTTTGGGAAAATTTGTGGTTAAAAAGCCATCTCTACCTTTCTAGGTTTCCTATTCTCCTATCACCTTTTAGAATATTGATAACTTCCTGTTGTGCTAATATTCCCTCTGATAAAACGTTAGCAAACTAACATTTTATATCCAAGAAAAAGTATAAATCATTTTTTAGAATTTAAAAAATAAAAACCTTTTTTCAAAGGATTTATTTGATTCCCAAATCATTTATCTAAAATAAAAATAAAATCAAAAACCAAAATTTTAAAAAAACAAAATAAAATCTTTCAAATTATGGGAAAGGAACCGGAAGCCGAAACATAATCCGCTATCCTTCCCTTCCCTTATTGTTCCGCAAATCTATCAAAACCTAAACCATATGCTTAACTCTCCCGCACCTACTCCTCATCCGCCGTCTGATTCTCCAGCGTCGGATCATTCACTAAAACTCCCTGCACCAAATAACGAACGGTATCACGATTTCCATCCACACAGGTACTCATCGTAATCATATGCTGATCAGTCGTCACTTCCACACCCTCTCTAAAATTACCAGCACCTTTGCGGGCATCAGCAACAACATTCAAATAGTTTTGATAACCTTCATCTGTACTAAAATCAAAGGAACGCATAATGTGACGGTCATCAAATTCATATGCCGCAAAAATATCATATACATATACTTCACCATCCGGCATATAAATAAACGCATAACGATTTTCCTCAAAAAACGTCGGATCCTCAAAATAATGCAGGGTACGGAACATGGTTCCGTTTCCCATGTTATGACCGTAAATCAGCGTATTCCGATCCATAAAATCCTTACTGTTAAAATTCTCGGTATAAATACATCCCGGATACCCTGAGCTTCCATCAAGATTATGATACAAATAAAAAACATTATCAGACGGATGTTGTAAAACCGGATAATCAACATTGGTATTTGGAATATAAAGCCATGCATAAACGTCTTCATTTTCCGCATAAATTGCATCCCAATCCAGATTCTTCTCCGGCACTTCAATTCCCAGCTGCTCCAAAATATCCGGCTCTTCGGTTTCTGTTTCCTCCGTCACGGCTTCGGTAGCATTATTCTCTGTCGTACCTTTCGCTAAATCCTCAAACTTCTTCTCCGCATTATTCTGTGTTCTCTGATTATGAATAATGATTCCTACAATAACCAAAAAAGCAACTGCAAAACATACTGTCAAGAGAATATATAAAAGTTTACCTGGTCTTTTCTTCGGCTTAAGCTGCTTATCCAAACTACACGCATCCTTTCTTAATTTCATTTTTCGGCTTATGGACAGTCAGTTACCTTTTTGGTATGAAAAAATTTAATTTTTCATATCAAAAAGGTAACCGGGGAACCGCTGATGCAAATCCCCGGTCCTTTCAACCACATGATCATAATAGATGATACAATTTTTTGAAGCTATCTTTTAAAAAGATAAATTCAAGATTAAGCGTTAAATTTAACTTTCTTTCCGCAAACAACAACGCCTGCTAAGCAAGCAATTGCCAAAACTGGTAAAATAGGAAGTGCGGAACCAGTCTTCGGAGAAGTATTTGCACCTACGAGCTTATCGTCAGTCTTAACTGTTGAAGCAGCACCGCTCTTTACAAATGCAAATGGAGAGCAGCTATCTGTCTGGAACGTAACTGATCCATTGCTAACAGCAACGCCTTTAGCAATAACTACCCATGCACCCTTTACATAATGCAGGACATCATATGCCTCTCCAGACTTAAACTGCGTGTTGGTATAGGTAATTTCATAATTACCATTATCCAACTTCTTGGTCGGTTTGGTAAAGCTTACAACTGCAGTAACATTATCTGCTCCAACAGAATTATCCAGAGCTGTAATAGCAGCTTCTGCCGCTGCAGGAGTCTCGAATGCTGCAGTATAAGACTCTACAGTTGCACCACTTGCTTCTCCGCCGCCTAACTCTCTCGACGGATCTGCAAATACTGTTGTACCCATAGCCAGAACCATCATCGCTGAAATAATACCTACAAGTTTCTTCTTCATTGTTATCATCCTCCTTTCGTAATTTTTTCCATGTGGTTTATATATCAAGCCGAACCCTGCAAGCAGAAGCCGACGAGATACCATTATCAATTATTCCGGAGAAACTTCATCATAAAACACTTGAATGATTAAATCATAAAATGCATCTTCATCAACATAGTATTCTTCATAACTTCCGCCTTCAACCGTTTCTCCCGGCACGGTATACATCTGGCTGTCGTCATACTCATAATTCATCAGCTCTGTGATCAGATCCACAAAATCGACATTCGTCACCAGATAATCGGAAATCGAATCGTAGATGCTGATCACCTTTGAAGTGCTTCCGGAAGCTTCTTCCTTCAGCTTCGCGGTAAAGGATGTAATAAACTGCTCCTGACGGCGCAGCCGGTAAGTTGCACTGTCAAACTCCTCCGTATCTCTTCCACGGAGATAATAATACGCTTCTGTACCATTTAATGTTACCACTTCTCCCTCGTGCAGGTCAACCCCTTTGTCGGGATAAGAAAGATCATGAAGCACCGTAACAGTCGTTCCTCCGATCGCATCGTTCATGATCGGAATCGCGTCCAGATTGATCGACACATATCCGTCGATCGGAAGTTCATAGAACAGATGGGATACCGTATCCACCGTCCGGGAGCAGCTTAACTGCATCCCGTCGCCAAATCCATGCTGCAGGCAAATCTGCCGCTTTTCTGTTCCCATTTTCTTTCCCGTCGTAGTATAAAGATCTACATCCGTCATCGTATTCCGGTTAATGGAAATAATGGAAATCGTTTCATCTTCCGAATTTGTTACAATCAGAAACATCGCATCCGACTGTCCGCCGTCCAGACCATCCTCAGCTTTCTCCACCGGCCCTTCCTTATCAATTCCCATCAGGAGATAAGTATGGATATTCCGGTTGAAACGGTACTGTTTCCCGTTATAACTGACGATACCCTCCTGCCACTTCTCCTGCACGCCGCTCTCGGTGGTTTCCGTCACCTTGCCCTGCGCGGACGCGCGGTTCTGACGGATTGCAAGCACGATAACCATAATAAGCACAGCTGCCAGAACAACAACCAGTATCAAAAGTGGTATTCGGTTTTTCCTCTCCGCATTTCTCTGTGCTCCTGCTCTCATGAATTTATTCCTGACCTCCATTCGGCATTGCAAGCTTCTGCGTCAGAATATAGCCTGCGGCCTGATCAATGGTTTCCGCGTCAATTTCGCCGTTTTCCACGGCATCAATGATAGCTGAATAAGCTTCTTCAAAATCCTGTGGACAGTATAACATATTTACGCCGGCTTTTACAGCCTCAACTGCTGCTTCCGCGGAGGAAAAATTTTCCGTGATCGCAGCTTCCGATAAATTATCCGTGATCAGAATGCCCTGATACCCCAGATCGTTTCTCAGATAATAAACCGCATTCCCCGAAAGGGAGCATGGTTTTGCAGCGTCGCCGGTGATCGCTTCACAGGCGTTATTTCCCAGCACGATAAAATCGCTGTTATTCCGAACCGCCGCCTCAAACGGCTGCAGATCGTCGCCGGTTCCATCGCCGTTCCCCGGAAAAGATCCCGCTGCAGTTGCAATATTGTTTGTATGATAAGCATTAATGCTGCCTTCTACCATCTGCGCTGCCAGCGAGGCGTCCGATCCATAGGCCGAATCATCCGCACCGGTTCCGTCCGCCAGCTCCGCCGACGGTGCAAAATTCAGATTAAATCCCTGTTCTGCCAGATACCGGCCGATCGCATCCGCCGCCTGAACCGCGCCTTCGATATCGCCGCTCTCCGCCAGTTCTGCCGGAGATGCCTGCACCGGAAACGCATTGGACGATGCCAGCGGAGAATGTTCTTCGCCGCCCGTTTCCTCAATTCCTAAAAACATCTGCAGACCGATCCGGTCATTGATATATCCCTGTACTCCGGACAACATGGAACGCGTCTGCTGCTGCCCCTGAAAATTCTTAGCTGAATATATAAGGCCGCCCACCGGATAGGTGTCTAATGCATCCCTTGTGCCGTTTCCCGCCACGCTTACCACATCGTTGTGCGTCAAAGCCTCCGGCGTGATAAAAAACATCTGCGCAACTTTCTCTTCCAGCGTCATGGATTCCAGTTTCGCCGCAACTTCTTCGGAAAAAACAACCGGCTCCAATGTATTCTGCACGATGACCGTCTGGTCTTCTTCCGTTCCTTCCGTCCCTGTATTGATCAGATTATCCTGCGGGGCAGAAGGCACATAATTATTTGATTGTACTGCGGCCCTGCCTCCATGCAAAATGCCGAATATAAGCGCCGCGATGAGTGCAATAACTTCCAGCACGATCAATAGCTGGACTGCGCTTTTCTGCGGTTTCATCCTACGCCCTCTTCAACTCCGTCATCATCTTTATTGTAATAATCGCCGTAATAGCTTCCATAGTAACCGCCGTAATAGCTTCCGTAGTATTTCCCGTAGCCGTAACCGCTCTTCTTCATCTTCACTTTATTTAAAACAGCGCCTAATATCCGGACTCCGGACGCTTCCAGCTGCTTCTTTACGCTGTTGATCATCCGCGCGCCCGCCATTCCCTGCGCGATCACCACGATCGCACCGTCACAGTGCTTCGCGATCACGGCCGCATCGATAGCTGCCCCGATCGGCGCACAGTCTAAAAGGATATAGTCAAAATGTTCTTTCCCGAAACGGATCAGCTCGCCGAAATATTTCTTTTCCAGAATCTCCGTCGGATTCGGCACGGACGGTCCCGCAAAGATGATAAAAAGCTTCGGGATATCCGTTGCATACAGCACTTCATCCAGCTTCCGCTGCCCGGAAAGATAGTGGGACAATCCGTGGATTTCTCCGCCGCCCGTGCTCTTTGCACGGAGCCGGGCCACCAATACGGATTTTCTCATATCGGTATCCACCAGAAGCACCCGCTTCCCCGACTCGGTCAGGGAACGCGCCAAGTCCATGGAAACCGTGCTCTTCCCCTCGTTCGGGATCGAACTGGTGATCAAAATCGTCTTTACATCGTCTCCGCAGAACTGCAGATTCGTCTTCAGCGCGCGGAGGGATTCTTTCATGGTATAACCTTGTTCTTTAACTTGTCCAAGTGATACTGACTGCATGTTTCTTCCCCTTTCCCGTTACGCGCTCTTCCGCTTTACCGCCGCGGCTTTTTTTTTCTTCTTTTTCTTCTTGTCTCCGTCGTCCCCATG
>CANQDS010000066.1 GCA_947593655.1 uncultured Lachnospiraceae bacterium | reverse complement strand
TTTACTCTGAGGTATCTTTTTATCAACCACCTTCCTTGGAATTCCCTATATTTGAATTATACAGGAAGCTCCTTAAACTTTTGAAATATATCCTGGATTGCTGCCATTCTTGGATCCGGCTCTGTCTTCTGGCAGCTGCAGGTTCCATGGTTTAAGTTGATCCCACAAACCCGGCAGATTCCTTTGCAGTCTTCCCTGCACAGAACTTTCATCGGCCAGTTCACCAAAATTTCGGCGCAGACAAGCTTATCTGCATCTAATTCAAATCCAATCAGGTAATCGGTCTGTTCCATCTCTTCATCGAATGCAGAGCCGTCCCTGATCACAAGCTCCTTATCAATGTCGAAACGGATCGATGTCGGAACTTCTTCCAGACACCTTGCGCACGCAATCTCCGCCTCCAATTCCACATGCCCCCGGAGCAGCAGCCTCCTGTTCCCCTCGTTGGCGATCGTCAGCAGAAACGGCGCGTCTGCCTGAATCGGGAAATCTCCTAACCGCGACGCAAAAGAAGTCATCGCAAGCGTAACCTCTTCCGTTATCTCTTTTCCTTCTGTCTGTAAAACTTCTGAAATATCGATGATCACAGTCTTCTCCCATTCACACCTAAACAATTATACATAGGCCATACCTATTTGTCAACTCTTTTTTGCGAATAACATCTCACGATAGCAGCGCCAACGAAACAGCAGCACCAAACCTGCTACCCGACCAGCGCTACCGTCTCCCGGCAGATCGCAAGTTCCTCATTCGTCGGCACCGCAAGGCAGAGCACTTTGGAATCCGGCGTAGAGATCACCTGATCGATCCCCCTCGCACTGCGGTTGGCCTCTTCATCCAGATGGATTCCCAGATACCCGAAATTCGCAAGGATCTTTGCGCGGATCCAGTCGTTATTCTCCCCGACGCCCGCCGTAAACGCGATGACGTCCACGCCGTTCATCGCCGCCGCATATGCTCCGATGTATTTGACCACGCGGTAAGCAAACGCCTCCTGCGCAAGCTTTGCCCGCTCATTTCCTTCGTTCATTGCCGCTTCCAGATCGCGGAAATCGCTCGATACGCCGGACATCCCGGCAACCCCGGACTTCTTATTTAAAACATCCATGACTTCCGAAAGGCTTAGATTCTCTTTCTGCGCGATAAATTCCAGAATGGAAGGATCGACATCGCCCGAACGCGTTCCCATGATAAGCCCTTCCAGCGGAGTCAGGCCCATCGAGGTATCGACAGATTTTCCGTGATCTACCGCGCAAACGCTGGCTCCGTTCCCCAGATGGCAGACGATGATCTTTAAATCCTCATACGGTTTTCCCGCCAGCTCAGCCGCCCGCTTCGATACAAAACTGTGGCTGGTACCGTGGAAGCCGTACCGGCGCACTTTGTATTTCTCATAATATTCATACGGAAGCCCGTACATATACGCCACTTCCGGCATCGTCTGATGAAAAGCGGTGTCGAATACCCCCGCCATCGGAACATCCGGCATCAGTTCCCGGCAGGCGCGGATCCCGATCAGATTGGCCGGATTGTGGAGCGGTGCCAGATCGTTGCATTCCTCGATCGCCGCAAGAACCTCTTCCGTCAGAAGCGTGGAAGCCGCAAATTTCTCTCCGCCGTGAACCACGCGGTGTCCGACCGCATCAATCCCGGACAGATCTTTGATCGCTCCCGTCTTATCATTCACCAGTGCGTCCAATACCATCTGAATGGCCTGTTTATGCGTCGGCATCGAAGCCTCCGTGATCTCCTTGTCCAGTCCCGCTTTCTGATAAACCAGTCTCCCATCAATCCCGATCCGCTCGCAAAGCCCCTTTGCCAGCACTTCCTCACTGTCCGAATTGATCAGCTGGTATTTGAGTGAGGAACTTCCGCAGTTGATTACTAATACGTTCATTTTTCTTCTCCTCTTACTTAAAATCTCTGCACGAATGCACATGCTGTTATTATAAACTTATTTTTGCGGGCACACAAGTAGAAAAATAAAGAACGGCTATGCTATAATGACGAATGACGATAAGTTGTTTACTAGCTGACCAACGAACAATAACGACAATAGATTCCCGTTCACTGGATCAGCGAACGGGAACAACATACCAGCGCCGATCTGCCTTCATCCGCAGAAGGAACAAAAAACACAGGCAGATCGTGCGCAGCCCTATCATAAAAGAAGGAAACACGGAGGAACCACCATGCTGGTCGCAGGCATTATCGCAGAATACGATCCGTTCCACAACGGACACGAATACCATCTGAATACGCTCCGCCGAAAAACCGGCGCGGATCATATCATCGTCGCATTAGGCGGCAGCTTTCTCCAGCGCGGCGTTCCCGCCATGATCGATAAATATGCGCGGGCGCAGATGGCGCTATCCTGCGGCGCGGATCTCGTGCTGGAGATCCCGGCGCTCTGGTCCTGCGCCTCCGCCGAGTATTTTGCCGCGGCCGGCGTGACGCTTCTGGCCAAAACCGGCGTTGTTTCCGCGCTCGGATACGGAACCGAATGCAGCGAAAACGAACAGCCGCTGCTTGCCTGCCTGGCCCGCCTGCTCCTTCGGGAGCCGGACGCTTACCGCCGCCGGCTGCGCCGTCTCCAGAAAGAAGGACTTTCTTTTCCGGCCGCAAGGGCAGCCGCGCTTTCTGCCCTGCTTCCGGAACTTCCCGCGGATACGCTGGATACGCTCCTTTCCGCTCCGAACAATATCCTTGCGGTCGAATATGAAAAAGCGCTGCTCCTTCGCCGGAAAACGGACGGCTTCCGGATCGCATCCGTTCCGATCCAACGGATCGGCAGCGGCTATCATGATACAAGCTCCGATGGTCCGTTTGCTTCCGCTTCCGCGATCCGGCAGAGTCTTCTTGCCGATGCGGCGGCTGCCGACGCGCTTTCCGGAGCGCGCTCCGATACAGGTTCTGCCAACGCGTCTTCCGCGGCGCGCTCCGATGCAGGTTCTGCCAACGCGTCCTCCGAGATGCGCTCCGATATAGGTTCTGTCGATGCGTCCTCCGCGGCGCGCTCCGATATAGGTTCTGTCGATGCGTCCTCCGCGGCGCGCTCCGATAGGTGTTTTGCCGACACGTCTTCCGCGGCGCGCTCTGATACGTGTTCTGTCGCCGCGTCCTCCGCGGCGCGCTCTGATACGTGTTCTGTCGCCGCGTCCTCCGCGGCGCGCTCTGATACGTGTTCTGCCGCCTCCTCCATGCCGCAGGCCGCGTACCGGATTCTGGAGGAATACTGGGAAAACTGCGCCCTGTTAGACGGCGGCTCGCTTTCCCCGGCTCTGGGATACCGTCTCTGGGAACTCTGCGGGGAAAGCGGCTCCGCCCATGATCTCAGCAGATATGCCGACTGCAGCACGGAGCTTTCCCACCGGATCCAAAATCATATGGAAGAATACCGGAATTTTTCCCAGTTCTGCAGCCTGTTAAAAACGCGTGATCTCACCTATACGCGCATCAGCCGCACGCTGCTCCATATCCTGCTCCACCATACCAAAGAGGACTATGCGCTTGCCCGGAAAGCGGACTTCGTCCCGTATCTGCGCGTCCTCGGTTTCCGGCGCTCCTCCGGCAGTCTGCTTGCCGCCATCAAAAAAGAAGCGTCCGTGCCGCTGATCACCAAGCCGGCCGACGCTCCTTTGCTTCTCTCGAAAGAGGCTTATGCTGTTTTCCAGAAAGACGTGGAAGCCGCGGAACTGTACCGCCGTCTGGCCGCCTCCGCTTCTGCTTCTAAAAATGTTCCAAAACACGAATGTCGAAGGGAACTGATTCTCATATAATAAGAATCTCTATCGTTCCATCATGATCTCACTCAGCAGCCCGTTCTTCGGCTCGGCATAGATGCGCCCGAAAACAAGCCCCTATAACTCCATAATGATCTCCCTTGCAAGTTCCTCCTCGACCGGGCGCAGATGCGCCCGAAAACAAGCCCCTACAACTCCATAATGATCTCCCTTGCAAGTTCCTCCTCAACCGGACGTGCATATACGCCCGGAGAAAATTCCACGACATCGCCGATCCCTTTCTGCAATACGAAACGCAGTTTCCCGTCCCGAACCTTTTTGTCGGTGTAGAGCTTCTTCACGAGCGCTTCCCGGTCGATATAAGACGGAATATCCGTGGAAAGCCCCGCCCGGTTGTAAAGTGCGATCACGCGCTCCGCTTCTTCCTCCGACATGAAGCCGAGCCGTGCGGAAAGCTGCACCTGCGCGGCCATTCCAATCGCCAGCGCTTCGCCATGCAGAAGACGGTATCGGCTGACCGTTTCGATCGCGCGTCCTACGGTATGCCCCAGATTCAGGATCTCCCGCAGCCCGTTCTCCCGCTCGTCCTTCATCACAACCTCGTATTTGATCCGGCAGTTATTTTCCGCGATATACTCACAGGCAAATTTCTTAAACCCAAGGATATCCTCCATGTTTTCTTCCAAAAATTCGAACATATCCAGACTCGCCAGACAGGCGTGCTTGATCGTCTCCGCCATTCCGCTTGCCATCTGGCGCTGCGGCAGAGTCTGCCATGCCGCGATATCGATATAGACTTTCAGCGGCTGGTAAAACATCCCGATCAGGTTCGTGGCAAGCGGCGTATCCACCGCCGTCTTTCCGCCCACCGAAGCATCCGCCGCCGCCAGAAGCGTCGTCGCATAATTGATAAACGGAACGCCCCTTCCATAAGTTCCCGCCACAAATCCGGCCAGATCCGTCACCACGCCGCCTCCAACCGCAATAATGCAGCAGTCCCGGCGGTATCCTTTCTCCAGCATCGCATCTTCGATCAGCGCTTTCGTCTCGCGCGTCTTGCTTGCCTCCCCTGCGGAAAAAACAAACAGATCGACCTGAAAGCCCACCTGCAATAAACGCTCGCAGAGCGGTTTCGCATAGAGATCCCGGACGTTGCTGTCCGTGATCACCGCAAATTTGTGGATGGTTCCGACGAGCCCCGTCTCCAGATCCTCGACAAATTTGCCCGTCAGATGGTATCCGATCTCGATGTCATAGCTGTTGTCCACGTATTTCTTTAATTCCAGATTTAATATTCCCACTTTAAATTCCTCTGTCGGCGGTTGCCCGTCAGAGAAGCAATTCCCGGTCTTTCTTCAGGTATCCGCCTTTTCCTCTTATCCTGTTGTCTCCGGCTCCCCAAAACCGTATTTAAATGTTATATCTTAATTTAATTACTTGCGATGAACATGTGCATATCCTCACATTCACGCGTTTCCATAAAGATCTCAAACTTATCGAGCGGCAGCGGCCGTGAATAATAGAAGCCCTGAATAACCTGACAGCCCACGCGTTTCAGCATCTCGACCTGTTCGAGGTTCTCGACGCCTTCCGCGATGACCGGCATCTTCAGGTTATGCGCAAGGTTGACCATGCTCTCTACGATCTTTTCGCTCCGCTCCATATCCTCGGTCTTTTCAAAGAATTTCATATCCAGTTTTAAAATATCGACATTGATATCCTTTAAACTGTTCAGCGATGAATAGCCGCTTCCGAAATCGTCGATCTCGATCAAAAAGCCCTTATCCTGCAGACGCTTGACGAGCGACATCTGCTCCTGCACATCCAGCACGAAGGCGCTTTCCGTGATCTCCAGTTTCAGCTTGGCCGGATCGATCTCATATTTATCGACCAGCTTCGTAATATTCTCATACAGATCCGACAGGTAGAAATCCTTCGGCGATATATTGATCGAGATCGAGCGGTCGCCCTTCCCTTCCTTCTTCCATTTGTTTAACTGCTTGCAGGCCAGCTCCCAGACCAGATAATCCAGTTCCGCGATCATGTCGTTCTGTTCAAACAGCGGAATAAATTCTCCCGGCGAAACCATGCCGCGTTTCGGGCTCTTCCAGCGCACCAGCGCCTCGCTCCCTACCACTTTTCCATTGACCGGATCGATCTGCGGCTGCAGATAGATCATGAACTGGTTCTCCCTCATCGCCAGTTCCAGTTCGTCCGCGTTTAACGTCGCATCGATCCGGTTTTTCCGGAGTTCCTCGTCATAGTAGGCGATTTCCTTCGTCATGCTGCCTTTGATGGATTCAACCACCATATAAGCCCGGTCATACATCTGCTCCGCGCGGAGGCTGCGGTCAGTGATATGATAAATGCCGAAATAATTATGGATATTCAGCGTATACTCCTTGCGCATCTGCAGCTGATGGCAGAAATCCAGAAAACGCTTCTCTTCAAAATCCCGCTTCGGGATCAAAAGGGCAAAACGGTCGCCCGAAATCCGCGCCAGTTCCCATAACGGACGCGCTTTTTCCTGAAAACCTTTTGCAAACGCGCACAGCAGCTCGTCTCCGACCTTTTTTCCAAGGACATCATTGAAGATCTTAAACTGGTAAATATCGGAGGCGATCATCAAAAATTCCACATCCGGATTCTCGCGGATCTCCTTATTCACCGCTTCAAAGAAGTAATCCCGGTTCCACATTCCCGTCAGCGCATCGTGGGTGGCAAGCCAGGTCGCTTCGTTCTTCATGTTCTCCTGATCGGAAATATCGTTATAGATCAGGAACACGCCGATAAACCGGTTTTTCTGATCCCAGCGCTCCTGCCCCGTGACCAGATAATACCGCGAACCGATCTGCAGCGCAATCGTAAACTCCTTTGTTTTCCCCTGCCTGCGGCGTTCCTCGGTAAGAATGTATTTCAGGTTGCTGTCTTTGACAAATTCGCTCAGCTTCATTCCCGGCTGCACATTTAAGATCTCGACCGCCGCCTGATTGTACACCTGGATCACATCGTCAAAATCAAACATGACGACCGGATTCGCCATATTGTTGATCACAAAATTTTTCATTTTGCGGGAACGCAGACGCGGCGCATAATAATATGTAAGAAAATAAATGGAGATTCCCACCGCGAGGAAGCATACCAGTGAAAAATTCATGTATCCTCTCCGTGCAAACGAGAAATAGGCATACGCCACACTCGAAACCGCAAAAATACCGCTGATCGCCAGATAGCGCAGACGGTACACCCGCGGGATGCGCAGCGCCTTGTGGAACATCATCGCTACCAGAATTGCCGCCGGGATCAGGCAGATGATCATATGGATGATAAACCACTGAGGCATCAGCTTCGTCAGCAGGATAAAAAAGTTATCCACGCACAGAACAAAGATCAGAGGCTGACGCTTATTTTTATCCGCCAGCAGTTCGGAATTTGCATACATGCAGGCAAATACCAGAAAATAATAGAGAATCCAGTCCGCCATGATCTGGATCAGCGAATTGACGATGTACTCTGCTGTAGGATTCTTTAAAAACCAGACGATCATACAGACAAGATCGATCAGGACCACCAGCGCCAGCTGCCGCCGGATCACCTTTCCTTTCTCGTCTTTCTCCCTGTTTGCCAGCACCCAGAAAACAACCAGCACTACGGCGATAGCCGCATAAATTGTAATCGCTTCCTCAAACATAACAATCCCCGCTTTATCCTGTAATTCCTACCGCTTCTTTTGCCAGCCGGTCCGCTTCTTCGTTCCCTTCCACGCCGGAATGGCCTTTCACCTTCACAAAATGGACTTCCAGTTCCGGACGGATCGAACGGACATATTCATAGTAAGCGGCGGTTCCTTTCTTATTCCGCTTCCATGCGCCGGTCGCCCACATCTCGATTCCCAGATAGTCATAAAAAATGGTAAGTTCCCTGATCCTGCACGCAAGCGCCTTCTCCATCGCCGCCATGCTGCCGAGGATCTCTCCCGCGACATTGCGCATGGCCGCCATATCCGCATCGTTCCCCGCTCCCTGAAGCATATGGCGCTCTTTGCATGCCACCAGAAAACCGCCGTATCCATAGGTATGCGTCGCGGCATTATAGGAGCCGTCCACAAACGCATAATTCTCCGGCAGATCGCCGCTTACACGTGGAACGGATCTCGTCGGCTTTTCCGGTCTTTCCGATCTTTTCGATTTTTCCAATTCCGCCGGTTTTTCCGGTTTTTCCGATTTCTCCAATTCTACCGGTTCTGCCGGTTCTTCCGTATCGTCAAAAAAAGGAAGTTGTTCTTCTCCGATTTCCAGAAAACGTTTCGCGCCTTCCAGCGTCGCAAAACTTTTAAAAACCGCCCCTGAATAACCGTCCGTCATCTTCCGGCACGCTTCCCAGGAACGATAGATTCCCGGCGACCTTCCGTTCTTTACCGCGTAAAATTTCACAGCCATCATTCCCACCCATCATATAAGATAATTATACTCCAGCAAGTCTTTTTTATCAATCATTTGTTTGAACAACAAAAAAACACCCGCAGGACCGGCATCTGCACCTGTCCTGCGGGCATCCATGCGCACGGAGCCTATGCGAGCATAGCATCCGCGAGCGCTTCGAGATCCGCCATATTTTCCTCCTTTAAGGTGGAACGGATCGTAACCATCGGCTCTGCGATCGTTACGTTTTTCATGGTTTCGAGAACCGCTTTCATCGTTCTTCCCGCAGTCGGTCCCCAGGAGCCGTTCTCCAGGATCCCCACCTTGCGGTTCTGGTACGCTTTGGAAACAAGATGGTTCAAAAAATCCTGCATGCACGGGAAAACGCCGCCGTCATAGCTGGCTCCTGCCACGATCATGCGGTCATAACGGAACGCGTCTTCGATGACTTCCGCCATGTCTTCTCTGGCAAGGTCGCTGACAACGACTTTCTCCACGCCTTTCTGGCGCAGGATCTCCGCCAGTTTCTCCGCGGCTTTTCCGGTATTGCCGTGGATCGACGCATAAGCGATCAGCACGCCGCTGTTTTCCGGGCGGTAGCTGCTCCAGGTATCATACAAGCCGATATGATATGCAAGGTTCTCTTTTAAGATCGGTCCGTGGAGCGGACAGATCATGGCGATGTCCAGTCCTGCCGCTTTTTTCAGGAGCGCCTGTACGGAAGCGCCGTATTTCCCGACAATGTTGAAATAATATCTTCTGGCTTCGCAGGCCCAGTCTTCCTCTGTGTCCAGCGCTCCGAATTTTCCGAAGCCGTCCGCGGAAAAGAGGATCTTCTCGCTGCTTTCATAAGTAACCATAACTTCCGGCCAGTGTACCATCGGAGCCATGTAAAACGTGAGGGTGTGCGCCCCCAGCGAAAGGCTCTCCCCTTCCTTGACCGTTACCGTGCGCCCGTCCAGTTCGATGTCAAAAAACTGCGGCAGCATCGAAAACGTCTTTGCATTTCCCACAAGCTTCACATCCGGATAAAGCTCCAGCAGCCTCTGGATGCTTCCGGCGTGATCCGGCTCCAGATGGGAGATCACCAGATAATCGAGTGCTCTTCCGGCAAGCGCTTCCTTCAGATTTGCTTCCCATTCTTCCGTTTTCCTGGCATCGACCGTATCCATAAGCGCGGTCTTCTCATCCAGGATCAGATAGGAATTGTACGACACGCCGTTTGGAACGACATACTGGCTCTCAAACAGATCCAGCGTCTTATCGTCTACACCAATATAGCGGATATTGTCTGAAATCGTTACTTTCATAATGTATTTCCTCCTGTTTTTAACTGCTTTTCCAATTATAGTATAACCGGAAAAAAGTTTCAAGATTTTTACGCATTTACTCCGTCAGCTTTACTCCGTCAGTGATGATCGCCCGGATTTCCTTTGTATCGGCGGCAATATGATCCGCACCCGCCTGTTCGAGTTCTTCGCGCGTCCCGTATCCAAACAGAACGCCGATCGACGAAAGCCCGGCCTCCTTCGCCCCGATGATGTCGTGCTCCCGGTCGCCGACCATGACCACCGCATCATCGGCTTTTATCCCGCAGGACGTCAGCGCGTAGCGGATGACTTCGGATTTTCTGGTCCGCGTTTTCTCCATCGTCGAGCCTGCGGTAAATAGAAAATATTTTTCAAGATCATAATGCCGCAGTATCTTTTCCGCAAAAAATTCCGGTTTGGAAGTCGCCACCAGAAGGCGGCACCCCGCCTCTTTTAAGCCCTCCAGAAGCTCCGGGATCCCTTCGTATACCCTGTTTTCAAAAATGCCTTTCTCTCCGTAGTATTCCCGGTAGACTCCCACGGCTTCTTTCGCTTTTTCCCTGGAAAATCCATAAAAACACATAAACGATTCGATGAGCGGCGGCCCGATGAATTTGTAAAGTTCCGTGCGGTCATTTACGGCAATTCCGTACCGCTTCAAGGCATACTGCACGGAATTGGTGATTCCAATGCCCGGATCGGTCAATGTTCCGTCCAGATCAAATAAGATCGTCTGATACATGCTGTTTCTCCTTGGCAATCCTGTAGATTTAATAATAGGAAGATAACACAGATGATGCGGTTTTACAAGCGGCATATTTTTTGTTTTTGATTGACGAGACCAAATTTTTCGTGTATGAACACAATAAAGTATTTCCTGCTAAGCAGAAACGGCACAGCCCCGAAAGACTGCACCGTTTCCTGTTTTGTCATATATCCGCCCGTATTATTTTGCTTTTCTGCGTCTTACCGCCGTAACGCCTACTACGCCTGCCGCTGCGATCAGCAGTACCGCAAACGGGATGATCGGTGAATGATCGCCCGTGTCGGCTCCGCCTGCCGCTTCCTGCTTATCCGATGTGGAAGGAGTCGGGTTCGGCGGGGTTTGAGGATTCTGCGGGTTCTGCGGAGTTTGTGGATTTCCTCCTGCAGCTTCCTCGTCTTTATAAACAATCGCATAGGTAGAGAATGCATCTGTACTGAATTTCAATTCTCCTGTCTGAGGATCGTAAGCATCCGCATCAATCAGCGTTGCTTCACCATCATGTAACCTTACAATCGCAAATGTTCTTGTAACATTGCTGTCAAACTGCCTAAGAGATTCCGGGACAACAATCGTTACCGCAATCGCCTTTGTCAAATTTTCAAGTTTTGTAAAATCATTATTCTGATCCACTTTGTAAAGATTAAGATCTATAAATGCTCCAATCTGATCAAAACCGCTTTCCTGAAGGACAGCCGTAACCTCCTTCATTTCCTGCTCCGGTATATCCTGCTCATCCTTGGATTCAACATGCAATATTACCGACTCACCGTCGTCTATAATGTGAGCATCTTGAAGATCTTTTACTACCGTATCAGGTAAAGAAACCGATGGTGCCCCTTCTTCTACATCTATCGCTGCTTCTGGTTTTGATTCTTCCGCCGGATCATCGGTTCCCGATCCTCCTGCTTCCTGCTCCGGCTGTTTTGCTACTGTCTCATGCAGATACAGCAGATCTGCGCTTCCCCAGCCTTCAGCGTTTATTTCAACGACCAAACGAAGTTTAATCTGTGTATCCTGCCCAAGCGTAAATTGAACAAATGGCTGTTTCCAGTTATGCCAATCAGCCAGTGTGACTTTTTCCCCTGTATACAAAACGTTATCATTTGTGTCAAGTACCTGTAAATAGACAACATCACCAACTTCGCCCTGTGTAATTGCCTCAAATGTATATTCGCCGGCTTTCAAAGCAATCGGCTCTTCATAAGTAACAGTACTTGTCGTCGCCGTTTTACTATACCAATGCACACATCCGGCATCATCATATGGATCATGATCATCGGCTTTGTTTGCATCCTTAGATGTTCGAAGTACCTGAATCCCTGTTCCACT
This sequence comes from uncultured Lachnospiraceae bacterium, assembly GCA_947593655.1. Classification (GTDB taxonomy): domain Bacteria; phylum Bacillota; class Clostridia; order Lachnospirales; family Lachnospiraceae; genus Roseburia. The sequence continues at coordinate 6,587 of CANQDS010000066.1, read as the reverse complement.
TAGTTTAAAACAATCATTCTTCTTAAAACTTGCCGCATCCGTATCCTCAATCCAATTTTTTGCTTTAACAACTAACGTATAGGTGGTTTCTCCTGTTTTTTCTCCTTTATATTTTCCGTTATCTACAGTCTTGGAAAACGTTACGGTTCCTTTTACAACATAAGTTCCCGGCGTTTTTGTGTCGATTTTTGCAATATCGTCTTTATTCCATTCAACAGGATCTTCCACCGTCTCTTTGTCATAATTTACCGCAATTTTATCCGGAAGCTCATATTTTTCATCAATATTAATCGTCTGGCTTGCCGATCCAATACTTTCAACCGTTGTATATTTGCTTACCGCTCCGGTCTTTACATAATTCCATACATGAAGTGCGACCGTCGGCGTTCCGTCCGGATAGAAAAATGCTTCATTATCTACAGCCGAACCGCCATACCATTGCCCTGCATCGTCCGGATCGTAAGAACCTGCATAACTGGAAGCCCAGCCAGAGCCGTATTTCTCCCATGCTGCCTTATTCTCCGCCACCTGATCAGCATACGCATAACCGGTTAATCCTTTGACATTTCCGACAGTGATCCAAGCCGGTTCCCAATAAAATACGCCTAAACCGCCTGCCGCATTAACTGTATTCATCAGATTACGGATTGCCGTTGCCTGTCCCTGCTCACTAAACGGTTCGGTAATATATCCTCCCGTATCGTTGTTTCCAACACGTACCGTATTGGTATGACCGTCAGAATCCTCCAACGTGTAAGCATAGCTGGTTTCCGCAACCATAACATCTTTGTGATATGTCGATTGTACTTTTTCAAACTCTGATGCTAAATTCTCTAACGTACCATGCCAATATGGATAATAGCTGGTGGCAAGAATATCATAGTCAACTTTATTGTCAGAAAGATTCTTCGCCCACCTTGTTACGTTTCCACTTTCCGGATTTGTAACATGAATCACTACCTGCACATCTTGATTATAAGCTTTTACTCCTTCCGAACCCGACTGGAACAAAGCGCACATATTTTTCACATCTTTTTCGCCGATAAATCCGCTGGTCGTCTCATTTCCGACCTGAACCATTGCTACGGTATCATGCTTTGGATCGATCGTTTCCAGCGACGTCTGGATAAATTCTTTCAGTGCAGCTTTTTTCTGATCCAATGTATAATTCTGCCATGCTTTTGGTGCAAACTGCTTCCCCGGGTCTGTCCAGAGGTCAGAACAGTGGAAGTCCACCAGCATTTTAATTCCTGCTGCGCGGCAGCCGTCCGCAATTTCCTTTGCCTTTGCAACGTCGTTGTTTCCGCCGCCATAACCATTGCCGTTACTGTCATACGGATCATTCCAAACTCTTACTCTTATGTGGGTAATTCCCTGCGATGCAACAAATTTACAAAAATCCGTTACATTATCAATAATGTTACCCTCATAGTCTTTGTAAACAACTCCGCTGTCAAATTCGGAAATGATGGAAGAAATATCCATTCCCATAATAAAATCTTCGCGAAGATTGCTGATCTTTTTCACATTGATATCACCGGCAATCTGCGATTTCGGTTCTGTAACCGTAACATCAAACTGAGTCGTATCTAAACTGTTCTGCTTACTATCTTCCAGCTTTGCTTCAAAATGGTAAGTACCTACTGATTCCAAAGCTGTTGCAACAGTCAGAGATTTTCCGTTTGTCTTCTCAACAATCTCTTTAATGCCGGAATCTCCCGGAGTAGGAGTTTCCGGTATCCAATCAACCTCATACATCCACAGTGAAAGATTTTCTTTGCTTAAATCTTCTACTGGCTCACCATTTTTGGTTACTGCCGCTGTAAATGTTACTGTGTCTCCGGTTTCAACCGTAGTTGCGCTTGGCGTAACCGTAACCTTGTACTCTGCTTTTTCTTCTGGTTCCTGTTCACCACCTGTGGTCTGCTCCTGCCGATAGAGAATAATATTGTCCAGAGCAATACCATCACAATCTGCCTGCATTGTTCCGGAAACCGTTACATTTACTTTCGTTTCTCCACTGATGGTAAATTCTTCTGTTTCTGCGCTATCCCATGTTCCCCACGTAGAATTCACTAAAGCTATCTGGCCTAATTCTCCCACGCTCGCAACAAGCTTTGCATCTCCTGCTTTTCCTGTTGAACTAATTCCAAGTTTATAGGTTCCTGCTGGAAGCGTTACCGACTGGGAAACTGAAATTGCAAGCTCCCCTTTTGAATCCGACTCGTTTTTGTAAATAGACAACGCATTACCATCAGTTCCAGTTACTGCTTCAAATTTATAACCGGGTGCCCATTTCACATTCTCTTCAGGACTCAGCACTATACTCCATGGAGTTTGGCCATCCTCAAAATCTCCATTCACAACCAGACCGGAATCTACCCATGCCGCAGTTTGCTTCTGCTGATAGAGCACAATATTATCCAGAGCAATGCCATCACAACCTGCCTGCATTGTTCCGGAAACCGTTACATTTACTTTCGTTTCTTCATTGATGGTAAATTCTTCTGTTTCTGCGCTATCCCATGTTCCCCACGTAGAATTCACTAAAGCTATCTGGCCTAATTCTCCCACGCTCGCAACAAGCTTTGCATCTCCTGCTTTTCCTGTTGAACTAATTCCAAGTTTATAGGTTCCTGCTGGAAGCGTTACCGACTGGGAAACTGAAATTGCAAGCTCCCCTTTTGAATCCGACTCGTTTTTGTAAATAGACAACGCATTACCATCAGTTCCAGTTACTGCTTCAAATTTATAACCGGGTGCCCATTTCACATTCTCTTCAGGACTCAGCACTATACTCCATGGAGTTTGACCATCCTCAAAATCTCCATTCACAACCAGACCGGAATCCACCCATTCCACGTCTGCTTCCTCTGCCTTAAATACCCCCCCGATTCCACCTAACGGGGCGAGTCCAAGGCACATTGTTACTGCCAAGACAATTGCCAAGGCGCTTTGTAACCATCTTTTTCTCATCCTTTTTTCTCCCATTCTTATAAGATATGTAATATTTTCTGCACAAAACAAACGGTTGTCCTATACAGATAGTCATAGTTTACCACCTTCCGCTCCAAGTTTCTAGTGTCATATTTGCTGAAATTTTGCATGAATTTTTATTAAATTTCACGGTTTCGGATTTTTTCGGAATTAAGATCAGCATTTGCCTGTTGCACAGAAAAAACATCTAAATGTGCGAAAAAGGTGCACAGTTCTCCGTGCACCTTTCCCAAGCTGTTTTATTTCTATATGGTTTTCCGTTGTTATTTTACAAGCATCTCCTCGCGCTCCGCCAGCCATTCCTGAACGGTATGGATATTAACTTTGACTGCCTTGGCAATGTTTTCAACCGGCATACCCATATCCTGAAGCTCATATGCGGTTTCCCGCGCCTTTTTAATTTTGCCTGCTGATATACCGGAATCATATCCAGCGTCATATCCAGAATTGTATCCAGAATGATATCCAGCGTCATATCCGGAATTGTATCCAGAATGATATCCAGAGTCATATCCGAAATCATATCCCGAATGATATCCTTTATTGTAAACGCCTGTACTCAGATTGCACACTTCAAACGCCTCCTGGCTGTACTCCTTTTTATCATCAATATAAGTAATTGTTCAATATATTGTTATGTCTTGTGATGTTTTTTATTTTAACCGAGGCAGACCAGAAAATTTTGTTTTTAAGAAGTTTTCAGTCAGAAGAACGGTTTTCTTCCGAATAAAATGTCGGAGCACTGTCATTCAGTCTTTCCGTTCGGAAAGAGTTCCGCCATCAGGCGCTCCCGGAAAGTGTCATCGTTGCTGGCCCGCTTAAGATCATCATAGCGATTTTCTTTCAACAGAAGCTGATTCATCAAAAGGATCGTTTTCTGGCCTCTTTTTTGTCCTTCTTTCCGGCCTTCCTCTCGACCTTCTTTCCGGCCTTCTTCTCGCCCTTCTTCCAATCCTTCCTCTCGACCTTCTTTCCAACCTTCTTCTCGACCTTCTTCCCTGGCATGTCTTTTTTCGATTCTGTGATCCATCTCATATGCGCACCAGTTCATATACTCGATTCTCCATTCCTGATGGTTCCGCGCCTTCAGCACGGCATTGTCAATCGTTCTTGTAAAATCATCTTCTGCAGTTCCTGTTTGAATATAATCCAGAAAATACGCTGCATCCTCCGGCAGAGCTTCCCGGTTTCCGTGAGGATTGACCAGCACTTTCTTCACACCGTCGCCCAATAAAAGTTCCGGCATCGTTTCGCAACGGTTTTCAAACACATAAAACGGAAAACCCTGATCAAAGTAATCAAACGTACAGAGAAAAATGACGACAGATTGCGGCAGCTGTTCGTAGTCGTCTCCCTTTTCAATTAGATTTAAGTCAATGATCCCCTGATAGTAGCGCATCCGCTTCGGAAGGTTTTTCTCCGATGACGTCTGCATTTCCAGATCGTAGACCGTTCCTTCGTCGTCATCCAGATAAACGTCCATCCGGATACCTTTTGCCGATGGAATAATTTCCAGCGCATATTCGGACGCCTTGATGCGAACGGCTTTCACGCGCTTTCCGAGGATCAGCTCTAACATATGGCGGCAGATCTCCGGATTCTTGGATACTACCTTGCAGAACATGAAATTGTCAGTAAAACATAATTCACTGTAGTCTTTTTGTCTGCCGCTATTTTCCTTACCATCTTTTTTGTAAGCTTTCTCTTCGCCGCCTTTTTCCCTATAGCTTTCTTCGTAAGCTTTCTCTTTGCCGTTCTTTTCTTCGTGTTCTTTTTCCTTGTGGTTTCTTCCCATAATTTCTCCTTTATATAATGTAGGCTTATATCTGACTCAAACCGTCGGATGCCAGTACTGTCATCCACTCACTTCGTTCGCGGGACAGTACTAGGCTCCTTTCGCCTTGAAAGCAGAAATCATGGAAGAGTGGGGCATCTTTTCCGTTTGCATCAACGGAACCGCTGGTTTCCGGAATTCCTGCTTTTAAGTTATGAATGTGGTATTTAAAAGCATGAATTTTCGTTGGAAACAATCGATTTCTCATTGATTTGTAAAAGACGTGCAGCTCCTTCATAGCCACGCCTGACTGGAAAATATGCTTTGATTATATTATGATGCCATCATTCGGATCTGTCAAGAAAAATATTAGTTGGATCCTTTTGCGTCTGACAATTTCGTTCAGCTACTTTACCAGCATCTCCTCGCGCTCCGCCAGCCATTTCCGGACGGTATCTAATGGAACTTCTACGGCTGTCGAGATTTGCTCAACCGGCATCTTCATATCTTGAAGTTTATATGCGGTTTCCCGCGCCTGTTGCATTTGTCCGGCTGAAATACCGGAATCATATCCAGAATCATATCCAGAATTATATCCGGAATCGTATCCAGAATCGTATCCGGAATCGTATCCTTTATTGTAAACGCCTGTACTCAGATTGCACACTTCAAACACCTCCTGGCTGATTTCCCTGCTTACGCTGATCCGAAATTCATTCTGCAGCGAATCGATCTTTTCCTTGTAGCTGAGATTTGTAGAGAACATTTTGCTGAGAAGCCGGATCGCGCTGTCTTTGCTGTTCTCCCCTTTGCTGCCCAGCCGCAGCACCACGACCGTCATCAGGTCGTAATTCTTTTTCTCTTTGCGGAAACTGCCCCTTAAGCACTCCTCCGTAAAAGAATACCGGTTAATGGTATCGGAACGGAAGCTTGCCGTATCTTCACAGCTCCAGATGGACACTATTTTTTTGATCTTTTCGTATTCCTGATCCCTAAATATGCTTCCCCGCTGGGAGGAGATCATTCTCGCCGTATAGTAGATCCCGCGCTTCGGAATCGGATAACCGGGGGTATCGTCATTCTGAATCTCTACATTGACATAAATCTCAACCATTTCTCCGCTCTGCGGAAGCAGGGCAGGAAAACGGATGTCATAGTAAACCGTGCCGTCCCGCTGGGATTTGTCAGCGGTGGAAAGTCCTTCAATTTTGTCGTCGCCGCTCATCATGCCGGTCATGCCGGAAGCGTCTTTTTTGTCCGGATGATCCGGATGAACTGCGAGCCGCCGGATATCCGGCTTTCCCTCGATGAATTTCTCCGCGATCTCCTGAACAGAGTATTCGGAATATTCCTCGAGGGCGCTTTTTAAGATATATGCCAGCACCGGCTTTTCCGCCACAAGGTTCCTTGCCGATTCGTCGTACCGGGCGGCGGCGTTTTCCTCCGCCGTTTTTAAGTTCTGCGCGATCTCGCTCGGCACAGATACAGCGGCTGTTTTTATTCCATCGGAAGCGGTAAAACATAATTCGCTGTAATCTTTTTGTCTGCCGCTCTTTTCCTCGTGTTCTTTTTCCTTGTGGTTTCTTCCCATAATTTCTCCTTTATAAATGTAAGCTTATATCTGACTCAAACCGTCGGATGCCAGTACTGTCATCCACTCACTTCGTTCGCGGGACAGTACCAGGCTCCTTTCGCCTTGAAAGCAGAAATCATGGAAGAGCGGGGCATCTTTTCCGTTCGCATCAACGGAACCGCCGGTTTCCGGAATTCCTGCTTTTAAGTTATGAATGTGGTATTTAAAAGCATGAATTTTCGT
>CANQDS010000065.1 GCA_947593655.1 uncultured Lachnospiraceae bacterium | reverse complement strand
GAAGGAAAACAGGAAAGCGTGGTGACAGTACCGGAAGGAGTAACGAGCATCGGGGATGGTGCATTTTCCGGTTGCAGCAGCCTTACGAGCGTGGAAATTCCGGACAGTGTAACGAGCATCGGGGATGATGCATTTTCCGGTTGCAGCAGCCTTACGAGTGTGACGATTCCGGAAGGGGTAACGAGCATCGGGGGATCTACATTTTACGGTTGCAGTAGCCTTACGAGTGTAACGATTCCGGAAGGAGTAATGGAAATTGGGTGGTTTGCATTTGAGAATTGTGACCAACTGACTATTTACGCTCCGGCCGGTTCTTATGCGCAGAAATATGCAGAAACCTACGGTATTCCATTCCAGCCATTGGAAAATCTGCCGCAGGATCCGTCACAGACTCCATCCGAGACTCCGTCGCAGATCCCGGAGGATGCCAAGGTCGTTACTCTTAACACAGAAAAGACAACGGTGTCCAAAGAGGAAATGGACAGCCTGATCGCGGAGAACAAGGATCATGCGGTCGTGATTGAGCTCGCGAACAGCATCCGTTTCACGTTTGCCAAAGGTACGATGAAAGCGGTGGACGGGAAGACAAGCTATGATTTCGGCGCGGAAATCAATCGTGATTACAGCAAACTGGATAATCCGCCGTTTGCCGAAGATGAGTTCGTACAGGAGATCAACTACAACTACAGCGGAAACCTTCCGGCGGAAGCATCCATCAGCATTCCGGTGGATGCAAAATGGATCGGGAAGAGGCTGTACTACTACGAAGTGACCGCGGACGGAACGTACAAATACGTGTCCAGCAGCGTGGTTGACAAGGACGGATACTTTACCATTCGGCAGAGCCACTGTTCGGATTATGTCGTTTCCGCGAAAGCGCTGACAGGCGCGGCGGGAAGCCCGGCGACCGGAGATACCAGCGCGGCGCTTCTCTGGGCTGCGGTCCTGCTTCTTGCAGCGGGAACGCTGTGCGCGGCAGGAGGCTTGACTGCCGCTGGAAAGAAGAGCAGAAGGTTCTAAAAAGTCTGAAAAAATAGAAAATAGAAACAAGAAACTGACGCATGAAGTAATCTGTGCGTCAGTTTTTTTAAGGAAATTCGATCAAATTTTGATGAAAGCAAGAGATATCAGCTCTGGCGGCAAGGAAGATGCGGTTGGAAAATAGGCGCGATAGTGGTAAAATATGAAAAACCGGAGGAAGAACGATGGACAGGAAAGAAAACTGCCTGCCTGCAGGCACAGTATTAAAAAACCGATATGAAATAGAGCGCGTGATCGGCACCGGAGGGTTCGGGATCACCTACCGGGCCATCGACCGGCTGTTAAACTGCTATGCAGCGGTGAAGGAATTTTTCCCGCAGGAATGGGCGCGGCGGAAGCCGGACGGCTCGGGGGAAGTCTGCTTCCCAAAGGAGGATACGCAGCAGGAAACCGTCCGCCAGTGCCGGAAAAACTTCCATCGTGAGGCCGGGATCATGGAAGCAGTGAAAGATGTGCCGTATATCGCGCGGATGCAGGACAATTTTCTGGAAAACGGAACGGAGTATCTGGTCTTAAACCTGATCCGAGGGAAAACGCTCTCCGAATATGTGAAAAAACGGGGCGGGAAGCTTCCGGCGGCGGAGGTTCTCTCCCTGCTGCAGAATACGTTTGATACACTCTCGGAGCTGCACCGGGCGGGGATCATCCACCGGGATATCAGTCCGGGAAACCTGATGCTTTCGGAGGATTCGATCCTGTATCTGATCGATTTCGGCTCGGCCTCCTCGTTCCGCGGCCGGGAGGATTTAAAAAGCGAACAGGTTTTCCGCCACAAAGGCTTAGAACCGCCGGAACATTCCCAGCCGGAAAAACAGGGGCCGTGGACGGACATCTTTTCCCTCTGCGCGACGATCGTCTATCTGATCACCGGAGAAGGGATCGCGGAAGAGAAAACGCACCGGCAGCTCCAGCCGCTCCCGCAGCTTCTGATGCGAAGCGGGCTTTCGGCAAGGCAGCAGAACGCGCTGTTAAAAGGCTTAAACCCTGAGATCAGCCGGCGCTTTTCCGATGTCGGGCAGCTGCATGAAGCGCTGTATGGAGAGGCGCTTGCCGCGGAAGAACTTCCGGAAAAATGGCCCGTTTTCTACCACGCCCGGACATTCATCGGCTCGAAAACGCTGAATCAGGATAATTTTACGGTGGATACGGTTTTCTATTATAAAGGAGAGGACTGCGGGCAGTCCGGAACGCTGGAATGCCGTCCCGGAGAAATCCATGTGGCCGCGGTATGCGACGGAGTCGGCGGTTCCAGTTACGGGGAGCTTGCGGCAAAAGCGGCGGTGCAGGCCGTGATCCATTTTGCGGAAGCGTACGCCGGAAGTGATGTGCGCCCGGATCGGCTTCTGGAGGAACTTTTAGACCAGATCAACGAAAAGATCCTGCTGTTCGGGGAAAAGATCGGCCGAACGGCGACGACGCTGTCTTTGCTTTTGTGGCGCGGCAGCCGCTATTATGCCGTCAACATCGGCGACAGCCCCATTTTTCTGCTGCGGAAGCGGAAACTGGTCCGCCTCAGCACGGCGCATACGAAAGCGGCGTTTTATCTCATGCGCCAGCAGCCGCCGCAGCGGTCGGATTATAACACCTTAACGCGTTATCTGGGGAAAAGCGGCGTGAAAGGCAGCCAGATGGCGTCTTTCCGCTATGGAAAACTGCAGAAGGGCGATACGTTTTTGATCTGCACGGACGGGGTTTCCAAACAGATCCGGGAAGGGCGGCTGAAACGTTATCTTTCCCGGAAAGGAACCGGGGCGGTTTCGGCAATCTACCGCATTCTGGAAAAGCAGGAGAAGAATGACAACTGCACGGCGGTTGTGCTGAAATTTTAGGACAAAGAAAAAGCATAGATTTTTTACAGGAACTGTGTTAAAATGCCCTTTAGGCATGAAAAAATAATCCGTCGCTGGAGTGAAAACGGACCGGCGGAGAACATAGATAGCAGCAGGAGGCGGAATGTATTCGGAAAATATTCTTGAAGCGGTGGGAAATACGCCGCTGATCAAATTGAACCGCATGACAGGGCCGGAGGATGCGGATGTTTTTGTAAAATACGAAGCGGTCAATATCGGCGGTTCTGTCAAGACGAGAACTGCGTTAAACATGATCGAAGCGGCGGAAAAAGCAGGAAAACTCACTCCGGATTCGGTCATCTGCGAGCCGACGAGCGGAAATCAGGGGATCGGCCTGGCGCTGGTGGGCGCGGTGAAAGGATACCGGGTGATCATTGTCATGCCGGATTCCGTCAGCATGGAGCGCCGGATGCTGGTCCGCCAGTACGGCGCCGAAGTCGTGCTGATCCATGACGACGGGGACATCGGGAAAGCAGTCAATGACTGCCTGGAATATGCGATGGATCTTGCAGCGCGCGATCCGAACGTATTTGTTCCGCAGCAGTTTAAGAACCCGGACAATCCGGCAGTCCATTATGAAAAAACGGCCAGGGAGATCATCAGCCAGATGGGCGGCCTTTCCATCGACGGTTTCTGTTCCGGTTACGGCAGCGGCGGCACGATCACGGGGATCGGGCGGGCCCTGCGCGAAAATTACCCGGATGTGCAGATCGCCGTTCTGGAGGTGGAAAATGCGCCGGCGCTCCTCGGCGGACCGATCGGAGCCCATTTCCAGCAGGGCATCGGGGACGGGTTCGTGCCGGACAATTTTGATACCGGCATTTATGATGAAGTGATGATCGTAAGCGATGAGCAGGCGATCGATACTGCGCGGCGCTTAGCGTCGGAGGAAGGGATCCTTGCGGGGATTTCCGCGGGCACGAATGTCTGGGGCGCCCTGCAGATGGCAAAGAAGCTCGGCAAAGGAAAGCATATCGTGTGCCTTGCGCCGGATACGGGCGAGCGCTACTGCTCGACGATCCTGTTTGACCGCGAACCTAAGAACGCATAAAGGAAACGGGAAGCAAGGGAATCAGGAAGTAAGGACGCAGGCAGCAGGGAATCAGGTAAGGACACAGGAAGCAAGAAATCAGGAAGCAAGGATCAGGAAATCAGGAAAAGTGCCGTCGGATACCTGGCATCAGCCCGATATGCGCTCTTGAAAACGCGGGGCGGATTCAGTATAATAAAGGAAACTGACGAAAGACAACTGCAAACGTGATGAAACGGCACAACGGGGATCGGTACCGTGTTCCGGTGGACAGACAAGGGGTGGGAAATTTATGCGAAAATCATTACAGGTAAAGATCAGCGTCTGCGTGGCGGCTCTGGTAATGTTCGTCATGCTGCTTTGCATGATCATCATTTCCGTAACCGTCAAAAATGATATGATCGAGATGGAACAGGAGTGTCTTCAGGCGGAAGCGGAACACTACGCGGAGGAGTTAAACAGCTGGCTGACGAAGGAGATCACACTGGCGGAAGACGCGGCCGCCAATATCGGCACGTTGGACAGCATTGACGATGCGCATGTGAAGAAAGCGTTACTTTCCCATTTCGAAGGGAAAGAGGAACTGCTGGATATGTATTTCGGAACGGAAGACGGCGGTTTCTGGAAAGCGAGCACGGCCAGCGAGATTCCGGAAGGCTATGATGCGCGGGAACGCGGATGGTATCAGTCGGCCAAGGCGGAGAACCAGCTGGTGGTAACGGATCCGTATTTTGATGCGTTTACCCTGCAGATGTGCGATACGATCGCCTGCCCGGTTTTCCGGGATGGGGAATTTATCGGCGTGCTCGGGATCGATATCTCGCTCGTGACGGTTTCGGAAGTGGCGTCCAGCGTCCAGTATGCCTCCGGAGTGTATTCCTTTGTTGTAGATGCGGCGGGAAATTATATCTATCATCCGAATGAAGAATTTATGCCGTCGGAAGATACGGCAGTCGCGGTGGCGGATACGCTGCCGGAGCTGATTCCGGCGCTGGAGTCCCCGGAGGAAGAGAAGATCTTCACACTGACGGACGACAATAAGAAGGAAGTATACGCCTCGGTTTATCCGATCGGCGACAGCGGCTGGATCCTCGGCGTGGCCAATCCGGTAGATAATGCGCTGCGGACCGTGAAGCAGATCAGCCAGCGGATCCTCTGGATCGGGGTTGCGGCGATCGTGATCGTCATTCTGGCGACGACTCTCGTGATCGGGGTGATCGTGGGTTCCGTCCGGAAAATGCGCGACGTTACGGTGCGGCTGGCGGAAGGCGATCTGAATGTGCAGCTGCAGCCGACGCACAGCAGAGACGAGATCGGCGTGCTGCAGAATTCCATGTATGAACTGACCAGCCGGATCTCCGGCATGATGCGGGAGACGAACCGCATTCTGGGAGAAATCGCGGATTACAACCTGATGGTTTCGGATATGGCGGAGTATCCGGGAGAGTTTAACGAACTTTCCCGTTCGGTCAATTCGATCCGCCAGATCTTAAACCGCCTGATCGTGCTGGTGCAGCAGTCGGCGGAAGAGGTACATACCAGCGCCAGCCAGCTTGCGATGGCGGCCGACGCGCTGGCGGACAGTACGACGTCAGAGTCGCTTTCGATCAGCAACCTGCGGGATAACGTGGAGCAGATCACGGATCAGATCAACCATAATTCGCTCCACTGTCAGCATGTGGATGCCAAGCTGAATGAGCTCAACCACGAGATACAGGCCGGAAATGAAGAAATGACAAGGCTTTATGAGGCGGTCAGCGAAGCGGAGAACGGCTCCGCCGATATTCAGAAGATCGTGGAGGCGATCGACGGGATCGCGTTCCAGACCAATATTCTGTCCCTGAATGCATCTGTAGAAGCGGCAAGAGCGGGCGAATCCGGAAAGGGATTTGCGGTTGTGGCCGAGGAAGTACGGGCATTGGCGATGCGGTGCGCCGAAGAATCCGCAAAGACGGCGGAACTGGTGGAGAACTGCTTAAGCGCGGTCAACCGTGCGAAAGGCCATGCGGATACGGCTTCTGAGTGTATGAACCGCGTTGTGGCGAACTCGATGGAGATTGCCCAGGCGTTTACGGAGATCTCGGATGCGACGACAGAGCAGGCGGAAAATTCCAAACGCATCATCGTGGAACTGACGCAGATCACGGATGTAGTGCAGTCGAATACAGCGACAGCGGAAGAAACCGCTGCTTCTACCGAAGAACTGACGGCACAGGCGGAGAAGCTGATGCATCTGATCCGTGAGTTTAAAACGGAAGGGTAATGACTCGGAAAAGAACGATAAAGAATGATAGAGTAAGTTTGCGGCAGTTCTGCACCGGATAGGATTGCCGCAGATTTTATAATATGGGAGGGCGTATGAGAAAAAGACTGCTTGGAAAAACAGGGCTTCTGGTCAGCGAGATCGGATTCGGGGGAGAATGGCTGGAGCGTCATCCGAAAGAAGAATCGGTTGCGCTGATGCGTTATGCGGGGGAACAGGGCATTAACATCATTGACTGCTGGATGCCTGATCCGAAATCCAGAGATATTATCGGGGAAGTGTTGCGCGAAAACCGGGAAAACTGGTATGTGCAGGGGCATCTGGGCTCTACCTGGCAGGATGGCCAGTATGTGCGCACGCGGGACATGAAGCATGTGAAGCCCGCTTTTGAAGATCTGCTGGAGCGGCTGCATACCGATTATATTGATCTTGGAATGATCCATTATGTGGATACGTTAGACGACTGGGAAAGCCTCCGCGGTTCCGAGTATCTGGAATATGTCAAAGAACTGAAAGCGAAGGGCACGATCCGCCACATCGGAATGAGTTCCCACAATCCTGCGGTCGCAAAGGAGGCTGTCCGGTCGGGCCTGATCGAGATGCTGCTTTTCAGCATCAATCCGGCGTTTGATATGCTGCCGGCCGATGAGAAGCTGGAAGATCTGCTTTCGGACGGCTACCAGTACGGGCAGGAACTTTCGGGAATTGACAGCGAAAGGGCGGAACTGTACCAGCTGTGCGAGGAAAAAAATATCGGAATTACGGTAATGAAGGGATTTGCAGGAGGAAGATTGTTCGATGAACAGCGTTCACCATTTGGAACGGCGCTTTCACCGGTACAGTGTATCTATTATGCGCTGACGCGTCCGGGAGTTTCCTCGATCTTATGCGGATACGATACCAGAGAGCAGGTGGATCAGGCGGTGCATTATGAAGATGCATCGGAAGAAGAGAAGGACTACGCATCGGTGCTTGCCAATGCGCCGTTTCATTCCTGCCGCGGACAGTGTACCTACTGCGGCCACTGTAAACCGTGCACGGCGGAACTGGATATCGCGATGATCAATCAATATTATGATCTTGCGTCGATGCAGCCGAACGTGCCGGAAACGGTCAAGTCGCATTACATGCTGCTTTCGCATCATGCTTCGGAATGTATTGCATGCCGGGAATGTGAAGCGCGGTGTCCATTCGGAGTCTCCATCGCGGAGCGGATGGAGCAGGCGGCCAAACTGTTCGGCGTCTGAGAAGAAGCGGAGCGTTACTGTTCGCACAGCATCCAGACACTTTGCTGTCTGGATGCGTAAGAACATGAAACAGGGGTGAGCAGGCTCCATTTGCGAAGCAAATTTACAAATGAGCCTGCGAAGTTACCGTTCGCTGGTCAACCAGTGAACGGTAACGGCGGAGTGGCCGGAGTGTTTGGAGTCTGGGAAAGAACAGGCCGACCAGAGCGCTTGGCGTCCGGGAAAGAGCAAAAAAACGGTTCAAAGCTGTAAACAGCTTCGAACCGTTTTCCAAATGCCGGCAATGGGACTTGAACCCATACGTGGTTGCCCACAACAGATTTTGAGTCTGCCTCGTCTGCCATTCCGACACGCCGGCATGTCTTAAGCAAGTGTTATCTTATCATAACACGAAAATGATTGCAAGAAAAAATTCAAAATATATCAGAAAAAAATATAGTCAGATCAGCTTTTTTGTTCTATAATAAGTCTGGAATATGCATGATCGATCAGAAAAAGCGGATCCGCCGGTGCAGGCGGGGCGCAGCAGACCGGGGGGAGCAAATGAAAAAGATCGCAATTGTTTTGGATGGATGGAGAAAATTCGTTACGTATGCCTGGATTATCGGCTGTCGGCAGTACATAAAGGAGCACGGCCTGGATGCGAATATCTATGCATTCAACAGTTTCGGTAATTTCAGCATGGATGAGAAATACAATATCGGGGAATATAATATCACCAATCTGCCGAATTTTTCTGATTTTGATGGAATTATCGTGGATTTGACAAATATCAAGAAGGAAAACCGGGAGATTAAGGAGGATATCATCCGCCGGATCCGGGAATCGGGTGTTCCGGCTGTTTCCCTCGTGGAGCGGATACCGGGAATGTACTATTCCGGGATCAACAATTATGCCGCAATGAAAGAGATCGTGGAACATATCGTGACGGTTCACGGATGCACGAAGATCAATTTTGTCGGCGGGCCGCGGGAGAACGAAGAAAACCAGCTGCGTTTTGAGGCATACTGCGACGTTCTTGCCGAACACGGGATCCCATTTGAGCGGGAACGTGTTTATGAATACAATTTTGAGATCGTTACCGGTGAGCAGGCGTTCGACCATTTTGAAGAGAAGGGACTGATCCCGGAGGTCTTTATCTGTGCCAATGACAATATCGCTGTAGGTCTCTGCCATCAGGCGCAGGGGCGGGGGTATCGGATCCCGGAGGATTTTCTGGTGACGGGATTTGATAATTTTGATAAAGCGTCCTATTATGTTCCGTCAATTACAACCGTCGGCGTGATCCGTGAGAAGACCGCGTATCAGGCGGCGGAACTGCTGGATAAGATCTGGCGGGGCGAAGAGTGTGCGAATGAGGTTTATGTGGATTCCGAGATCGTTTTTCAGGACAGCTGCGGCTGCAAAGCCGAGCATCCGAGGGATCGGGGCGAGTATGTGCGGGAAAATATTTTTGCCGCGGATTACGAGATTAAGATTCAGAATGATATGCTTTTGTTAAAGCGTGCCCTGATCGACTGCCAGACGTTTGAGGAAATGGCGGAATGTCTGCCGCAGAATCTGCAAATGCTTAATTACGAAGAACTGTATATCCTGATGAATAAGAATCTTCTGGGTGACAGCGAAGAAATCCTTTTTGACATGCATACGGTAGAGGACGACTATCCGACGAAAGGCTATCCGGAGGATATGGAGGTCTTTGTAGCTTCCCGTGGAAAGGAAATCCTTCATGACTGCAAGCGGAAACCGGGGCAGCTGATTCCGGGGGATGCAGAGTCTTCCGGCGGCGATCTTTACCTGTTTTTGCCGGTGCATTTCCGCGATCGCGAGATCGGGTATATGGTTTTGAAAAACTGCGATGATCTGATGAATGGTCAGATGATCTTTGAAGTGCTGAATGTATTTCTGGAAGCGATGGAGAACATGTACCACCGGAGCATCTTAAGCAGGATGAATCAGGAATTGTCCATGCTTTACATGATGGATTCCATGACCGGGCTTTATAACCGGATGGCGTATAACCGTCTGGCCGTTCCGCTGTTTGAACAGTGCGTTAAGAACGGAAACCCGATCCTGATCATGTTTGTGGACGTGGATCGTCTGAAATATATCAACGATAATTTCGGACACGATATGGGAAATATCGCAATTAAAACCGTTTCCTCGGCAATCCAGAAATTCTGCCCGCAGGAAGGGGTTGCCATGCGCTACGGAGGCGACGAGTTTGTGGTTCTGGTTCCGAAGTATGATCAGGCGATGGCAGAGGATATGGTGGCGAAGATGTACCAGATGATCGATTCGGCGGATAAGTCTTTGAACACCAATTTCCCGATCGAGGCGAGCATCGGCTTTGTCATTGCGGAGAACGGGGAGAAGAATCTGAATGACTGCATCAATCTCGCGGACGAGAAGATGTATGAAGTAAAGAAAGCGAAGAAGGTGCAGAGAAATCAGTAAGTTGTGGAATTTGGGCGTTTCCAATAGCAAACTTTCCATGAGCCGAATTTCGCAGCCGTCAAACCGAAGGCGGAATGGCTGTAATGTATTTCGTATTAAAAAAGGGATCCTTTCAGCAGGATCCTTTTTTCTTGACAAAAGTTATCATATATGATAACTTTTAGAAGTGAGCGGTAACAAAGCGGAAGGAGAGGGCGTTTCATGGAGAAGGAATCGCCGCAGGAAGCGGTGGTGCGCCAGCAGAAGGAATCGCCGCAGGAGGCGGTGGTGCGCCAGCAGAAGGAATCGCCGCGGGAGGCGGTGGTGCGTCAGTTGAAGGAGGCGCGGCGGGCGGAGGGGATGACGCAGGAGTATCTCGCGGAGCTGGTCGGAACAAAGAAGTCCAACATTTCGCGGCTGGAGAGCGGGCGTTACAATCCGAGCCTGGATTTTCTGGTCCGGGTGGCGGAAGGACTCGGGAAGCGCCTGCATGTGAAGCTGGAATGAAAGGAGCCGGAAAGCATCGATCTTTGAAACTGGGAATGAAGGGATCCGGAAAGCGCTGATCTTTGAAGCTGGAAATGAAAGAATTCGGAATGATATGGAACTTGAACAGTGATCAGATATATACAAAGGAGGTTTTTCCATTGGCATCGGCAAAGAAATTGGGAAATTATTCGGGGAATGACATTGAACTGTGCAGAACGACGAACGCCCGCGCGGGCAGACGCGCCACGCAGCTTCTGATGGAGGAGCGGATTCCGTTTACGAAGATCTGCAAGCGGATCCCGTTTTTCCGGCGGGAACGCTATAACGGGGCGAGCGAAGTGTGGGTGATCAGTATCAATCCGCACAGCTACGGACAGGCCAGACGCGCACTGGATGAATTGGATCTCTCCTGCCGGAAGCGCCTGCTGCTGAGTAACTATTAAATTTTTCTGCAAATCTTAATAAAGCAATTTAAAAATGGCGGAAAATGTGCTAAAATTCATCGATGGGGAAGGCTCGCGGGCTTTTTTTGTTCAGCAGGAGACGACGATCATGAATTTTAGCGTTTTTTTTGAAAAAATCAAACAAAAGGAATGGCAAAAGACGTTTCTGTCCGGCATGGTTTTCTTCCTTTTACCGGTCGTGATCTTTTATCTGATGGAATTCTATGAGCATAATCCGTTTGCCGAAGTGCGCGAGGAGGCGCAGTTTTTCAATATCCTGCTTATGGAGCTTTTGGCGTGGAGCCTGTTTTTCCTGCTGGGGAGCGGGAAATGGGCGAGCCGGATCCTGGCGCTTTTGGCGATGACGTTCGGGCTGGTGAATCATTATGTTATGGCTTTTCGTTCCACGCCGTTTGTGCCGTGGGATCTTTTTTCCGTAAAAACGGCGGCAAGCGTCGCGGGAAACTATGATTTTACGCCGGGAATGCGCGTGATCGTTGTGACGCTTCTGTTTCTGGCGCTGATCGTGCTGGTGCATTTTCTGCATTTTGACTGGAAACGAAAATTTGCGTTCCGGATACTGCCGCTGGCGGGAACGGTGCTGGTGCTTGGTGCCTTTACGAAGCTTCTGCAGAACGAAAATTTTCAGAACCGGCATTATCTGTATCCGTTTTTGTTTACGCCGGTTTATATGACGGACGTCAACGGAATGGCGGTTACGTTTGCGATGAACCTTGCGTATGTGATTGTGGATAAACCGGCGGGCTACCGGGAAGAGGACTGCCGGGAATTGCTGGAGCAGTATGAAAAAGCGCAGGAAGAAGAGCGCAGGGAAGTGCAGAATGAAGCGCAAGAACGCTTGGAAACACAGACTGGAATGGAGAATGAAGCGCAAGAACGTTTGGAATCGCAGACTGAAACGGAGAATGGAACACAGAATACAGCGCAAGAGCAGCTCCCGAATATCATTGTGATCATGGACGAGGCGTTTTCCGATCTGGCGGTGCTCGGGGAGCTTTCCGCGACGGAGGACTATATGCCGTTTGTGCACAGTCTGCAGCAGGGGAAGGATCATGCGCTTACCGGTTATCTGAACGTGTCGGTGTGCGGCGGAAATACCGCCAACACGGAATTTGAGTTTCTGACGGGCAATACGATGGCGTTTCTGCCGGCGGGGAGCATTCCCTACCAGCAGTATATCAAGCAGGAGATCCCGTCGCTGGCCTCTTATCTGAAATGGCTGGGCTATGATACGTATGCGATGCATCCCTATCCGGCGGAGGGCTGGAACCGGGAGGACGTCTATCCGCGGATGGGTTTTGAAACGATGTATTTTCTGCCGGATTACCGCAGGAGCGGAAATCTGTCCTATGTGCGGAATTATGTCAGCGACCGCTCGGATTTCCGGAAGATCATCGATACTTATGAGAAGAAAGAAAAAGGGCAGCCGCTGTTTGTCTTTAATGTGACGATGCAGAACCACGGCTCCTATACGAAAGAATATTCTAATTTTACGGCAAATATTATGGCGGAAGGAACCGCAAATCCGCTTCTGAACCGCTATTTGTCCCTGGTGCGCCTCACGGATCAGGCGTTAGAGGAACTGGTTTCCTATTTCCGGGAGCAGGATGAAAAGACGCTGATCGTTTTTTTCGGGGATCATCAGCCGAATGATTCGGTGGCGGGCGCTCTGGCGCAGGGCGGTGGCGAGGAGCTCCGCTATGAAGTGCCGTATCTGATCTGGGCAAATTTCGATCTGGAAGAAGCACAGGGCGGGGATACGAGCGCCAATTATCTTGCGGCGCAGGTGCTGCAGGCTGCGGGCGTGCCGCTTTCCCCGTATCAGGATTTTCTGATGGATGTCAGGGAGCACTATCCGATCCTTTCCGCCGTGCGCATGGAAACGGCGGACGAAGAGGAAAAGCTGATGGAGGATTACCGGAAACTGCAGTATTATCTGCTTTTTGACTGGAAGGAGGAGTCGGAATGAAAAACAGCCGCAGGTGGATCCTGCTTTCGTTTTGCATCCCGTTTTGTGCCTGTCTGATGATCTGCATGGGAACGGGAGTTTATCCGTTTGGTTCGGAATGTATTCTGCATATCGATATGTTTCACCAGTACTGTCCGTTTTTTACGGAATTTTTAAATAAGCTGCAGAACGGGGGGAGCCTGCAGTACACCTGGAATCTGGGGCTCGGCTCGGATTTTACGGCGCTGTACGCATATTATCTGGCAAGCCCGCTCAACTGGCTTTTGGCGCTGTGGCCGAAGGACTATGTCATCGAATTTATGACGCTTGCGATCCTTGCTAAGATCGGCGCGTCCGGACTGACTTTTTTCCTATATATAAGGGGTGCCTGCGGCATTGTGGGAAAAGACGGGAAGATGCACGCAAACACCGCTCTGCCGGCGCTGGTCTTTTCGACCGCATATGCGCTGTCGGGGTTCGTCGCGGCGTACAGCTGGGACATCATGTGGATGGACAGCGTTGCGCTCGCCCCGCTGATTTTGCTGGGGCTGGAAAAACTGGTCAAAGAGAAGAAGGCCGCGCTTTATTATGCGTCCCTGTCCGTATCGATCTTGTCCAATTATTATATTTCCATTATGATCTGCATTTTTCTGGTGCTGTATTTTGCCGTTTTATGGCTGGAAATGAAAAAAGACCGCTGGAAGGCGGCCGGGCGCTTTGCGCTGTATTCGCTTCTGGCGGGCGGAACGGGGGCGGTGCTTTTGATTCCGGAGGTCTTAGCTCTGGGCTATGCGGAGCCTTCCGGCGCATCTTTTCCGGAAAAAATGGAATGGTACTTCTCGCTTCCGGCGGAGTTTTTAAGAAGCTGCACTCTGGCGGAACCGTACACCGGCGGCGATCACTGGCCGAACCTCTATGCGGGCGCGTTTTCGGTCCTGCTGTTGTTTCTTTATCTGTTCAATGGCAGGATCCGCTGGAAACACAAGCTGCCGCGCCTGCTGCTTGCCGTTTTTTTCCTTGTCAGCTTTGCCAATAATGAGCTGGATTTTCTCTGGCACGGGTTCCATTTCCCGAATTCCCTGCCGGGGCGCCAGTCGTTTCTGTATATTTTTCTGATCCTCGTGATCGGTTTTGAAACCGTGCGGATGCAGAAAGGGATCCGGTACTGGCATCTGGCGGTATCGCTTGTTCTTTCGCTGCTTCTGCTGCTTGCGGGGGCGCGGACAATGGATGCGGAGGTGACGGATCCGCTTTCGGCCTTTCTTACGGGGGCGTTTCTCGTCTGTTATGCGCTTTTGTTTTTCCTGTTTCGGATTTCCGGCCGGAAAAGAAAACTGCTGATGCGAAACTGTCTGATCGGGCTGGCGTTTGCGGAACTGATCGTGAATATGGCAGTCACCGGATTTTATACGACCAGCAGAACCGCCTACCGGAGCAAGATGGACGATTATGAAGCGCTGCTTGCGCATACGAAGGGCGGGAATTCCTTTTACCGCGTGGAGGATGCGCAGCGGAAGACCAAAAACGACGACTGCCTGTACGGGTATCCGTCGGCGACGGAATTTTCTTCCCTGATGAATATTGAGGTCAGCCATCTGTACCAGAGCATGTATATGGAGGGCGGGAAAAACTTCTACTGTTACAACGGCGCGACGCCTCTGACATCCGCGATGCTGTCCGTGAAGTACATGCTTTCCGACAGTCCGCTGGAAGAGAGCCCGGTGCGCACGCTTCTGGCGGCGGAGGGGGATCAGTATTTATATGAAAACAGGTATTGTCTGCCGTTCGGCTATCTGATGCCGGAAACTGTAGCGGAAGGGTGGGACAATTCCGAGAAATACCGGATCAGCCAGCTTAATTCTCTTGCTTCCCTGCTGGGGGCGGATGAGGATATGCTGACCATGATCTCCTGCGGCGCAGAGGAAAGCGCGGGCAGTACGACGCTGGCGCCGGGAAAAGAGGGGTACTACTTTGCGGCCTATCAGAAATGCTCGGCGGATTCCCTGACGGAAACCGTAAGCAGCGGCAGGAAAAAGACTTTTTCCAAGACCACCCACCGGTATCTGCTGGATCTGGGATACTGCGGCAGCACGGATACCGTCACGATCGAAAATGCTGATCAGGAAACGCTTCATTTCTCGGTTTACCGGCTGAATCTTAGCGCGGTGGAAGCGGCGGTGGAAACGCTGAAAAAAAGTACGATGAAGCTGGAGAAATTTACGGATACGCAGATCGAAGGAACGATCGACGCCGCTAAGGCCGGCCGGCTGCTTTTATCGGTGCCGTGCGAATCCGGCTGGACGCTCTGGGTAGACGGGAAAAAGACGGAGCCGGAAGCGTTCCGGAATGCCCTGATCAGTGTTCATCTTGAAGAAGGAACCCATCGGATCCGGCTTTCCTATCGGACGCCGGGGCTTTGGGAGGGGGGCGCGGTAAGCGTCTGCTGCCTGTTTTGTGCAGTGATCCTGCTGGCCGGCGGGGCAAAGCGCAGAAAGAGAAGAGGAACCGGGTACTGTCCCGCGAACGAAGTGAGCGGATGACAGTACCGGCATCCGACAGTCTGAATCAGATATAGACTTGTGTTTATCGAGGAGAAAACGTTGAAAGAACTAGTTGAATTTTACATTGACCAGTTCCGGCAGTCCGCACAGCTGTCGGAAAAAAAGGGAAGGCTGCCGAAATATCAGCATAAGATCCAGGCGATGACGAATGTCCTGCGGAATACAAAAGGAGCGCCGGGGCGCGAGGCCGTGGTGACGCAGTTCCATAAAGATGTCAAGCGTCTGGTGCTGGCGGCATATTTTTACAATAACAAAGCGGTGATCCAGAAAGTGAACCGGGAGCTTCTGCCGGAGCTGGTGCGCATGGATCTGGAACTGTTGAACGAATCGGAAACGGGGCAGATCAACAAAGAGCTTTTAAAAGGGCTGCAGAAATCTTCGCCGCGCGAGATCTGCAACCGTTCCTTAAAAGAGGTGCTCCATTCTTATAATCAGAAGAATCTGCGGCGGCAGATCATGCAGCTGGTTCCGGCCAGGCCGGAAATGGAGTTTACGGAAGCGCTTGCGATGGAACGCCGTTTTATCCTGCACATCGGACCGACGAACAGCGGAAAGACCTATCAGGCGCTGGAAAGCCTGAAAAATGCTTCGAAAGGGGTATATCTCGGGCCGCTTCGTCTGCTTGCGCTGGAAGTTTACGAAAAAATGCATGACGGCGGGGTACCGTGCACCATGATGACCGGCCAGGAATGCATCGAGGATCCGGACAGCCGCATTACGGCGGCTACGATCGAGATGCTGGATGTGTCGCAGGAATATGAGATCGCGGTGATCGATGAGGCGCAGATGGTCGCCGATGAACTGCGCGGGCATTCGTGGACGCGTGCGATCATGGGCGTCCGCGCCGGGGAGATCCATGTCTGCATGAGCCCGGCCGCGGAACCGGTCGTGATCCATCTGATCAAACTCTGCGGGGCTTCGTATGAGATCCGGCGCTATGAGCGCAAAACCCCGCTGGAACTGGAGGAGGCTCCGTTTGTGTTTCCGGACGACGTGCGGGAGGGCGACGCGCTGATCGCTTTTTCCAAGCGCTCCGTTTTAAATATCGCCGGGCGTCTGGAACAGGCGGGGATCGAGTCCAGCGTGATCTACGGAAGCCTTCCGCCGGAAATCCGGCGGCGGCAGATGACGCTGTTTAACAGCGGGGAAACGAAAGTCGTCGTATCGACGGACGCGATCGGGATGGGCTTAAACCTGCCGGTGCGCCGGATCGTTTTCATGGAATGTGAAAAATACGACGGGAAGCGGGTGCGCCCGCTGGAGGTTTCGGAAATCCGCCAGATTGCCGGGCGTGCCGGCAGGTACGGGATCCATGAGGCCGGTTATGTGACGGCGATGGAGGAGTCGCGGCTGAGGTTTCTGAAAAAACAGTGGGACAACGAAGAGCCTCTGCTGGATACGGTCAGCCTCGGTTTTCCGCAGGTGCTGCTTTCGATGGACGCGCCGCTGGACGTGATCCTGAAGCTCTGGCACAGCGTTAAGCCGTCGGCCCCGTTTGAGAAGATCAATATCGAGGAAATGCTTTTTCTATATAAGGAAGCGTATAAGATGCGCGCGTTTATCGCGGATTTCGACGACAAGCACATCCTCTACCGCATGGTCACCTGCCCGATCGATATCAAGGACCGCGAGCTCGTCCACCTGTGGGGGGAATACTGCATGAATTATACCGCGGATATCTGCCTTGACCGGCCGCGGAAGCACAGCCGCTATCAGGGGCTTTTGAAATATGAATCTTATTATAAGAAGCTGGATCTGTATTACCAGCTTTCCATGCGCCTGGGAAAACTGGTGGACAATGCGTGGCTGGAAGAGGAGCGGGAAGAAACGCAGGATAAGATCATGCAGCTTCTCGCCAAGGATAAACGGGAATATATTTTAAGGTGTAAGTACTGCGGGCGCGTGCTTCCGGTGGAATCTGCAAGCCGTGTGTGTGAGCGGTGCAGGAAGGCGGAAGAGGAAAATAATAAACTTTCCAATGGGTGATGAGCAGAGGGCTGCGGGGGAATCCTATAGAAAGGATCCAATAAAAAGGAAGGCATATTTTTTGGGAAAATGGAATATAAAATTCCAAAATAACAAAACAGATCAAACAAAAAAATAAAAAACGAATGAAATAGAAAACAGATCAAATCGAAAAGGAGAAATCACTCATGCTGGATCATTTATTACAGATCGTGAAAACAGCAAACGGCTGTCTGCATGATTTTATCTGGGGGCCGGTCATGCTGGTCTTTTTCCTGCTGGTAGGGCTGATGTTTACCGTCAGGACGAAGGTATTTCAGATCACCCATATCAAATACTGGCTGGACGTCACGTTTCTGTCGCTGTTTAAGAGCGGGAACAAAAAGGTGCTGCGCACGGACGACCGGCACTCCATTTCCCAGTTCCAGTCGCTCTGTACCGCATTGGCGGCGACGATCGGCGTGGGAAATATTTCCGGCGTCGCCATCGCACTGGCGCTTGGCGGACCGGGCGCGATCTTCTGGATGTGGCTGTCCGCATTTTTGGGAATGATGACCAATTACGCGGAAAATACGCTCGGCATCAAATACCGCTACCGCAATGAAAAAGGAAACTGGGTAGGCGGTGCTATGATCTACATAGAGCGGGGACTGGGCTGGAAATGGTTAGCAGTCATTTTTTCGGTATTCTGTATGCTGGCTTCTTTCGGGATCGGCAATCTTTCGCAGGGAAATGAGATCGCGAACGGCCTGAAAAATTCTTTCGGGATCCCGTCCTGGGCCAGCGCGGTTGTGATTATGGTGTTTGCGGGGCTGGTGATCCTCGGCGGGATTAAGCGGATCGCTTCGGTCACGGAAAAAATCGTTCCGTTTATGGCGGTTACCTATATTCTGGGCGCGCTTGCAGTGATCGGCTGCAATATCACGGCGCTGCCGGGCGCGTTTGCGGCGATCTTTTCCAATGCGTTTCGTTTTTCCTCGGTGGGAGGCGGAGTGGCCGGATTTACCGTGATGACGGCGGTGCAGCGGGGAATCTCCAGAGGCGTTTTCTCGAATGAAGCGGGCCTGGGCTCTTCGGTTATGGTACATTCCGCATCGGACGTCAAGGAGCCG
>CANQDS010000064.1 GCA_947593655.1 uncultured Lachnospiraceae bacterium | reverse complement strand
GAAAATCGAGATGATTTCAAAAGCTGTCATATAACGCCACCTCCCCTCCTATGTATTCCGGCAAGCCGGTCATTAAGCATTGGGAGGCTACCACCCTGTCATGGGTACTTTCCTATGGCTTTCACCACGTTAACAATATACCATTTTAGACATCACATTTCAATCGTTTTTTACAAGGAATTGACCTGATTCTTGCCAATGGATATAATAGAGAATTCCAGAAAAAGCGCTTGACAATCCTTTTTATTTATGCTAACCTATAGAAGTTGTAAAAAGAAGCAGAGGATCCACTCTCACCTAAGCACGATCGGGTGACTTAGCGTTTATATTTCCGGCTTGGAATGCCGGGGATTTTTTGATGAGTGGATAGTCTGTCTATCCACTATTTTTTATGGAGGTGTAAGACCATTAGCGAATTAATGATTAATGAACAGATCAGGGACAGGGAGGTACGCCTGATCGGAGCAGATGGAGAGCAATTGGGAATTGTTTCCTCCAGGGAAGCACAGAAGGTCGCAGATGAAGCAGGTCTGGATCTGGTCAAGATTGCCCCGAATGCAAAACCGCCGGTATGCAAGGTGATCGATTACGGGAAATACCGTTATGAAATGGCGCGCAAGGAAAAGGACGCCAGGAAGAAGCAGAAAACGGTTGAGTTGAAGGAAATCCGTCTGTCACCGAATATCGAAGCTAACGATTTGAATACCAAAATGAACGCTGCCAGAAAGTTTCTGACAAAAGGCAACAAAGTGAAGATCACCCTTCGCTTCCGCGGCCGCGAGATGGCGCATATGAACACCAGCCGCCATATTCTCGATGATTTTGCAGAGAATCTTTCCGATGTAGCAATAGTGGAGAAAGCGCCGAAAGTAGAAGGCAGAAGCATCAGCCTGGTGCTGACAGAAAAAAGATAACAGTTTAAGGAGGAATACAAAATGCCAAAACAGAAGACCAAAAGAGCGGCAGCAAAACGTTTCAAAGCAACAGGAACGGGGAAATTAAAGAGAAATAAAGCCTACAGGAGACATATCTTAACCAAGAAGTCCGCCAAGACCAAACGGAATTTAAGAAAGCCGGCGATGACGGACAGCACGAACGTTAAGAATATGAAGAAGATTTTACCATATCTGTAAAGAGCAAAGTTAAGGAGCCTGGTACTGTCACGCGAACGGAGTGAGCCAATGACAGTACTGGCATCCGACAATCTGAGTCAGATATAAAACTTATGTTGATAGAGGAGGAAATGGAACATGGCAAGAATAAAAGGCGGATTAGGCGCGAAGAAAAAACATAAAAGAGTTTTGAAATTAGCAAAGGGTTACAGAGGCGCCCGCTCCAAACAGTACCGGATTGCAAAACAGTCTGTCATGAGAGCCTTAACCAGTTCTTATGCAGGACGTAAAGAGAGAAAGAGACAGTTCCGCAGTCTGTGGATCGCGCGTATCAATGCGGCGGCAAGGCTGAACGGGCTTTCCTACAGCCAGTTCATGCACGGCTTAAAGATGGCGCAGGTTGATCTCAACCGCAAGGTGTTAGCGGATATGGCGGTAAATGACGCTGCCGGATTTACCCAGCTGACGGAGATCGCAAAAGGGAAATTAAACAACCAGTAAGAGAGAAACATAAGAAAACGTAAGAGGAGGCTGACGCACGGAGTATGGGTGCGCAGCCTCCTTTTTGCGAAAGAAACTGCCGGATAAGTCCGGCAGTAGCGAATCAAAAAGTCTTTGGGAGCGCTTTCCGGTACTCGGTCGGCGACATCCCCTTTTTCTTGCGGAACGTCTTGGAGAAATAGAGACTGTTATCGAACCCGATGGAATTGGCGATCGCCGTGATCGAAAGGGCGGAATGTTCCAGCAGGTAGCAGGACTGCCGGATGCGCTGTTCGGTCAGGTATTCCTTCGGGGAGACGCCGAGCACCGTCTGGAACGAGCGGAACAGGTGGCTCCTGCTTAAACCGACGTAAGCGGCGATATCCTCGACCGTGATCGGATAGGAATAATTGGAAGAGATGTACTCGATCCCTTTCTGGACATATCCGTTTACCGTGTTCTGGGCGTCGCTTTTCTTGCGGGCACCGTGCATGAAAAGCGAAAGCGCCGTATAAAGGCGCCCGGTCATGGCGACGGCGTGTTCGAATTCATTACCGCGGGCGTCGTAGATATGCAGGATCTGCCGCTTGATCTCTTCCCCGTAAGGAGTATTGCGGATGTAAGGGGTTTTCCGGGAAAAATTCGTCGCCTGCAGGATGATCGCAGCGTCGCTTCCGGTGAAGCCTACCCATGCGTACTCCCACGGATCCGACGGATCGGCGCAGTAGAGGACTTCCGTATCCGGGTAGACCAGAAAGCAGTCGCCCGCTGCAAGGGCGTGCGTTCTGCCGCCGGTCTGGTAAACGCCTTTTCCGGCGATAATGTAGTGGATGAGATAGTGGTCGCGGACGCCCGGCCCCCACTGGTAGCCGGGATCGCATTTCTGGCAGCCGACGTTGTAAACCGACAGGGACACCAGCTCTTTTTCCGTTGCTTTATAGGAATTCTTGTAGTGTTCTTCCATCGTATCTCCTTCTTAAGGTGTGCATCGTATGCGCCTATTATACCGTTGTCCGGCAAACAATGCAACATTTTTACATATTTCTCATACATTTACCGCTATACAAAAAACGGGCTTTGCGCTACAATAAACCTAACAACAAAATAAAAAGGAGATGGATATTATGGCTATTTTAGTTACTGGAGGGGCGGGGTACATCGGAAGCCACACCTGTGTGGAACTGCTGGATGCAGGATATGAGGTTGTCGTTCTGGACAATCTTTCCAATTCCTCGGAGAAATCCTTGGACCGTGTGAAAGCCCTGACGGGGAAAGAAGTGAAATTTTACAAAGGCGACATTCTGGACCGGGGGATCTTGAATGAGATCTTTGCGAAAGAGAGCATCGACAGCTGCATCCATTTTGCGGGACTGAAAGCGGTCGGCGAATCGGTTGCGAAACCGTGGGAATACTACAACAACAATATTGCGGGAACTTTGACGCTCGTAGATGTAATGCGGCAGAACAACTGCAAGAACATCATTTTCTCCTCATCGGCGACGGTTTACGGCGATCCGGCGCAGATCCCGATCACCGAGGAGTGCCCGAAGGGCCAGTGCACCAACCCTTACGGCTGGACGAAATCCATGCTGGAGCAGATCCTTATGGATATCCAGAAGGCGGACAACGAGTGGAACGTAATCCTGCTGCGCTACTTCAACCCGATCGGCGCGCACCAGAGCGGCACGATGGGCGAGAATCCGAACGGGATCCCGAATAACCTGATGCCGTACATTACGCAGGTTGCGGTCGGCAAGCTGAAAGAACTCGGCGTATTCGGCGACGATTACGATACGCCGGACGGAACGGGCGTGCGCGATTACATCCATGTCGTAGACCTTGCGCTCGGCCATGTCAAGGCGCTTAAGAAGATCGAGGAGAAAGCGGGGCTTTGCATCTACAATCTGGGAACCGGCCACGGCTACAGCGTTCTCGATATCGTAAAGAACTTCGAAGAGGCGAACGACATCAAGATCCCGTATGTCATCAAGCCGAGAAGACCGGGCGATATTGCGACCTGCTACTGCGATCCGTCCAAAGCGAAAGCGGAGCTCGGCTGGGAAGCGAAATACGGCATCAAGGAAATGTGCGCGGATTCCTGGAGATGGCAGAAGAACAATCCGAACGGATACGACGATTAATCCCTGCCGTTAAAAATGGAAAAAAGTGACTTGAATTTAACGTTGAAATCGTGTACATATTAAAGTATAATGAAAGTGCTTACAAAAGATAACCTGTTACCAAAGACAGCGGTTACAAAAGATGAACCGTTACCAAAGATAACCGGTTACGAAAGATGAACCGTTACCAAAGATAACTGGTTACGAAAGATGATCTGTTATCGCAGGCACAAAAGAAAACCCACGGCCTGGAATGTGCGACAATCCTGCTATTTAGAACCTACATTTATTTTTCATGGGATTCCTATATGCATTGCTGGATGTCAGGCCGCCTCGTATCAGCGGAAGGCAGAAGGTAATCTGCGGTCACCCACCTGGCTTAGGCTAGGAGTCTAAATTGCGGGAACCGGCATTTTGGGTTTACGAAAGAGAAGGAAACAGGGAAACGGAAGAATTTCACAAGGCGCAAAAGAGAAAAGAAGCTGCTTTACGGCAGCTTCTTTGTTTTGGCTGTAAGACGCGCGGAAAGCGCCGTGAAATAAGAAAGGAGCTGTTATGAAAAAACTGCAAAAAAAGAACGGATACGGGATTGCCGTTTTTGTACTGGCGGCAGTCTGCCTGATCCTGCTTTCCCTGATCCTTGCAAGGTCGGCCAGGCAGGCGATGAGCAAAAACCAGCCGTGGCTGGGAACGGAAGCCGGCGATCCGGACCGGGAACTGCTGATCCGCAACGTCTATATTACGGAAAGCGGTTCGGGGAAGATTACGTTTCTCTATGAGAATGAACCTTACACCCTGAAAGGAAAATTAAAAGAGCCTTACCGGGGCGTTGCGGACATCCAGATCAAAAAACAGAAAATACAGAAGATTTTTGCCAAGCGGGATTCCATAGAGGGAACGCTTTTAAGCTATACGGACAAGCAGATCGAAGTGGAGGGCTACGGGTTTGTTCCCTGCGCGGACACCTGCCATGTCTATGCGGAGTATGACGGGAGCATCCGCCAGATCGCCATGCCGGATCTGATCGTGGGAAGCTCGAAGCTGTGCTATATCGTGGCGGAGGACAAGATCTGCGCGGTGATTCAGAAGGAAAAGACCAAAACGGAGCACATCCGCGTTCTTTTGAAAAACGGGGACAGCGTTTTCTGGCCGGAGCTTTATATGAAAGGGAGCGGGACATGGAGCATCGATTCCATCGTGCAGGTTCCGGGGGCGTCCGTCGATATTCTGGGTTATATGAAACGCAATTCCTTCCAGACGGCCGTGATCGGATGCAGCGACGGTTATCTGTACCGGACCGGCGCGGACGGAGCGGAGATCGGGAGCGGATACGAGGGCAGCTTTTACGTCCGGCTCGAGGAAAACGGCTGCGTGATCGTAAACGAGCTTCCGGTGGAGGATTATGTGCGCTATGTGCTGCCGTCCGAGATGCCGGAAACTTTTTCCGCGGAAGCGTTAAAGGCGCAGGCCATCTGTGCGCGCACGTTTGCCTATTCCCAGATGAAAAGCGATACATATGCCGCCTACGGCGCGAACGTGGATGATACGACGGCGTTTCAGGTGTACCATGCCGCCGGGACGAAGGAAGCGACCGACCGGGCGGTGAAGGAAACGGAAGGCATGGTGATCGTTTCGGAAGGGGAGCTGATCACCTGCTATTATTTTTCCACCAGTCCCGGAGTGACCGAGGATATGGAAGTGTGGCAGTCCGAGTCGCCCGCTTATCTGGCAAAGCGGGATACGACGGAGGCAGGGAGCGGCGATCTTTCGTCGGCGGAAAATTTCGCGCAGTTTATCCGTTCAAAACCCGCCGGGTTCGACCAGGATTCGCCGTTCTACCGCTGGACGGCCAAACTGGATATTGCGGGCGCAGCTTCCGCGGAACTGGGGAAGCTGAAAACGCTTCTGGTTTCCAAGCGGAGTACTTCCGGATTCGTGCTTTCGCTTACGGCGTCCTATGAGAACGGTTCGCAGCTGGTCGAAAGGGAAAACGACATCCGGCGTTTTATGGGGCAGTACTTAAAAGAAGTCACGCTCGCGGACGGAACGGTGCGCACGGATTTTTCCATGATCCCGAGCGCCTGTTTCGAGATCAGCGAAATTTCCGGCAGTACGCTGACGCTGACGGGCGGCGGCTTCGGGCACGACATCGGAATGAGCCAGTACGGGGCGGACGCGATGGGGCGTTCGGGGAAAAACTGCATGGAGATCATTGACGCCTATTACCAGAATGTGTCGGTTCAGAAGATCGAAATGCTGTACGCTTCTTGAATCTGCAGTAAAAAGATGCTATGATAAAACCACACCAAAGAAAGGGATAGGTGAAGAGGCAAACTTACGATCGAGGAGATTGCGGAGGATACGGGCTTAAGCATCGCGGAAGTAGAGCAGCTTGCAGGGCTTCAGACAGTGTAAGGCAGAATGAAAATTTCATATTGCGGCGATC
The DNA here is from genome assembly GCA_947593655.1 of uncultured Lachnospiraceae bacterium. Taxonomy (GTDB): domain Bacteria; phylum Bacillota; class Clostridia; order Lachnospirales; family Lachnospiraceae; genus Roseburia. The sequence continues at coordinate 12,278 of CANQDS010000064.1, read as the reverse complement.
TGGCAGGGAAATAAACGAAGGCAGATAGAGGAGGAAACATGCAGAAAAAGAATAAAAGCAAGATGTTATACATGATCGTATGCATCGCATTTGTAGTTGCGGCCGGTTGCTTTGCGGCAGGCGCGGTCAATCATATCTTAAACACGGGCGAGGGCGTATTATCATCCATTTTTCTGGCGTTGGGATGCCTTTGCATGGCTTGCGTATGGTACAGGCTGAGCAAAACAAAATAGAATTCAAATCGGGAGAGGGGTTGTCGGGAAATGACCACCCATAAGATAGGGAGGTATGAGAACCAATTGGCTCTCATACCTCCCTAAAATTTTAGGGAAAAAATAAAGAGCCCTACATATGCAAGGCCCTTATAAAGCGTTTTCGTTCAGTTCCGAAGAACCTATTCGGTTTGAGGTTATCGCATAACCCAAGGCCAGGCTCCACAATTAGCTGCATACCGACATAGTCAATTGCTTCAACGCCACGATAGCTGGTCAACGCCGCTATCCTCTGACTTCATTATATTATAAAAGTACTCGTAGTCAATAGAAAACGAGTTTTTTTGGTTCTCGTCAATTCAAATTTATCCCATAAAGAATAAAAAATATTAATATGATTATTAAGAAAATTAATAATTTCACAACAAATATATATATGATAATGAAAAAAAAAATAGTATGTGTTCATTATATTGACAAAACAAGAAATTGATGGTATTTTAAACGAAAAGAGGAAAAACGAAATTCTTTCCTATGTTTGTTAAGCGAAAGGGGGAATTCATTATAAAGAAAAAGACCTTATTGATCGCCGCGGCACTCCTGCTTCTGGTGGCCGCAGCGGGCATCGCGGTCAGCCTCCAGAAAACGACTGGAAACGATCCGTATGCGGACAGTCTGGATACAGAAGAGAACGATCCGTATGCGGATAATCCGGATATGGTCACCTTGGAAGAAGCAAGAAGCGATGCGGACGTGATGATGGAAAAAGGCCGAAACGGCGAATATCGGAATCTGATCTTTCAGGACTTTACCCCCGTGATCACGGAAGAGGATCAGATCTCCCCACTGATTATAAAAAGTCTTCCGCCGCGGGATATCGATACGCAGCTGAAAGTGCTGGAAGCCTTTTATGGAGATGAGCTGGATCTGGATTACGTTTATGAAGGCAATGTCGGTGGCGATGATCTGGAGACGGCGCGGAAGAAGGAGAAGCAGGGAGAGTACGAAGAACGGGGATTTTTACTTACTTACCATAAGGATGAGTACCATGCACAGGTGTTTGCGAACCATGATGCACAGTGGATCGATCTGGGATATGTAGGGATCGAACCCTACGATTACTTGGATCAGACCTATTATGTCGGAGCGGCCGACGGCAGTCTGGCCGATGCCTATCTGACGCGGACCGGAGAGATGCCGGTGAAAGAAGCGATCGAACAGATCGAAACCTATCTGAACGAAGAGCTTCCGGTCCCGGATAAGGATAAAGGGAATCTGGATACCCGCGTATTCGAAGTGGCATTGGAGGAACTGGAAGATGAAGATGGCGTTTACGGCTTTGCGGCTGCGACGGCAAGGGAATACAAAGGCGTGCCGTTTGAATCAACCGGCATGAGAAACGGCTTTACCACTTCCTCGGTAACGGATTCTATCGAACTGACCAGGGCTTTTCTGGAAGGAGACGACAGGATTACTTATTTTAACTGGTTGTCGGATGCGGAAGCGGAAGCCACAGATACTTATAAAAAGATCTTGTCTCCGGAGCGGGCGCTTGCCAATGTATCCGAAGAGATCGGAGAGGCATCCCAATATGATGTATGGGGCGTGGAACTGATGTATAAGGTAAGGGAATCCACGGATGAAAACGGTAAAGTTCAGAAAGAGGCGTCTCCGAAATGGATGGTTCTGGCAACCAACCGGACGGACGGGCGGGAAACACGTTTCTTTGTGGACGTGATCACCGGAGAAGTAACATCAAGGATTTTGTAAAGGATTGGATCAGGAGGCGGAACATATATTTTTGTATGAATGTCATTGCGCATACCAGCGGAATGACGGCATATCAAATCGGGCGAGGGAGCGGTAGAAAGTCCGCTCTCTTTGTCTGTTCTCGTCAATTCACATTTATCCTATAAAGAATAAAAAATATTAATATGATTATTAAGAAAATTAATAATTTCACAACAAATACATATATGATAATGCAAAAAAAAAATAGTATGTGTTCATTATATTGACAAAATAAGAAATTGATGGTATTTTAAATGAAAAGGGGAAAACGAAATTCTTTCCTATGTTTGTTAAGCGAAAAGGGGGAATCCATTATGAAGAAAAAGACCTTATTGATCGCCGTAGCGTTCCTGCTTCTGGTGGTCGCCGCAGGCATCGCGGTCAGCCTCCAGAAAACAAATGGAAACGATCCGTATGCGGACAGTCCGGATACAGAAGAGAACGATCCATATGCGGATAATCCGGATATGGTCACCTTGGAAGAAGCAAGAAGCGATGCGGACGTGATGATGGAAAAAGGCCGAAACGGCGAATATCGGAATCTGGTCTTTCAGGACTTCACCCCCGTGATCACGGAAGAGGATCAGATCTCCCCGCTGATCGTTAGAAATCTGCCGCCGCGGGATATCGATACGCAGCTGAAAGTGATGAAAACCTTTTTTGGAGATGAGCTGGATCTGGATTATGTTCATGAAGGCAATTACCTTGGAGATGATCTGGAGACGGCGAGGAAGAAGGAGAAGCAGGGAGAGTACGAAGAACGGAGATTTTCACTTTGTTACCATAAGGATGAGTACCATGCAGAGGTAAGTTCTACCCATGATGCTCATTGGATCGATCTGGGATATATAGGGATCGAGCCCTATGATTATCTGGATCAGACTTATTATGCCGGAGCGGCCGACGGCAGCCTGGCCGACGTCTATCTGACGCGGACCGGGGAGATGCCGGTGAAAGAAGCGATCGAACAGATCGAAACCTACCTGAACGAAGATCTTCCGATCCCGGATAAGGATAAAGGGAATCTGGATACCCGCGTATTCGAAGTGGCATTGGAGGAACTGGAAGATGAAGATGGCGTTTACGGGTTTGCGGCTGCGACGGCAAGGGAATACAAAGGAGTGCCGTTTGAATCAGCCGGAATGAGAAGTAGCGTTATCGTTTCCTCGGGAACGGATTCCATCGAACTGACCGAGGCTTTTCTGGAGGGCAACAATCAGGTTACTTTTTTCCAATACATATCGGATGCGGAAGCGGAAGCCACGGATACTTATAAAAAGATCTTGTCTCCGGAGCGGGCGCTTGCCAATGTGTCCGAAGAGATCGGAGAGGCATCCCAATATGATGTATGGGGCGTGGAACTGATGTATAAGTTAAGGGAATCCAAGGATGAAAACGGCAAAGTTCAGGAAGAGGCATCTCCGAAATGGATGGTTCTGGCAACCAACCGGACGGACGGGCGGGAAACGCGTTTCTTTGTGGACGTGATCACCGGAGAAGTAACGTCAAGGAGTTTCTAAAGGATTGGATCAGGAGGCGGAACATATATTTTTGTATGGATGTCATTGCGCATACCAGCGGAATGACGGCATATCAAATCGGTCTATAGGTAGAGAAAAAGTTGTGCAATGTCTTTATCTTTATCTTTTACATGAAATGTCATTGGAGTGAAACGTAGAGGGAGGAAAGCAAATGAAAAACAGAATTTTAAACAAAGCGGTAAAATTATTATCGACGGCGACATTGGTTTGTGCATTGGCATTATGCGGGAATAAGGCGGCAGTATTTGCGGAAGTAAGCGATTCTGCATCGTATAACCTGTATTATAATTCGCCTTCAAGCTACACAGAATCGGTTATCTGTGGAATTCTATATTATGATGGACCGAATTATTTTAATGTTTCAGGCATTTCAGGAAATTCTTATACCATAGTGGTTTCCTGCAGCGGATATAATGTATCGATGCCGACAATGAGCGCAAGCAAAACCGGAACGCAAAGTTTTCAGTATGAGAAACAGGAAAGTAGCGATATTGCAAAATTCAGGGTAAGCATGACGCATACCAGCGGAATGACGGCATATGCATCCGGAAGGGTATACCATCATGGTTAAATAGTATCGGTAAGGGGGGAGAACCATGAAAAAAAAGACCTTATTGATCGCCGCGGCGCTCCTGCTTCTGGTGGCCGTAGCGGGCATCGCGGTCAGCCTCCAGAAAACAAACGGAAACGATCCGTATGCGGACAGTCCGGATACAGAAGAGAACGATCCATATGCGGATAATCCGGATATGGTCACCTTGGAAGAAGCAAGAAGCGATGCGGACGTGATGATGGAAAAAGGCCGAAACGGCGAATATCGGAATCTGATCTTTCAGGACTTCACTCCCGTGATCACGGAAGAGGATCAGATCTACCCGCTGATCGTTAGAAATCTGCCACCGCGGGATATCGATACGCAGCTGAAAGTGCTGGAAGCCTTTTATGGAGATGAGTTGGATCTGGATTATGTTCATGTAGGCAAGGATGATTTAGAGACAGCGCGGAAGAAGGAGAAGCAGGGAGAGTACGAAGAACGGGGATTTGTACTTGGTTACCATAAGGGTGAGTACCATGCACAGGTGTTTGATAACAATGATGCACAGTGGATCGATCTGGGATATATAGGGGTAGAACCCTACGATTACTTGGATCAGACCTATTATGCCGGAGCAGCCGACGGCAGCCTGGACGACGCCTATCTGACGCGGACCGGGGAGATGCCGGTGAAAAAAGCGATCGAACAGATCGAAACCTACCTGAATGAAGATTTTCCAATACCGAATAAAGGAAATCTGGATACCCGCGTATTCGAAGTGGCATTGGAGGAACTGGAAGATGAAGATGGCGTTTACGGATTTTCGGCTTCGACGGCAAGGGAATACAAAGGCGTGCCATTTGAATCAGCCGGGATGAGAGGTAGCATTATTCTTTCCTCGGGAACGGATTCTATCGAACTGACCAGGGCATTTCTGGAAGGAGACGACAGGATTACTTATTTTAACTGGTTGTCGGATATGGAAGCAGAAGCTACGGATACTTATAAAAAGATATTGTCTCCGGAGCGGGCGCTTGCCAATGTATCCGAAGAGATCGGAGAGGCATCCCAATATGATGTATGGGGCGTGGAACTGATGTATAAGGTAAGGGAATCCACGGATGAAAACGGTAAAGTTCAGAAAGAGGCGTCTCCGAAATGGATGGTTCTGGCAACCAACCAGACGGACGGGCGGGAAACACGTTTCTTTGTGGACGTGATCACCGGGGAAGTAACATCAAGGATTTTGTAAAGGATTGGAAGCGAAAGGGGGGAATCCATTATGAAGAAAAAGACCTTATTGATCGCCGCGGCGCTCCTGCTTCTGGTGGCCGCAGCGGGCATCGCGGTCAGCATCCAGAAAACAAATGGAAACGATCCGTATGCGGACAGTCCGGATACAGAAGAGAACGATCCATATGCGGATAATCCGGATATGGTCACCTTGGAAGAAGCAAGAAGCGATGCGGACGTGATGATGGAAAAAGGCCGAAACGGCGAATATCGGAATCTGGTCTTTCAGGACTTCACCCCCGTGATCACGGAAGAGGATCAGATCTCCCCGCTGATCGTTAGAAATCTGCCGCCGCGGGATATCGATACACAGCTGAAAGTGCTGGAAGACTTTTATGGAGATGAGTTGGATCTGGATTACGTTCATGAAAGCAATACCAATGGCGATGATCTGGAGACGATGCGGAAGAAGGAGAAGCAGGGAGAGTACGAAGAACGGGGATTTTTTCTTATTTACCATAAGGATGAATACCATGCACAGGTGTCTGAAAACCGTGATGCGCATTGGATCGATCTGGGATATATAGGGATCGAGCCCTACGATTATCTGGATCAGACTTATTATGCCGGAGCGGCCGACGGCAGTCTGGACGACGCCTATCTGACGCGGACCGGAGAGATGCCGGTGAAAGAAGCGATCGAACAGATCGAAACCTATCTGAACGAAGATCTTCCGATCCCGGATAAGGATAAAGGGAATCTGGATACCCGCGTATTCGAGGTGGCGCTGGAAGAACTGGAAGATGAAGATGGCGTTTACGGATTTGCGGCTGCAACGGCAAAGGAATACAAAGGAGTGCCGTTTGAATCAGCCGGAATGAGAAACGGCGTTACCTATTCTTCGGGAATTGATTCCATCGAACTGACCACGGCTTTTCTGGAGGGCAGCAATCAGGTTACTTTTTTCCAATACTCGTCGGATATGGAAGCGGAAGCCACGGATACTTATAAAAAGATCTTGTCTCCGGAGCGGGCGCTTGCCAATGTATCCGAAGAGATCGGAGAGGCATCCCAATATGATGTATGGGGCGTGGAACTGATGTATAAGGTAAGGGAATCGGAAGATGGTGACATTGCATCTCCGAAATGGATGGTTCTGGCAACCAACCAGACGGACGGGCGGGAAACGCGTTTCTTTGTGGACGTGATCACCGGAGAAGTAACATCAAGGATCTTCTAAAGGATTGGAAGCGAAAGAGGGAAAACCATGAAGAAAAAGACCTTATGGATCACCGCGCTATTCCTGCTTCTGGTGGCTGCGGCAGGAATCGCGGCCGGCATCCAAAAGACGGAAGAAGACGAGCCGGATGCGGACGATTCCGTAAAAATGTTATTGGCGGAGACATACGCTGTTTCACAGGCGTTGTGCAGGAATAAGGAGGCGGTATTTGCAGGAACAAGCGATTCCGCAAGGTATGATCTGTATTATAATTCGCCGGTAAACCGCGTGGAATCGGTGATCTGCGGGATTTATTACTATAGTGACCTGAATTATTTTACCGTTTCCTCTCTTTCCGGAAATGCTTACGCCATAGAAGTTTTGTGCAGCGGCTGCAATGTATCCATGGAAACCTTGAGCGCAAGCAAAGAAGGAACGCAGAGTTTCCGGTATTCGGGACCGGCGGAAACGGAAATTGCAAAATTCCGGGTAGGCATGACGCATACCGACGGAATGACGGCATATGCATCCGGAAGAGTATCGGCGGTTCCGTAACAGCGAGAGGTATTGCAGATGATTCGATATGTATTTTGGGAAGAATTAAAAAAAGCAATGGGAAACCGGCAGTTTCTCATGATCATTCTGGCGGTTGCGGCGCTTAGCCTGCTGGTTCCGGTCGTAACGCCGGAAGGGGAGATGACGAACGGTTTTCTGTTGCTTGCGGCCGCGCAGGAGGAACTGGAAATGTATGAGTTTTCTTCCGTTGCAGCCCAGATGCAGGGCGGCTATTTTATCATGTTTATCCCGCTGCTGACGGGGCTTGCGCTGCTGCCGGTCCTGTGCGGCGACCGGGAAACGGGAATGTTCCGCTATCTGCTTGTCCGGAGCGGGAAAAAGAAGGTGCTGATCGGGAAGCTTCTGACTTCTCTGCTGTGCGCGGGGATTGCCGTTATGGCGGGATTTCTGCTGGCGGAACTGATCCTTGCGATCCGGATCGCGCCGGAGGCCGGAAAGGGGCAAACGGTTGTCTCCATGGCAATGGGGGCGTTTGCGTACGGTGCGGTATGCGGCCTGTGGACGTATCTGGCGGCCGCCCTGATCCGGAACCGCTATCTTCTGGCGTGCACGCCTTATATCCTTTTCTGGTTTGTCAACCGGCTGTCCACCCAGCTGAATCTGGGAAATCAGGAAAACGGGGCGCTTTCGTTTCTGATCAAGCTTGTCAATGCCTCCTACTCGCTTAATCTGTTTCTGAACTGGGAATGGTTTTGGCAGACACTTGCTGCGGATGCATTATTAGCCGTGCTGGCCTTCGGGCTCTGGATGGCGGTATGGAACAGGAGGACGGATTGTGGAGAATAAGAAAAAGGAAAGCAGTACGCTGCGCCGCATCTGGAACGTAGCGTGGAATGAATTTGTCCGGTGGATCTTAAATCCGCGCATGATCCTGTTTTTCTGCCTGATCCTGTTTATTGATACTTATGTGACGGAGAAGATGGCGGAGCGGAGCGCGGTAATGGGGGTTCCGCTGGGAATATGGGAGATCTTTCTGGCCGTTGGGAACAGCACGGAGCTGTGCGTGGCGATTCCGGCCGTTTACCTGTTTTTGATGGGGGATTTTCCGAGGAAGGACGGAAATATGCTTCTTTATGTGCAGCGGGCGGGAAAATACAACTGGCTGATGGGGCAGATGCTTGCGGCGGTGTTAAGCGCGGCGGCCTATCTTTCCGCGATCGCGGTCTGCTGCCTGTTGATGAGCGCGGGACACTGGACGTTCACGAACCGCTGGAGCGACGTCGTGACAAAGTATCCTACGCTTTTTCCCGACGACCGCAACCATTATATCTCGGAACTGATCACCGGGCGCCTCTATAATAATTTTTCACCGGTGCAGGCGTTTCTCTATTCGTTTACCCTGCTGTTTCTGCTGCTCTGGCTGCTTGCGGTGATTAAAATGACGGCGTTTCTGCTTGGAAATGAAATGCTCGGGATCGCGGCGGGCGGATTTCTGATCGGAAGCGGGTGGACGTTAAACCAGCTCGATACCGGGTGGAAATGGCTTTTTCCGATGGCGCACGCCATTGAATGGCAGCACTGTGATGAGGTGTTCCGGACGATGGAGGTATCCATGACGCAGTCGTATCTGTATTTCGCGGCAGGGATCCTGATCTTTTTTACCGCGGGCGTGCTTTTGGTCGGGCGTTATAATTTTGGTTACACCAGAAACACATAAGGCGCATTCTGGAATGCGAAAACCGGATGGGAGGGAAAGAAAATGCCGGAAGAAATGCAATCGGAGATCAGTATTCAAAATGTAAAGCTTGTCATTGAAAAAACGGTCATTCTGGACGGGATCTCCATGAATCTGGAAAAGGGGAAGATCTACGGGCTGATCGGGCGGAACGGTTCCGGAAAGACCATGCTCATGAAATGCGTCTGCGGATTCGTGCGGCCGACCGCCGGGGAGATCCGCGTACAGGGGAAACGGATCGGCACGGATGTGGATTTCCCGGAAAATATCGGGCTGATCATTGAGAATCCGGGCTTTATTCCGTATTACAGCGGGTGGAAGAATTTAAAAATGCTTGCGGACATCAACCGCAGGATCACGCGGGAGCAGATCGCGGATGCCATGCGCCTGACCGGGCTGGATCCCGGGTTAAAGCGCCATACGGGAAAATATTCGCTGGGAATGCGCCAGCGCCTGGGAATTGCGCAGGCGGTCATGGAAGATCCGGATATCCTGATCTTAGACGAGCCGATGAACGGGCTTGACAAGGACGGCGTCGCGGATATGCGGAAGGTCTTTCTGCAGATGAAGGAGCAGGGCAAGACCATGCTGATCGCCAGCCACAACGCCGACGACGTGAAGTTTCTCTGCGACCATGTGTGGGAAATGGAGAAGGGAAGAGCTGAGCAGCTGCGCTGAACGGCTGAGCCGGACATTTGGGAGTCCGAAAATCTGTGCGGGGGTGCAGACTTTCGGATTCTTTTTATTCGTGGTACAATCAAAATTTTATATTTAAATAGCCAATTTGCCGGAAGACGTGTTATACTGAAACTGAAATAGGAAGGGAATGGATATGAACGAAGAATATGGGCTAACTCCTTATGAAACAAGGGAAATCCTGTTTTATAAAACCGATAATGGTGAAGTTCGGGTTGAAATCCTTTTATATCAGGAAAACTTGTGGCTGACGCAGGCAAAGATGGCAGAATTATTTGAAGTGCAAAAGGCGGCTATTTCAAAACATTTGAAAAATATTTTTGCATCCGGCGAATTGCAGGAAGAAGCAGTTGTTTCCAAAATGGAAACAACTGCGGCAGACGGCAAGCGGTACAATACAAGCTATTACAATCTGGATGCCATTATTGCTGTCGGATACCGTGTTAATTCTAAAAAGGCTACGATGTTCCGCATTTGGGCAAATCGAGTATTAAAAGAATTTATTATTAAAGGCTATGTGATGGACGATGCACGACTGCGAGAACCAGAAAACCTCTTTGGTAAGGACTATTTTGAGGAACAGTTGGAGCGTATTCGTGATATTCGCTCCAGCGAACGCCGTTTTTATCAAAAAATCACGGACATTTACTCCCAGTGCAGTGCTGACTATGATGTGAACAGTCCTGTTACAAAAGAGTTTTTTGCCACAGTACAGAATAAGCTTCATTACGCTGTCACTCATCATACGGCGGCTGAGATTGTTTATGAACGAGCCGATAGCACAAAACCAAGCATGGGCTTGACAACTTGGAAAAATGCTCCGCATGGGCGTATTCGCAAGTCGGATGTTTCAATCGCCAAAAACTACTTGAACGAAGAAGAAATGATAAATCTGAATGAGATCGTGACAATGTATCTGGACTATGCCGAAAGACAGGCGCGGCGGGGAAATATCATGTATATGCAGGATTGGGTTAATCGTTTGGATGCGTTCCTCCAGTTCAACGAAGAAGATATTTTACATGACAAAGGCAAAGTGACCGCTGCCATCGCAAAGGCGTTTGCAGAAAGTGAATTTGAAAAATTCCGTGTTTTGCAGGACAGAATATATCAGAGTGATTTCGACCGTCTTGTGGCAAATATCGAAGAAAACAGCAAACAAACAAAATAAATCAGGAAACCTCACGCTTCCGATTTTATTGTCAGAAGTGTGTGCCGTTCATGCAAGCATGACGTCACTCATTGGAAACCGGCTGGCTGAACTGGTGGGAAGAAATTGAAAATCAATCTTGATGTTTTGCATCCCCTGTGTTAAAATAGTCGTTGTGAAAAAGGCGGATGTTATCCGTCCCTGTCTATAGGGGCGGTTTTTTTCGTTTGAAAGGAAATAATGATTTTTATATTGCAAAAGGAGACAAACCATGAAAGAAAAGCTGCAAAAAATCAGGGAAAATGCCATGCGCGAGATCCAGTCGTCCGACGGCCTTACGAAACTGAATGACGTGCGCGTTGCTTTTCTCGGGAAGAAGGGCGAGCTGACCGCCGTTTTAAAAAGCATGAAAGACGTTGCGCCGGAGGACCGCCCGCAGGTCGGCCAGTGGGTGAACGAGACCAGAGCCGCCATCGAGCAGATGTTAGAGGAGACGAAAATGCGTCTGGAAGCGGCTGAACTGGAAGCGAAGTTAAAGCATGAAGTCATTGACGTTACCCTTCCGGCGAAGCGCAGCAGATTAGGGCACAGCCATCCGAATGCCGCCGTTCTCGATGAAGTGGAGCGGATCTTTGTCGGCATGGGATACGAGGTGGTAGAAGGACCGGAAGTGGAATACGATTATTATAATTTCGAAGCGCTGAATATTCCGGCGAACCATCCGGCGAAGGATGAGCAGGATACGTTTTACATCAATGACAAGATCCTTTTGAGGACACAGACGTCGCCGGTGCAGGTGCGCGTTATGGAAGCCAAGAAGCCGCCGATCCGCATGATCGCGCCGGGACGCGTTTTCCGCGCCGATGAGGTGGACGCAACCCACTCCCCGTCGTTCCACCAGATCGAGGGAATGGTCATCGATAAAGGAATCACGTTTGCCGATCTGAAGGGAACGCTGGCGGAATTTGTGCGGGAGCTGTTCGGACCGGAAACAAAGGTGAAATTTCGTCCGCATCATTTTCCGTTTACGGAGCCGTCCGCGGAGGTGGATGTTTCCTGCTTCAAGTGCGGCGGAAAGGGCTGCCGGTTCTGCAAAGGCTCCGGCTGGATCGAAATTCTTGGCTGCGGGATGATCCACCCGAAGGTGCTTAAGATGAGCGGCATCGATCCGGAAGAATATTCCGGTTTTGCATTCGGCGTAGGGCTGGAGCGGATCACGCTGCTGAAATACGAGATTGACGATATGCGTCTGCTCTATGAGAATGACGACCGTTTCTTAAGCCAGTTCTGATCAGAAGGAGAAAAAGGAGAATAACATGAATACTTCATTAAAATGGATAAAATCACTGGTTTCTGGGCTTGACTGCACGCCGCAGGAATATACGGACGCAATGACTCTTTCCGGTTCCAAGGTGGAAGGGTATGAGAAGATGGATAAAGACCTTGAAAATATCATAATCGGCCGGGTGCTGAAAGTGGAGCCGCATCCGGATGCGGATAAGCTGGTCATCTGTCAGGTCGATGTCGGAAAAGAAGCGCCGGTTCAGATCGTAACCGGAGCCTCCAATGTGTTTGAAGGCGCGAAAGTGCCGGTTGTTTTAGACGGCGGAAAAGTTGCGGGCGGCCACGACGGAACGCTGACGCCGGGCG
>CANQDS010000063.1 GCA_947593655.1 uncultured Lachnospiraceae bacterium | reverse complement strand
TGGGAGGAGGCGTCGCAGATGACGGGACTGGGGCAGAGCATACTGGAAGAAGGCATTGAGTGCGGGATGGAACGCGGAATTGAGTATGGAATGGAACGCGGGATGGAACGCGGAATCGAATATGGAATGGAGCGTGGGATGGAACGCGGAATCGAGCGCGGCAGAGTACAGGGAATAGAGCATGGGATGAATATGATTTTGCAGATGAACCAGCGCCTTTTACAGGAAAAGCGCTATGCGGATCTGGAACGTGCCACCAGCGATCAAGCATTCCGGGAGAGTCTTTTTGCAGAACTGTTTCCGGAAACTGCCGCAAAACAGAACCCGGAAGGAGCCTAGTACTGTCCCGCGAACGAAGTGAGCGGATGACAGCCCTGGCATCCGACAGTTTGAGTTAAATATAAATTTCCGTTTATAAGAGGAGAATGATAAGATGGACGAACCGATTATGAAAAACCGGGAATTACCGGAACGATTTGAATTTCGGAATATCCGGCCGCAGGAGGCAGGGCAGGCGACCGAAATCGAGCAGATCTGTTTTCCTCCGCAGGAGGCCTGTTCCAGAGAAATGATGTTTGCGCGTATTGCAAAAGCGCCGGAACTGTTTCTTGTGGCGGCGGATAAGCAGACCGGGAAAATAGCGGGATTTTTAAACGGGCTTTCCACCGGGGAGAGCATTTTCCGGGACGAATTTTTCACGAATGCCGATCTGTACGATCCCGATGGGAAAAATATCATGATTCTGGGACTGGATGTGCTGCCGGAATACCGCAGGCAGGGTCTGGCGTCGGAACTGATGCGCCGGTATATCTGCCGGGAACGTGCAAACGGAAGAGAGTTCCTCTTTCTGACCTGTCTGCAATCCAAAGTGGCGATGTATGAAAAGATGGGTTTTCATGACGATGGAATCTCAGAATCCACCTGGGGCGGAAGCCGCTGGCATGGAATGAGTTTGTTCCTTCAAGCAGGAACCTGCGCCAAGTAATAAGTTATGACATTCAAGCAGGAACCCCGCGCCGAGTAATAAGTTCGCCACCTTCCAAGCAGGATCCCGCGCCAAGTAATAAGTTATGACATTCAAGCAGGAACCCCGCGCCATGTAATAAGTTCGCCACCTTTCAAGCATGATCCTGCGCCATGTAATAAGTTCGTCGTTTTCAAAGCAGGAATCCCGCGACATGGGGCACGGAATAAATTTCTTCTTCAAGCCCCCACGCGCCCCGGAATCAAAAAGATTTTCCCATTAGTACTCTGCCCCAACAAACCTGACACCCCCGCCCCGACCCACCTCCTAAACCGCCTCGCACATCAAAAAAGCATCATCAAAAAAATCAAAAAAATCCCCCCAAAAATGAAAATAACGACATCAATCTGATATTTTTGGTTGTTTTTTTATATATATCCGGGCTGGAAAATACTATGATAAAGAAAATTAAATATGGAAACAACCAAATAATGAATGAAATACAACGATGGTGACTGTGTGAACGATAAAATTTTACAAGATGGTTATAGATTAAAATGGCAGGACGATTTTGACGGAGAAGAGTTAAATCGTGCTGACTGGAATGTAGAGCTTCACGATCCGGGATGGGTGAACGAAGAACTGCAGGAATATGTGGATTCCAAAGAAAATATTTTTATCCGGGACGGAAAGCTGGTGCTTCATCCAATTCAGAAGAGAAACCCGGACGGAAGTTATTCTTATACTTCCGGGCGCGTCACGACGCAGAACAAACACGATTTTACATACGGGCTTTTCGTCGCGAGGGCGAAAGTGCCGGCGGGGAAAGGGTATCTTCCGGCATTCTGGATGATGCCGACGGATGAACAGCGGTACGGCCAGTGGCCGCGCTGCGGCGAGATTGACATTATGGAAGTGCTTGGAAGCGAAACAAGTACGACTTACGGGACGATCCACTACGGAATTCCCCATAAACAGAATCAGGGAAGTTTCCGGATACCGGACGAAGGCGGCTTCGCGGCGGATTTTCATGAATTTGCACTGGAATGGCTGCCGGAAGAATTGATCTGGTATGTGGACGGAAAAGAAATTTACCGGACGGGCGAATGGTATTCTGCTTTGGAAGGTCAGGAAAAGCGTCCTTATCCGGCACCGTTTGACCAGCCGTTTCATGTGATCTTAAATCTGGCGGTCGGCGGGAACTGGGTGGGATACCCCGAGGATTCTTCTTTTATCAGTTCCGATTATGAAATTGATTATGTGAGAATTTATCAGAAGGATCCGGATTAAAAACAGCAATCATCTAATTTTCAATTACTTTTACTCCTTTTTTAGTGGTATGCGGTTTCGGCTGCATACCATTTTTTTCGCTGATTTTTGTTATCATGTCATCAAACTAACATTTTTGTAATGAATCTGATTTAAATTTTTCCGTATATTTAGTAGCATGAAACAGAATATTATGGAAAATGGGAGGAGAAGCTCATGGGGAAAATTGCTTTTACAGATAAGGATGGTACGTTTTCCATTCAGAATCCGGGAAATTACAGCTATCTGTACTTTCCGGTTGCGGGGGAAGCGGGGCTGAAAAGCTCGCTGACGCCGGATCTGGGCGGGGACAGCAAGATCGATCAGGAATCGTTTCTGCTGGAGCCGGTCAGCTCGGAAAATTTACATAACAACCGTTCCACCCGGAATTTCTGGTGCCGGACGAAAAACGGCTGCTGGTCGGCGACGGGAGCATCTGCGGAAGAAGAAGCAAAGAAGTTTACCGACGAACAAGAAGAAAGCGTCCTGACCGCCGGGCTGATGTGGCAGACGGTGAAGAGGACTTCCCGGAAATATCAGCTGGAATCGGAGATCACATCCTTTGTTCCGGTCAATGAGAACGTGGAAGTCATGCAGGTGAAGATCCGCAATCTGGCCGGGGAAGCGCAGAGTCTGGTTCCGATCGCGGCGATCCCGATCTACGGGCGCAGCGCGGACAACATCCGCGACCACCGGAACGTAACCTCGATGCTGCACCGGATCAGGACGCAGGAATACGGGGTGACGGTAACTCCTACGATGTCGTTTGACGAGAAAGGGCACAGGAGAAACTACCGGACATACTTTGTCCTGGGCTGCGGAACCAGCGGAAAGCCGGAAGCATTCTATCCGACCGTAGAAGCATTCCTCGGAGAGGGCGGAACCTTTACCCATCCGAAAGCCGTATACTGCGGCCTGCCGGGCGCAGCGGCCGGTACGGAAGCGGCGGGGAAGGAAGCGGTCGGCGGCCTCCTCTTTGCGGAAACGGTTCTTGCGCCGCAGGAATGTGCGGAATACATCATTTTAATGGGGATCACGGAGGAAGCGTGCGGGGAGGATCTGGCCGGACGCCTGATCGCAGAGTACGGGACTCCGGAGAAGGCTGCCGCTGCGCTTGCCGAAGTAAAAGAATACTGGCAGGAGAAAGTCAATGTCAGATATGAAACGGGAAATGCGGACTTTGATTCGTTTATGCGCTGGGTAAGCTTCCAGCCGATGCTGCGCCGTCTTTACGGATGCTCGTTTCTGCCGCACCACGACTACGGCCGGGGCGGCAGAGGCTGGCGCGATCTGTGGCAGGACTGCCTTTCCCTGCTGATCATGGATCCGGGCAACGTGCGCCGGATGATCCTGGACAATTACGGGGGCGTGCGCATCGACGGAACCAATGCGACTATTATCGGGCACGGACAGGGCGAATTTATCGCGGACCGGAACGGGATCAGCCGCGTCTGGATGGATCACGGCGTCTGGCCGTTTCTGACCACCCGGCTTTACATCGACCAGACCGGCGATATTGAAGTTTTGCTGCAGAAAGCCCCTTATTTCAAAGACGGACAGACCGCACGCGGCACGGACACGGACGACCGGTGGGACGACTCCTACGGAATGAAGTTAAAGACTGCTTCCGGAGAGGTTTACGAGGGAACGGTTCTGGAGCATCTGCTTTTGGAGCATCTGTGTTCCTTCTATGAGGTCGGAGAGCACAACAGCATCCGCCTGCGCGGCGCGGACTGGAACGACGCTCTTGACATGGCGGACGAAAACGGCGAAAGCGTTGCGTTTACCTGCGCGTATGCCGGGAACCTGCGCCAGATGGCGGAGCTTTTGGAATTGTTAAAAGAAAAGGAACCGGCGGCGGAAATTGAACTGCTCGAAGAGATCCATGTACTGTTCAACGACAGCAAGGAGCTGTATAATGATATTGAAGCCAAGAAAGCGGTTCTGGAGGAATACCTGTATCTGTGCCGCCACGAAATCAGCGGAAAGACCATCCGGGTATCGATCGATGATCTGATCGCAAACCTCCGGAACAAAGCGGACTGGATGATGCAGCATATCCGCAGCACGGAGTGGATCAGCGGCGACGGGGAAGGCTGGTTTAACAGCTACTACGACAATCATAAACAGCCGGTGGAATACATTCGGGAAAACGATGTGCGCATGATGCTGACCGGACAGGTATTTGCGATCATGAGCCAAACTGCCGAGGACGGGCAGATCGCCGATATCTGCCGGGGCGCGGACCATTACCTCTACGACGCGTCGGTCGGCGGATACCGCCTGAACACCGATTTCAAGGAGCTGAAATTCGACATGGGAAGAATGTTCGGCTTTGCCTACGGGGAAAAGGAAAACGGCGCCGTATTCTCCCACATGACCGTGATGTACGCCAACGCCCTTTACCAGAGAGGATTTGTCAAAGAAGGGCATAAGGCGTTAAAGACGCTCGCCGATACCGCGCTGAATTTTGATACCAGCAAGATCTATCCGGGGATCCCGGAGTATTTCAACGCCGACGGACGGGGAATGTACCACTACCTGACCGGAGCGGCCAGCTGGTACATGCTGACGATGGTCACGGAAGTATTCGGCGTCCGCGGAGAGGGCGGAAACCTTGCGATCGAACCGAAACTGGTGGAAGAACAGTTTGATCATAACGGACTTGCATCGCTGCATCTTTTCTTTGCCGGAAAAGAACTGGAAGTATCGTTCCGGAATGAGGAGCATCTGGACTACGGAGCGTATACGGCCGGTGAAGCGGAGTGCGACGGTGCGGCAATTCCGGCGGAAGGCGGAAAGGTTCTGCTAAAGCGCGCGGACTTAGAGGCGATGGACGACAAGCTGCACAGAATTGTTGTAAAACTGGTACGGAAAAAATAATAACGGAGGGATAAAAAAGTATGAAATTTGGTTATTTTGATGACGCGGCGAAAGAGTATGTGATCACTCAGCCGCAGACGCCGCTCCCATGGATCAATTATCTGGGAAGCCTGGACTTTTTCAGCCTGATCTCGAATACGGCGGGCGGCTATTCGTTCTACAAGGACGCAAAACTGATGCGTCTGACGCGCTACCGCTACAACGGATGTCCGTTTGATCAGGGCGGGCGGTATTACTACATCAAGGACGGCGAAACCGTCTGGAATCCGGGCTGGCAGCCGGTGCAGACCGAACTGGATTCCTATTCCTGCCGCCACGGCATGGGCTATACCGTGATCAAAGGCGTAAAGAACGGCCTTTCGGCGGAACTGGAAGCGTTTGTTCCGGTAAAGGACTCCTGCGAGATCAACCGCGTTGTATTAAAGAACGAAAGCGCGGAAGAAAAGAATGTGGATCTGTTCAGCTTCGTCGAGTTCTGCCTCTGGAACGCGCAGGACGACGCTTCGAACTTCCAGCGGAATTTCTCGACCGGGGAAGTGGAAGTAGACGGCAGCACGATCTACCACATTACGGAATACCGGGAGCGCCGGAATTATTACGCGGTATATTCCGTCAATCAGGAAATCGAGGATTTCGACACTTCAAGGGAAGCGTTCCTCGGAATGTACAACGGCTTCGGAAATCCGGACGCGGTAAAGGCGGGAAAATGCAAAAACAGTATTGCACACGGATGGCAGCCGTGCGGCGCGCACCATCTGAAAGCGTCGTTAAAGCCGGGTGAATCCGCATCGTTCATCTTCGTGCTCGGATACTGCGAGAACCCGAAAGAGGAGAAATTCACGGCGCCGGGACAGATCAACAAAGCGCCGGCGGAAACGCTTCTGGCAAAATACAAGACAGATGAACAGGTCGATGCGGCGCGGGAAGAATTAAAGGTTTACTGGGAGAGCCTCTTATCCGGATTCTCGGTAACGACGCCGGACGAGAAACTCAACCGCACGGTCAATATCTGGAACCAGTACCAGTGCATGGTTACGTTCAACATGAGCCGCAGCGCCAGCTACTATGAGAGCGGCATGGGGCGCGGCATGGGCTTCCGTGATTCCTGCCAGGATCTTTTGGGCTTTGTGCATTTCCTGCCGGAGCGGGCAAGGGAGCGGATCTTAGATATCGCCAATACGCAGCTGGAAGACGGAAGCGCTTACCACCAGTACCAGCCGCTGACGAAGAAAGGAAATGCGGACATCGGCGGAGGCTTCAATGACGATCCGCTGTGGCTGATCGCGGGAACCTGCGCGTATCTGCGGGAGACCGGGGATTTCTCCATCTTAGACGAGAAGTGCGCATGGGACAGCGATTTTTCCAAGGCGGAACCGCTGATGGAGCATCTGCGCAGGAGCTTCTGGTACACGGTTTCCCATAAGGGGCCGCATCAGCTTCCGCTGATCGGAAGGGCGGACTGGAACGACTGTCTGAACTTAAACTGCTTTTCCGAAGAATCCGGCGAGAGCTTCCAGACGTCGGGCCCGGACGAAGGGCCGGTCGCGGAGTCCGTATTTATTGCCGGAATGTTTATCAAGTACGGAAACGAATATAAAGAGCTCTGCGAGCACCTCGGCAGAAACGAGGAAGCGGCTGCGGCAGGAAAAGAGATCGACGCCATGGTAGAGGCGGTTGAGAAGGACGGCTGGGACGGCGAGTGGTTTGTACGCGCTTACGACGCTTTCTCGAATCCGGTCGGAAGCCATGTCTGCGACGAAGGAAAAATTTATATCGAGCCGCAGGGCATGTGCGTCATGGCCGGAGTCGGCAAGGACAACGGCAAGGCCGAAACCGCGTTAAAGAGCGTGGAAAATCTTCTGGATTCGAAATACGGCATCATGATCCTGCAGCCGGCTTATACCCGCTACCACACCGAACTGGGCGAGATCACGTCCTATCCGCCGGGGTATAAGGAAAACGCCGGGATCTTCTGCCACAACAATCCTTGGATCGCTTGTGCGGAAACGGTGGTCGGGCACGGAAACCGCGCGTTTGAGATCTTCCGCAGGATCTGCCCGGCATACCTGGAGGAAAACAGCGAGATCCGCCGGACGGAGCCGTATGTATACTGCCAGATGGTAGCTGGAAAAGACGCTTATTCCTTCGGAGAAGGAAAGAACAGCTGGCTGACCGGAACCTCGGCATGGATGTTTGCCTGCATCAGCCAGTACATCCTTGGGATCAAGCCGACGCTGGACGGCCTGATGATCGATCCGTGCATCCCGGATGATCTGGAGCGCTACACCGCAGAGCGTACCTACCGGGGCGTCCGCTACCGGATCACGGTCGACAACTCCGCCCATGTGCAGAAGGGTGTCAAAGCCATGAAAGTGGACGGGAAAGAGGCCGTTTCTGGTTCGGTGCTTCCGCTTCCGGAAGGCAAAGAATGCTGCGTTGAAGTGGTTATGGGCTAGAAAAGAGAGGAGTATCGATATGCAGTATGGGTATTTTGATGATGAAAAAAGGGAATATGTCATAACAAGACCGGATACGCCGGCACCGTGGGTAAATTACCTCGGCTCGCCGGAGTACGGAGCGATCATTTCCAATAACGCCGGCGGATACAGCTTCGCAAAATCCGGGGCAAACGGGCGGATCCTGCGCTATGTGTTCAACAATTTCGACCAGCCGGGGCGCTATATCTATCTCCGCGACAACGAAAGCCGGGATTACTGGTCCGCTTCCTGGCAGCCGGTCGGAAAAGACTTAAAGGAATACAAGAGCGAATGCCGCCACGGAATGGGCTATACGAAAATGTCCGCGGATTATGCCGGGATCCATTCCGAAGCGCGTTACTATGTGCCGCTGGAAGCATCTTACGAAGTCTGGAACTTAAAACTGGAAAACCGTTCCTCTGAGGAGAGAAGCCTGACCGTGACGGGATATGCGGAATTTACCAACAACAGCAATTACGAGCAGGATCAGGTCAATCTGCAGTATTCCCAGTTTATTACGGCGACTTCCTTTCGGACGGACCGGATCCGCCAGACGATCCACGGCAATCTGGACGGGCTCGAAGAAGGGGAGGACGTGGACGACAAGATCGTCATCGAGCGCTTCTTCGGCCTGAAAGGCGCGCCGGTTTCTTCCTGCTGCGGCGACAAGGAAGCGTTCTTAGGGCGCTACCACGGCTACGGCAACCCGGCGGGCGTCATTGCGGGCGACCTCGGCGGCGCGATGAATTACAATGTCAACGGCTGCGGCGCGCTTTCCGCGGTGATCACGTTAAAACCGGGCGAATCGAAGGAGATCGTCTTTGTGCTCGGAATGAAAAACGACGCGGAAGCGGAAGCCATCTTAAAGCGCTATGAAGCGCCGGAGACGGTCTGCAGCGGGGAGATCGAAGAACTGATCCGCTGGTGGCACGGGAAGCTTTCCCATTTCCAGGTACATACGCCGAGCCCGGAATTCAACACGATGATCAACACCTGGAACGCATACAACTGCTTTATGACCTTTATCTGGTCGCGTGCGGCTTCGTTTGTTTACTGCGGCCTCCGCAACGGATACGGCTACCGCGACACGGTGCAGGATATTCAGGGTGTGATCCATCTGGCACCGGAAATGGCGATCGAGAAGATCCGCTTCATGTTATCGGCGCAGGTCGACAACGGCGGCGGGCTTCCACTGGTGAAATTCACGCACAATGCGGGGCATGAGGATACGCCGGACGATCCTTCCTATGTACAGGAAACCGGCCATCCGGAGTACCGGGCGGACGATGCGCTCTGGCTGTTCCCGACGGTATACAAATATATTTCCGAATCGGGAGACGTGGCTTTTATCGACGAAGTCATTCCGTTTGCCAACCGGGACGAAGGAACGGTTTACGAGCATCTGAAACGCGCGATCGACTTCTCGATGAACCGCCTCGGGCCGCACAAAATGCCGGCGGGGCTCTACGCGGACTGGAACGATTGTCTGCGTCTGGGCAAGAACGGGGAATCCACGTTTGTGGCGTTCCAGTTCTACCTTGCCATGACGATCATGAAGAGATTCGCGGAATACAAGAAAGATTCGGATTACATCGGATATCTGGATGAGAAACAGAACGAACTGGAAAAGATCCTGCAGGATCTCTGCTGGGACGAAGACCGTTTCATCCGCGGATTCACCGAGCGCGGAGAGACGATCGGAAGCCGGAAGGATCCGGAAGCGAATATGTGGCTGAATCCGCAGAGCTGGGCTGTGATCAGCGGACTTGCCAAAGACGGGCAGGCAGACGCGGCGCTTGAGAGCGTTTACCGGATCCTGAATACGGAATACGGCGCAATCCTGATGGATCCGCCGTACCACAAACATGCGTTTAACGGTGCGCTCGCCGTGATCTACAACGCGGGCACCAAGGAAAATGCAGGGATCTTCTCCCAGTCACAGGGTTGGATCATTTTAGCGGAAGCCTTAAGAGGGCACGGCGAACGGGCGTTTACCTATTTCATGGAGAACGCACCGGCGGCGCAGAACGACCGCGCCGAGATCCGCAGGCTCGAACCGTACTGCTACGGGCAGTTTACCGAAGGAAAAGCAAGCCCGTACTTCGGGCGCTCCCATGTACACTGGCTGACCGGGACCGCATCGACGGTCATGGTCGGATGCGTCGAGGGAATCTTAGGAATGCGCCCGGACTTCTACGGACTGAAACTCCAGCCGGCGATCCCGAAAGAGTGGGACGGACTGGAGATCGAGAAGGATTTCCGCGGAAAGCACCTGCATATTGTGGTTCATAATCCAAACCATGCGGAGAGCGGCTTCGTAAAGATGACGGTCAACGGCCGGGAAACGGAAAGCTGCTACGTTCCGGAAAGCATGATGGAAGAGAAGACCGAGATCGAGCTGTTCCTTTCATAAACTTACTTACGTTTATAGAGCCTGGTGCTGTCCCGCAAACGAAGTGAGCGGATGACAGCACTGGCATTCGATGTCTGAGTCAGATATAAACTAACGTTTATAGAGGAGAAGCCGGATCCTGCTTCGTCTGCTGCGTCTGCGGCAGACGCAGCTGCCAGCTCGAAGAAAAATAAAGATCCCGATACTTCTTCGGCGTCATTCCGACCAGATTGTGGAACGTCTGGATGAAATGGCTCTGGGAAGAAAAGGATAGATAATTGGCGATCTCGATCAAGCTGAAGTCGCAGTAGCGGAGCAGGTGCTGTGCTTTCTCCACCTTTTTCTCACGGATGAAATCACTGATCGAGATTCCCATTTCTTCTTTAAAAAGACGCGAAAGATAGCTGCCGGAGAGCCCGGTATGGGCGGCAAGCGTTTTCACGGAAATCTGTTCTTTAATATGAACATAGATGTATTCGATGCATTCCGTGATCGGCTTGGACATATTCTGACGCTGCAGAAGCCTCATTTTCCCGGTGTAGTCCAAAGACATCTTATCGTGCAGATCCAGGACTTCATCGACCGTGGTCAGACGGTCGAGCTTTAAGATATAGAAGTCGCTGAGCCGGAATGCCTGCTCCATTTCCATTCCGGCCGTAATACAGTAGCGCGTGATCAGCGCCGTCGCTACGACGAAATGATATTTCATATTCGTAACGGGATTGCGGGACAAAATCCCCATTCCGTCCGGATCGGCAAAACGCCGCAGCTCGCAGTTGCGGCGGACGGCGTCGATGTCCCCGGAACTGACCGCTTCGTAAAAGGCGTATTCCTCGGCCGGGGAGCGGTGGAGCATTTCTTCTTCCGAATTGATCTGGTTCTCCTGTTGATACCATTCCTGATTCAGTTCTGCTGCCTCCATTTTTCTGATACCTCCTGTTCTTACTGGTTTGGATAACTTTTCGAAAAATATAGGAGATTATATCATGAATCTGACATTTTTACAATCAATTTTGTATATTCCGGGGGCAAAGAACCTTACAATAAGAGCACAAAGTTATTTATCAATATTTTTTACAGGAGGTAAGAAAGAATGAAAAAGAGACTAGTAAGTGCGTTTCTTGTTGCAGCAATGGCAATGGGAACACTGGCTGGATGCGGCGGCGGCAACGGCGGCTCGGATTCAGACACACAGGGAGGCGGTTCCGCTTCCTCCTCAGATGAAGGAAAGATCATCAACATCTACTGCTTCAACGACGAGTTAAAGACGCGTGTCAACGCGGTTTACTCGAAGGTTGACAAGGTTTCGGACGATGGATCGACCACGTATCTGACGGACGGCACCGAGATCCACTGGGTTCAGAACCCGAACCAGGACGGCGTATATCAGCAGAAGCTCGATGAGGCTCTGGGCAATCAGGCGACCGCTTCGGACGATGACAAGGTCGATATGTTCGTAGCGGAAGTAGACTACATCACCAAGTACACCGACGCTGAGATCGATGTTGCGATCCCGTTAGAGGAACTCGGCATTAACCCGGATACGGATCTGGCGGATCAGTATGAATTCACCAAGACGATCGGTTCGGACATCAACGGCGTACAGAGGGCAACCACCTGGCAGTGCTGCCCGGGACTTCTGGTATACAGACGCGACATCGCACAGGATGTATTCGGAACGGATGATCCGGAAGCGATCGGCGAGAAGACCAAAGACTGGGATACGCTGGCAGCAACCGCAGAGGAATTAAAGGCAAAGGGCTACTATGTTCTGTCTTCTTATGCCGATACGTTCCGTCTGTACAGCAACGCGATCCCGGAAGCATGGGTTTCCTCCGGTTCTACCACCGTCCGCGTTGACCAGAAGCTTCTTGACTGGGTAAACGATTCCAAGGAATGGCTGGATGCGGGCTACTTTGATCCGTCGGTATCCGGACAGTGGAACTCCGACTGGTACACCGCAATGGCGCCGGAATCCAAAGTATTCTCCTTCCTCTTCCCGGCATGGGGCATTGATACCCAGATCAAGGAAAACTGCCCGGATGAAGGACTGTGGGGCGTTACAACTCCGCCTCAGACGTTCAACTGGGGGGGTACCTTCGTTCTTGGCGCACGCGGAAGCGACGATGAAGAACATATTAAAGAGATCATGCTTGAGCTGACCGCAGATTCTGATAATCTGGTTAAGATTTCCCAGGATTATCTGGATTTCACCAACACCGTAACGGAAATGGATAAGGCAGCGGAAGACGATGCAAACTTCTCTTCTTCTTATCTGGGAGGACAGAATCCGTTTGCTTACTATGCTCCGGCAGCAAAAGAAGTTAAGATGGCTCCGCTTTCCACTTATGATCAGGGATGCGTAGAGTTATTCCAGAATGCATTCGGCGATTATCTGCAGGGAACGATCGACTATGATAAGGCGAAAGAGAACTTTGAAACAGCGATTCTTGAGCGTTATCCGGATCTGACTGATGTTCAGTGGCCAGAATAAAAATCAAGGTTTGCGGCGCAGCTTCTGCGCCGCAATATCTGGATAGAAAGGGAGCGGATTATGAAACATAAGAAAGTTAATTATTCAAAATGGGGATACATATTTATCCTGCCGTTTTTTGTATGTTTTTTCATTTTCT
The DNA here is from genome assembly GCA_947593655.1 of uncultured Lachnospiraceae bacterium. Taxonomy (GTDB): domain Bacteria; phylum Bacillota; class Clostridia; order Lachnospirales; family Lachnospiraceae; genus Roseburia. The sequence goes on along the minus strand of CANQDS010000063.1, from coordinate 5,856 downwards.
CATTTATTCCTCTTCTGGATACGATACGGTACAGCTTTTATGAGTATTACCGTTCGGGTTTAAAAGAGATCGGGCCGACCTTTATCGGTCTGGAGAATTATAAGAGCCTGCTGCAGTCTGATATGCTCAAATATGCAGCAAATACCTTTATCTTATGGATCATCGGATTCATCCCGCAGATCGTGATCGCGCTTCTTCTGGCTTCCTGGTTTGTTGATGCGCGCATGAAGATCCGCGGAAAGCAGTTCTTTAAAGTAGTGATTTACCTTCCGAACCTGATCATGGCGTCCGCATTTGCGATGCTGTTCTTTGCTATTTTCGCGAAGACCGGACCGATCAACGGAATTTTGGAGTCGATCGGAGTGATCCAGAAGCCGATTGATTTTATGAGAACGACTCTGGGAACACGGTCGCTGATCGGAATTATGAACTTCTTAATGTGGTTTGGTAACACGACGATCATGTTAATGGCGGCGATCATGGGAATCAGCCCGGATATCTTCGAGGCTTCCGAGCTGGACGGCTGCAACAGCAGGCAGCGGTTTTTCCGCATTACGCTTCCGCTGATCCGTCCGATCCTTGCGTATACGCTGATCACTTCCATCATCGGCGGTCTGCAGATGTACGATGTACCGCAGATCTTGACGAATGGACAGGGCAGCCCGGACCGTACTTCCATGACGCTGATCATGTTCCTGAACAGCCACTTGAAGAGCCGCAACTACGGTATGGCAGGTGCGCTTTCGGTATACCTGTTTATTGTCAGCGCGATCCTGTGCTTTATCGTTTACCGTATGCTGAATCCAAAAGAAGAATCAAGGTAAGGGGGAAGAGAATATGGATACTAACAAAAAACCAAGCCATGCGCGTATCATTTTCGCGTATATACTGCTGATCATCCTGACGTTTTTGTGCCTGTTTTTCTTCTACATCCTGGTCGTAAATGCAACGCGCTCCCATTCGCAGCTGCTGAGAGGGTTTTCTGCGCTGCCGGGCGGGTATTTTCTGAAGAACTTTATGAACGTTGCCAATGACGGAACGTTCCCGATGATCAGGGGCCTTGTAAACAGCCTGATCGTTTCCGGTTGTTCCGCAGCGATCTGTACGTATTTTTCCGCTTTGACGGCGTACGGCCTGTATGCTTATGACTTTAAGTTAAAGAAAGCGGCGTTTACGTTCATCATGGCGATCCTTGTTATGCCGACGCAGGTTACTGCAATGGGTTTCTTACGCCTGATCACGAAAATGGGAATGTATGATTCCCTGCTTCCGCTGATCATTCCGTCCATTGCATCACCGGCAGTATTTTACTTTATGTACAGCTATCTGCAGTCGTCGCTGCCGCTGTCCTTAGTTGAGGCGGCCCGGATCGACGGATGCCGGGAATTCGGCACGTTTAACCGGATCGTGCTTCCGATCATGAAGCCGGCGATCGCGGTACAGGCGATCTTTACCTTCGTCGGTTCCTGGAACAATTACTTCGTTCCTGCATTGATCATCCAGTCGAAAGACAAGATGACCGTACCGATCCTGATCGCAACGCTCCGTGGCGCGGACTACATGAATCAGGATCTTGGTAAAGTATATATGATGATTTTCGTGGCAATTATCCCGATCGTTGTCATCTATCTGCTCCTTTCGAAGTACATTATCGCAGGCGTAACGCTTGGCGGTGTCAAAGAATAGCGGGTTTTCTTTTCGGGAAGGCGGGCATAGCTGCAGTTATGCCCGCCTTTTGCACAGTATAGGATTGGGTGGTGAGATGCGATGAAGAAAAAAGCAGAGGCAGTTGTTTTAACCGGGCTTTTTACAGCGCTGCTCCTTAGCGGCTGCCAGGGCGGCGGATCGTCCGGAGGCGGCGTCCGGATCTATTATTCCGCGATCGAGAGCGGCGATTATTATGAGGGATGGGCGGCGAGCTTAAACGAACAGGCGGCGCAGCACGGCGATACGTTTGACGTGGGATACGCGGAATACTCCGTAGAAACGCAGGTCGCGCAGATCAAGACTGCGAAAGAGACAAGCGATGTGTTTCTGTGCGGGCCGGTGTCCGCGGACATCGTAAGGGAGATCGAAGCGGCGGCGGGCGATCTGCCGATCATTTTCATGAACAATGCGCCGGACGAGGCGCAGCTGGAGAAAGACCGCTACATCTACGTTGCCTCGGACGAGTATATGGCGGGGCAGTATCAGGCGGAGTACATTCTGGAGCAGTATGCGGATAAGGACGAGATCAACGTAATGATCTTAAAAGGACCGAAGGATGCCTCCGGCGCGATCGAGCGGACCGACGGGCTGAAAAAGACGTTAAACGCCAGCGGAAAGAAGATCAATTATGTGTTTGAGGATTTTGCGGGCTGGAATACGGATACCGCCAAGGAACTGACGAAGATCTTTTTAAGAACGGGAAGGCCGGTGGACTGCGTGGCGGCCAACAACGACGATATGGCGCTCGGCAGCGTCTCTGCGTTTGAAGAAACCGGTACCGATACCAGTTCCGTGCTGTTTCTGGGCGTAGATGCCTCTGTCGGCGGATGCCAGGCGATCGCGGACGGGAGAATGGATTTTACCGCTTACCAGCCGATGGACGACCAGATGGTTTCCGCGATCGAGGCGGCGGGCGTTCTTGCGGCGGGCGGCTCCATCGAAGGGATGGACGGCGCTTCCGAAGACGGGAAATACATCCTGATCCCGTTTGAAAAAGTAGACAAAAGCAATGTGGCGCAGTACCAGTAGAGGTGTTTGAATGAAAAAAGAAAGCAGATTTATTCCGATCAAGACAAAGCTGTTGGGGATCATCCTGCCGATCGTAGGGCTGATCGTGATCGTGCTTGCCGGCCTGTCTTATTCGGTTTCCAAAAATGTGATCAAAAAGGACGCCCAGAAGCTGCTGACGACGTCCGTAGAGAGCCAGGCGTCGGATATCATGGCGTGGCTGAATCAGAATCTGACCTCTTTTCAGGTGATCAAACAGTCGCTGGAACGGATGGATTTTGACGAGGAACAGCTCCAGGCGTTTCTGGATGCTTATTACGGGTTTGATAACAATTATCCGGGCGGGATCTATCTCGCGGATGCGTCGGGAAAGCTCTATCAGGCGACGGCGCTGCAGCCGGTCGTTCTGCGCGATCCGGACGCGGACGGGAATTTTATCAATAACGGAACGCTGGATGGGGAGGAAGACTTCTCGGACGGCGAGAACTGGCAGTTTATGACGGCTCTGGAAGGGGAAGCCACGGCGGAGATCAAAGACGGCGAGATCGCGATCGATACGACCAACGAGGGTACCGTGGATTACAGCGTGCAGCTCGTACAGGCGAATATCCCGATGAAGAAGGGCGCCAGCTATAAGGTCAGCTTTGATGCGTATGCGCTCGAGGACCGGACGATGATCGTCGGGCTTTCGGCGCCGGACCATGATTACATCAACTACATGGACCGGGCGGAGGTTGCCCTGACCACGGAAAAACAGACGTTTACCTATGAGTTTACGATGAACAATGAGAGCGACAGCAACGGCCGTCTCGAGTACAATATGGGTATTGCCGGTTCGACCGCGGGCATCCGCATCGACAATGTATCGATCGTGATGACGGCGGATTCCCCGGAGGCGGAAGCGGCCGGCGATCCGGAAGCGGAGGCGGCGAAGATCCGCCAGTCCGAGTGGTATCAGGAAGGCTTAAGCCGGGTGAACCTGGGATTTACCAATGCGTATGCCAATGCGTCGGGGGCGCAGGTCATCAGTGCGTGCGGAATGTTGAAAAGCGATGATCTCTATGTGCTTTCCGCCGATCTTTCGCTGGATAAGATCAGCGTTTATGTCAACAGTTTCGTCAAGATGGACGGGGCGGAAGCGGTTCTGGTGAACGCGCAGGACCACACGGTCCTTGCCGCGCGGGATACCGGGCTGATCTCCCAGAAGATGGAGGATCTGGGCGATCCGTTCTTACGGAAAGCGGCGGAAAAGATCGCGGCGGATGAACTGGATGTTACGGAGATCGAAGGAAACATGACCGTGTTTGAAGAGATCGACGGGACGGACTGGGTTCTGATCTCGTTTATCCCGACCAAGCTGATCTATCAGGATTTAAACCGTTTGCGCAACATCATGATCATTTTCGGGATCCTTTCGGTTCTGATCTTAACGGTTCTGATCGAGCGTGTGACGCATGTGGTCATCCGTCCGGTGAAGCGGCTGACGCAGATCATCGAGACGATGACGGGCGGCGACTTTACCGTGAAGTGCGATACGGGCAGCAACGACGAGATCGGTGTGATGAGCCGATGCGTGGAGAAATTCATCGAGTCCATGTGCAGCATGATCGCTTCCATCAACGGCGTATCGACCACGCTGCATACGCAGGCGGACAGCAGCAAGGATATTTCCGACCAGATGTATTCGGCTTCCGTCCACCAGAACGAGTCGATGAAGGAACTGAATTCGACGGTGGAAGAGCTTTCCAAGTCGATCAACTACATCGCGCAGAGCGCGACGGAACTTTCGATGGTCGTAACGGAAACGAAGAGCGACGGTTCGGTCGTAAGCAGCAAGATGGAAGAGACGATCTCCATTTCCCAGAAGGGAAAAGCCGATATGCTGGATATCAGTTCGGCGATGAAGGATATCAACCAGTCCGTACAGGCGCTCCAGCAGGCCATCGACACGGTCGGGACGGTTTCCGAGGAGATCACGAACATTACGAAGGTGATCGGCGGGATCGCGGACGAAACGAATCTGCTTTCCCTGAATGCTTCCATCGAAGCGGCGCGCGCGGGCGAAGCGGGGCGCGGATTCGCAGTCGTGGCTTCCGAGATCGGAACGCTGGCGCAGACCAGTATGGAATCCGTGCATCATATTGACAATCTCGTGCTGGATATCAAGTCCTCGATCAAGGATGTGGTGGATCAGGCGAATGTCAGCGTGGATAACATCAATACCAGCAGCCGCCTGATCGAGAATGCGGCGCAGACGTTTGACGTGATCTTCGGAAATATCGCCGTCGTCGGGGAACTGATGCAGAAGATGATCGGCAAGATCGAAAGCGTCGGGAACGTGGCGGAGACGGTAGCGGCCGTTTCGGAAGAACAGGCGGCAAGCTCGCAGGAGATCCTTTCGTCTTCGGATGAGCTGGTCGCACAGGCGAACCATCTGATGTCCAACAGCGGGACGGTTGCCACGGAATCCACGGAGCTTACGGTTTCCGCGGAAGAGCTCGCGGCGCAGATCGGAACCTTCAAGATCCGGAGTTAAGCGGGCGCGGCCTTTCGGGCGCGCGTTCCGGCGAAAATAAGATGCGCAGAGTTCAGGGCTGCCGCAGTAAGGATGAAATAGACAGGATATCGCATGATACCTTGTGCTTTCCGTTCCTTATTGCGGCAGTCTTTTTTGGTTTGATCATTCGGTCAAATTTTATTCTCAGTCTGCAATTTGCCGGTCAAATTCGCCGGTTAAATTTTATTTTTTGTTGAAATATAATAAATTATAGTGTAAAATATGTGGGTAAACCATAAAAATTTACAAAAAAGAAGGGGAGTAGCATTATGAAAGATTCCAAACAAACATTCAAACCGTATATTCCGGCGGACAAGGTTGTGCCGGAATTTACGGTTACGTCCATTATCCTGGGCGTGCTTCTTGCAGTTCTTTTCGGCGCGGCGAACGCCTACCTCGGCCTCCGCGTCGGCATGACGGTTTCCGCGTCGATTCCGGCGGCCGTCATTTCGATGGGCGTCATCCGCTTTATCCTGCGGAAGAATTCCATTCTGGAGAATAATATGGTGCAGACTATCGGTTCCGCCGGGGAATCGCTGGCTGCGGGCGCGATCTTTACGCTGCCGGCGCTTTTCATGTGGGCG
>CANQDS010000062.1 GCA_947593655.1 uncultured Lachnospiraceae bacterium | reverse complement strand
TTATTATAAGACTTTTCTTTTTCAAAGGAAAGAAATAAATAAAACTATTTGTATATAGAAGGAAAAATGTCTATAATAGAAATTAAGAAACAAAAAGGGAGGTCACTATGAAAAAAGGTACTAAATGTTTTTTATTTCTCGCAGGCGCTGCAGTAACAGGCATCTACGCCTACAATAAATTTGTTGATTCCGCTTCCACGAGGAAAAATCTGTTGTCTGCCAATAACGGCTCTTTTTATGAATGGAGGTACGGCAATATTTTCTACACCAAACAAGGAAGCGGCAAACCGATCTTACTGATCCACGACGCCAATCCTTCCAGTTCTTCTTTCGAGTGGATGAAATTAATCAAGAAACTTGAAAAAGACCATACGGTTTACACGATCGATCTTCTTGGATGCGGACGCTCGGAGAAGCCGAACTTCCACTATACCAGCTATATCTATGTACAGATGATCTCGTCCTTTGTCAGAGAAGTGATCAAAGAGAAAACAGACATCGCCGCTTCCAATATGTCGTCTTCGTTCGTCCTGATGGCCGACTATATGGACAAACAGCTCTTTGACAAGATCATACTGGTCAATCCGATAGCGATCAAAGATCTGCAGGTTGTAGAAGATAGAAAATCCAAATTGAAGCAGACCATCTTAAACCTGCCTCTGATCGGAACATTCGTTTACAATATTTTATATAACCCGATCCACATTGACCGTGGATTCCGCGAATTCTATTTTTCAAAACCGCAGCTGATATCTTCAAAGATCGAAGATATCTATTACGAAGCTTCCCATCTTGGAAACAGCCGCGGAAGGTTTTTGCTTTCCAGTTTAATGGGAAGCTACATGAATACCAATATCGTTCAGGCTGTGAAAAACCTCGACCATCCGGTTTACCTGATCGGAAGCAGAGGTCGGAAGAATAACTCCGCGATCTTCGACGAGTATCAAAACCTGAATCCAAACTTTGAGAGCACCATGCTCACCAACGGCAGTTTGTATCCGCAGCTTGAGATACCGGAGAAAATATCCGCTGTATTCACCAATTACTTACAAAAATAGATGGAAATACAGAAAGGCTGCCAGTGGCAGCCTTTCTGTATTTTATAGTATAAAAAAGTACCGCTCATTTTTTCGTTGAGCGGTATTTTTTATTTACTTATCAACTTCGATTACTTGTTTCTCATTTCATAAAACTGTTGATTTTAAGGATTATTTCAAGGGTTTTCTGGAAGGCGTTCCCGCTTTCCTCGGAAACTGCTTCGGAGTTTCTTTGCTCTTTTCGATCACGATCAGAGAACGTTTCGCATCGCCCAAAAGGAACTTTTGCACTTTTTTCCGCTTTCCGCCTAGTAAAGTGATCGCTTTTTCAGAGCCTTTCAACTCTTCTTCATACTCGCCCGACTTATAGGAAACAAAGCAGCCCCCTGTCTTCACGAACGGAAGACAGTACTCGGATAAGGTCGCCAGATTGGCAACCGCACGCGAAACACACAGATCAAACTGCTCCCGGTATTCCTTCTTCTGCGCCAGATCTTCCGCACGGCCATGTACCGCCGTAATATCGGACAAACCAAGGTTCTGACAGACTTCTTCCAGAAAAAGCACCCGTTTTTGCAGGGAATCCAGAAGCGTAACGGAAAGTCCGGGAAAAGCGATCTTTAACGGGATCCCCGGAAAACCAGCTCCGGTTCCAAGATCCAGCACAGAAATACTCCGGTTCAGATCAACAGCACGGACAAGGGAAAGACTGTCCAGAAAATGCTTCTCCACAACCTCTTCCCATTCTGTAATCGCGGTTAAATTCATCACCCGGTTCTTCTCTATCAGCAGTTCATAATATTTCACAAACTGTTCCATCTGAAAATCACTGAATGAAATGGACAGCTCCTGCAGCCCATGTTCAAAATTCTGTAGGCTATTACTCATTTTTCTTCTCTTTCCCCGCCTTTCGAAGCAGAATCTCCTTGCAGTTGATAAAATAAATCTGGATTTAAGTATTTTAATTGTTCAAGATATACAAGGATCACAGAGACATCAGCCGGTGTAACACCCGAAATTCTGGAAGCCTGTCCGATAGAAAGAGGCTGAAGTTCATTCAATTTCTGAACAGCCTCGATACGAAGTCCGGAAATCTCATGATAATCAAAATCCTGCGGCAGCTTCTTCTTCTCCAGCTTTTTAAAATGTTCTACCTGCTTTACCTGACGTCTGATGTAGCCGTCGTATTTGATCCGGATGTTCACCTGCTGCGCAACTTCCTCCGGAAGTGCTTCCCGCTCCGGATCGATCGGAGCCAGTTTATCATAATCCAATTCCGGACGGCGGATCAATTCGCAGAGAAAGGTTCCGGTATTCAGCGGAATACTCCCGTATTGTTCCATCAAAGCCTGAACTTCCTGATTCGCACCGACTTTCACCCCGTTCACGCGCTCGATTTCCTTCGAGATCATCGCTTCTTTTCTGCATACCCAGTCATAACGCTCCTTAGAAATCAATCCGACCTCATATCCTTTCTTCGTCAGACGAAGATCTGCGTTATCCTGCCGAAGCAGCAGGCGGTACTCCGCTCTCGATGTCATCATCCGGTAAGGTTCTTTGTTTCCTTTCGTCACCAGATCATCGATCAGCACGCCGATATAGGCTTCCGAACGGTCTAAAATCAAATAATTCCGCTTTAAAATCTTCATAGCGGCATTTATTCCTGCAATCAACCCCTGGCACGCGGCCTCTTCATAACCGGAACTTCCGTTAAACTGTCCTCCGCTGAACAGCCCTGGGATCTTCTTAAATTCCAAAGAAGGATACAGCTGCTTCGGATTGATGCAGTCATATTCAATCGCGTAAGCGTTGCGGACGATCTTCGCATTTTCCAATCCCGGCAGCGTCCGGTACATCTGATGCTGGACATCCTCCGGAAGGGAAGAAGACATTCCGCCGATATACATTTCATTGGTGTGGATTCCCTCCGGTTCAATAAAAATCTGGTGGCGGTCTTTATCCGCAAACCTGACCACCTTATCCTCGATCGAAGGACAATATCTCGGACCGGTTCCTTCAATAATCCCCGCATAGATCGGAGAACGATCCAGATTGTTCCGGATAATTTCATGTGTTTTTTCATTGGTATAAGTCAGCCAGCAGGAAACCTGCTCCTTCTGCACTTCCTTCGGATCGGTCGTAAAAGAAAACGGAACTACCGTTTCATCTCCGAATTGTTCTTCCATCTTCGAAAAATCGATGCTCCTTTTATCGATCCGCGCAGGAGTCCCCGTCTTAAAACGATACATTTCAATCCCATGCGCCAGTAAAGATTCCGTCAAGTGATTGGCGGCCTGCAGTCCATTCGGCCCGGTGTGCGTGATCATCTCTCCCGTAAGACAGCGCGCCCGAAGATAAGTTCCGGTACAGAGTACGGCAGCCTTACAGTGATAGAGAGCGCCCGATACTGTCTTTACTCCCGTAATGCGGTTCTCTTCATCGGTAACAATCTCTGAAACTTCCGCCTGACGGATCGTCAAATGCTCCGTTTCCTGCAAAGTCTGCCTCATTCTGCTGCTATATTCCGCTTTATCAGCCTGTGCGCGTAAAGAATGAACAGCCGGTCCTTTGGATTTATTCAGCATTTTCGACTGGATAAAAGTCCGGTCGATATTTTTCCCCATCTCTCCGCCGAGCGCATCCACTTCCCGGACCAGATGTCCTTTGGAAGTTCCGCCGATATTCGGGTTGCAGGGCATCATCGCAATACTGTCAATGCTCACCGTAAAAATGATCGTTTCCATTCCAAGCCTCGCGCAGGCTAAAGCCGCCTCACAGCCGGCATGTCCCGCTCCCACGACGCAGACATCATATGTTTCTTCCAATAAATTCTTAACCGACACTTTCAAATCCTTCCTTTTCATTTCCCCATACAGAATTTTTGAAAAATTTCATTGACCAGATCATCCTCCACGGATTCCCCAATGATAGCTCCAAGAACTTCATAGGCATTCATCAGATCGATCGAATAGAAATCTTCCGGCATCCTGTTTTGTATGCTCTGCAATACTAAATGTATACTATCCAATGCTTCCTGTAAAGAATTTTTATGGCGGACATTTGTCAGATACACCTCATCATTTAACAAAATCTCTCCCTGAAAAAACATTTCCCGGATCGTATTTTCCAGTTCTTCCATTCCGGTATTCTCTCTGGCAGAAACGGAAAGGATTTTCTGATACAGATATTTTCCCACTTCCTCCTCCGTTGTCTTTTCCTCCAAATCCGATTTATTTAAAAGCACAACCGCCTGTTTCTCCTGCAGAAGATCCATGATCGCAAAATCATTCTCATCCAGCGGAGTGGAAGCATCGATCACATAAATGATCAGATCGGCATTTTTGGCATACTCTTTGGCTTTCTCCACCCCGATCTGTTCCACAACATCAGATGTGTTCCGGATTCCGGCCGTATCTATGATATTCAAAGAAATCCCGTTCAACTGGATCTGTTCTTCCAGAATATCCCTGGTCGTACCCGCAATATCCGTAACGATTGCGCGATCCTCCCCTACCAGCAGATTTAACAGAGACGATTTTCCTGCATTCGGTTTTCCAAGGATCACCGTATTGATCCCTTCTTTGAGCATTCTTCCATTATCCGCCGAATCCAAAAGTTTTTGGATCTCTGTTCCTGTTTCTTCCATAATTCCGGATAAATGTTCACCGTATCCATCCAGAGAAATATGTTCCGGATCATCCAGCGCTGACTCGATATATGCGATCTCATATAAGATCTTCTCACGGATCTGCTTAATTTCCCGCGAAGCCGCGCCCTTTAACTGATTTAACGATGCTTTCAGGGCAAACTCATTCTTCGCCTGAATCAGATCAATGACGGATTCCGCCTGCGCAAGGTCAATCCTTCCATTCAAAAAAGCCCGCTTTGTAAACTCGCCCGGTTCCGCCGGTCTTGCCCCGTACTTTACCACAGTTTCCAGGATCCGTTTCATGACATAGACGCCGCCGTGGCAGTCGATCTCCACGCTGTCCTCTTTTGTATAAGAATGAGGAGCTTTCATCAGAAGAACCATCACTTCATCGATCGGCTCGTCCCCGTCATAAATGAATCCGTAATGAATCGTATGGCTTTCTTCCCCGCTTAACTTTTTCCCGGAAGGGGAACGGTAGATCCGGTCGATCACAGCGAAAGATTCCTCTCCGCTGATTCGGACGATTCCGATCCCGGAAGCAGTCATCGCTGTCGCAATCGCAGCGATCGTATCTGATTTCATCATCATTACCGCCTTTCTGAAAATTTCCCTCTATAAAGGTAAGAAATGGGTATCCAGCGGATACCCATTTACGATTCTTATTTTTTTAATGCAACTACGACATGGCGGTACGGTTCTTCGCCTTCGCTGTACGTCGTCACATATTTGTCATTCTGAAGCGCGGAATGAATGACTCTCCGTTCAAAAGGATTCATCGGTTCTAAAGATACCGGACGTTTTGTTCTCTTAACCTTGTAAGCAATATTCTTTGCCAGATTCTCCAGCGTCTCTTTTCTTCTCTTGCGGTAATCCTCGGTATCGATCTTTACCTTATAATAAACATCCGAATTTTTATTGACCACAAGATTGGTCAGATATTGCAGCGAATCCAGCGTCTGTCCCCGCTTGCCGATCAGGATTCCCATATCTTCGCCCTGAAGCTCAATATCGATCATCTGATGCTCTTCATCGACCTGAATCTTAATCTTTACTTCCATATTCATAGCCTGGAATACCTGCATCAGGAATTCTTCCGCATAATTATCAACAAGCATTTTCTTCTTTACGTGGATAACTGCATTCTTGCTGCCGATTCCAAGGAATCCCGTGCTTCCCTTTTCGATCACTTCATATTCCAGCTGATCGCTGGTAACGCCGAGCTGGATCGATGCTTCCGTCAGCGCTTCTTCTACCGTCTTTGCAGAAATTTCAATAAATTCCATAATCTTACCCCCTTACTTGCGAGAATTTCTTTCATTAAACTCTCTCACCATATTTGCTTTTGCAGCCATGCTTCCCTTTTTAGCATTCGTTTTCTTTTCATTCGCCTTTTCCAGCTGCAGTTCCCGTTCAGCGGAAGTCTCGTTTACTTTTGCCTTGCTTTCGATCGTCCGCGTCTTGATCTGTGCGGCTTCGCGGATCTGTTCCCCATAAATGCCGAGTTTTTCCTGCTTTTTCTTTAACTTCTCCTGATTCTTCCTGACCAGATCATCCAGATCCAGATTCTCAATATGCTTATTGATGAAGAACTGCTGCACCGCCCTGCAGACCGCACCGGCGATCCAGTAAATACCAAGACCGACCGGAACCGTAAAACAGATGAAAAAAGAGAAGAGCGGCATCATAATATTCATCGTCTTCATCTGCTGGGCCATCTGATCGTTGTTATTCGTCGACTGCGGCATCATCTTTGTATTAATGACCTGCGTCACATAAGACAGTACCGGGATCATCAGCGCAAGGAACACGAACAGATAATCATGCGCCTTGAAATTCGTTGTCATGATGCTCCACGGCGTATCCGAAATATTCAGCATCATGATGTAATTGGAATGCTGGATATGATCTAGTGTCTTCGAGATCGAATCCGTCAAATTCGGAAAATAATCCTGCAATTTCTCCCATCCGGTGGACGGAAGCTTGTACAATACATCGATCACATAGTTATTCAGCGTATCACCCGATGCATCAAAGTTTACATTCAGGCCGCGGACGTTGAAATTGTCCATCAGCTCCTGCATCTTATCCTGAAATCCGGATGTAGCCGTGATTCCGCTTACCAGATCGCTAAATACCAGTTTGACGCTCTTTACATAAGCAGGTACATTATAAAATACACGGTAAAGCGCAAGCAGGATCGGCATCTGGATCAACAGCTGCACGCAGGAGCCCGCCGGGGAAACCCCATATTTCTGATAAACAAGCTGCGTTTCCTGATTCATGGCTGCAATCGAAGCCTGATCCTTCTTATTCTTGTATTTATTCTGAATCTCCTGTATCTCCGGCTGCATCTTCTGCGAAAGCTTTGAAAACTTTTGCTGCTTGATCGTCAGCGGAAGCAGACACATATAAATAAGAATCGTAAGTAAGATGATACTTAAACCAATATTCTCTATCCCAAACAGATTATACATAAGAACGTATATTCCGTTCATGATCCATCCTAAGAACTTGGCAATTGGTCCTAAAATAGCACCGGAATAAGCTGTCAATTCAATATTTGACATAAAAAACCTCCATTATGGAACCGGATCATATCCGCCCTTGGAAAAAGGATTGCACCTGACGATCCTCCACGCCGCCAAAGCCCCTCCTTTTAACGCTCCATATTTCTCAACCGCTTCCAGCCCATAAGCTGAGCAGGAAGGATAATACGGACACTTCGTTGTTTTCATAGGGGATATATATTTTCTATAAAATTTTATGACTGCAATTAAAATTTTCTTCAAAATGATTCCATCTTCTTAATTAATATTCGGGTTGCCAATAATCCTGTGAAGACCTGCAAGGTGCAGAAGCGCTCCCTCGATCTCATGATAAGAAGCGTTCTTCGCATTTACCCTCACAACGACTACCATGTCTAAACCATTATTAAACATGTCTTCCTGCAGCCGGTAACTCTCTCTGATCAATCGGGTTAAATGATGTCTTACAACACTATTTCCAACTTTCTTGCTGACCGATATCCCAATCCTGTTGCGGTCAGTCCCGTTCTTCAGCACATACATCACAAGGAATCTGTCAGCACGGGAAGTTCCGTTCTGATATACGTTCTGAAAATCTCTGCTCTTCTTTAATGATTCTGAAAATTTCATCTTCGCATTTCCCTTGTACTTCCGCTGTACAAAGAAGAAAGACCACAAAAAATGTGGCCTAAGCTGATAATTTCTTTCTACCTTTTAATCTTCTTGCAGCCAATACTTTTCTTCCGCCTGCCGTGCTCATTCTTTTACGAAAACCATGTACTTTGGATCTCTGCCGCTTCTTCGGCTGATACGTCATCTTCATATTCCATCCACCTCCTTTACGTTAAAAAACATCAGTACAATTATACCAAAAAAAACCGGCAAGTCAAGGAATTTTGAAAAAAAGTTATCCTCAATTTGTGGATAACTTGTGGAAAGTTTGTAAACACCACATGGATAAATTGTTCAAAAAGGTCTTTTGTTTAGAAAAACAGGGGTATATAACTTTTATCGCTTATAAACACGATTTAAAACGTTGATTAAAACGCAAAAATAGTGTACTATAGTATTCGTAGGACTATGGAAATTTGTCCTCTTTTATCATTCAGATATGGAGAAATCATATGGATAAAGTAACGGAGAAGTGGGACGAGATACTGGAAACCGTTAAAAAAGAGCATGGGATCAATGATGTCGCTTTTAACGCATGGCTGCGCCCGCTTGAAGTTTATGCGATCGAAGGAAACAAGCTGTATATTTTAGTATCACAGGAACAGATGATGCTGAACTATATTTCCAAAAAGTACTATCTTCCATTGAAAGTTGCCATTGCAGAGATCACCGGAGTGGAATACGAGATCGAATTCATCCTTCCGGAGCAGACGCGCAGCTTAAATGTCAAGAAGACTTCCAGGAAGACGGCTTCCCCGAAAAAAGCGGATCATTCGAATCTGAATCCAAACTATACCTTTGATACCTTTGTCGTGGGAAACAACAACCGGTTTGCCCAGTCCGCTTCGCTTGCGGTCGCTGAATCGCCGGGAGAAACCTACAATCCTCTTTACATCTATGGAGGACCAGGGCTCGGCAAAACCCACCTGATGCACTCGATCGGACATTTTATCTTAGATCAGAACCCTCAGACGAAGGTCATCTACGTGACTTCGGAAGAATTTACAAACGAAGTGATCGAATCCATCCGTAACGGAAACGCTTCTTCCATGACGAAATTCCGCGATAAGTACCGCACGGTAGATGTTCTGATGATCGACGATATCCAGTTCATTATCGGGAAAGAAAGTACGCAGGAAGAGTTTTTCCACACATTCAACGCCTTGCAGGCGCAGGGGAAACAGATCATCCTTACATCAGACAAGCCTCCGAAAGAGATGGAGACATTAGAGGAAAGGATCCGCTCCCGTTTCGAATGGGGACTTATGGCGGATATCGGGGTTCCGGACTATGAGACAAGAATGGCGATCCTCCGCAAGAAAGCGGAATCGGATAACTTCCTGATCAGCGATGAGATCCTGAACTATATTGCCAGCAATATCAAATCCAACGTCCGCGAGTTAGAAGGCGCTCTAAACAAGCTGCTTGCCTACAACAACCTCGTGGAAACCGAGATTACGATGGATATCGCTGTCAAAGAGCTTCAGAATATCATTACCCCGGAGAAACCGAAGGAGATCACAGCCCAGCTGATCATTGAGGTCGTGTCTGAGCATTTCCACATCTCTGTGGATCAGATGATTTCCAAGAACCGCAGTAATGATATTGCCAGACCGCGGCAGATCGCCATGTATCTCTGCAAGAATATGACGGAGACACCGCTTGATACGATCGGCGCCCTGCTCGGAGGAAGGGATCATTCCACAATTATCCACGGTGTAAAGAAGATTACACTGGAATATGAGGAAAAAGAATCTACCCGTGCATTGATCGAAACGATCAAGAAAAAGATCAATCCGAACTAGTTTCTTCCTATATAATAGTATTTACATACGACCTCATATTCATCCACATATAAACAAGTACTTCAAGTGGACAATCCATGAAGATAAAATCCGGGCTTTTGGTTTATGCCTGTTTATCCTTTTTCCATCGACTCCACTTCAAACAGGGTTATCCAGTGCCGAAATGCCTGACTGGAGAGGAAAACAGGGATTATTCACTTATGAACAGCCCCTATTAAGGATATTATGAATTTCTTAATCTTTATTTATGAAGCACAGGAAGGAGTTTTACAATGAAATTAATCTGTTCAAAAACGAATCTGCTCCACGGCGTTAATATCGTATCGAAAGCAGTTCCTACCAGAACGACAATGGCTATCCTGGAATGTATCTTGATCGATGCTTCGGACGGCAGCATCAAACTGATGGCAAATGATATGGAACTTGGAATTGAAACAAAGATAGAAGGCGATGTTTTAGAAAAAGGAGTCATCGCGTTAGATGCTAAGATTTTTTCTGAAATTGTAAGAAAACTTCCTGATAATGATGTAACGATCGAAACAGACGACTCCTTTAAGACGGTGATCACCTGTGAGAAGTCCAAATTTAACATCATAGGGAAATCAGGAGACGATTTTTCCTACCTTCCTTTTATCGAAAAGAATGATTCGATCGTCATTTCACAGTTTACTTTAAAAGAAGTCATCCGCCAGACGATTTTCTCGATCGCGGACAATGACAACAACAAACTGATGACCGGGGAATTATTTGAGATTGACGGCAGCCAGCTGAAAGTCGTTTCCTTAGACGGGCACCGGATCTCGATCCGCTACATTGAGATGAAGAACCAGTACGAACACAAGAAGGTTGTGGTTCCGGGCAAGACTTTGCAGGAGATCAGCAAGATCATTCCGGGAAATGCGGAGGAGGACGTTGTGATCTCCTTTACCAACAATCATATTGTATTCGATTTTGAAGATACGACCGTTGTTTCGCGTCTGATCGAGGGAGAGTATTTCAGGATCGAGCAGATGCTTTCTTCGGATTATGAAACGAAGGTGAAGATCAGCAAGAGGGAGCTTTTCGATTGTATCGACCGCTCTACCCTTTTGGTCAAAGAGGGCGACAAGAAGCCGATCATCATGAATATCTCCGACGGCAGCATGGAGCTTAAGATGAATTCCTTCATCGGTTCCATGAATGAGGAGATTGACATTGAGAAAGAAGGGAAGGACATTCTGATTGGGTTTAATCCGAAGTTCTTCATTGATGCGCTGCGCGTGATCGACGAGGAGACTATCAGCCTTTATATGGTCAATCCGAAGGCGCCGTGTTTTATCAAAGACGATGAAGGAAAGTTTATTTATCTGATCCTTCCGGTTAATTTTAATAATGCTTCAAATTAGGTGATGTTATGATAACAGTTCAAATCAGGGAAGACGAAGAATTTATCAAACTGGGGCAGGCTTTAAAGAAGGCGGGGCTCGTGGATTCCGGCGTGGACGCGAAACGAGTGATCACGGAAGGAATGGTGGAGTTGAACGGCCGGACGGAGCTTCAGCGGGGAAAGAAACTTCATGACGGAGACGTTGTTTCTTACGGCGGAGAGACGATCCGCATTGTCAAATGATCATAAAGTCCATTGAATTAAGTAATTTCCGGAATTATGAGAAACTTGGAATCCATTTCAGTGAGGGTACGAATATCCTTTACGGGGATAATGCGCAGGGAAAGACGAATATTCTGGAATCAGCTTACATGAGCGGGACGACGAAATCCCACAGGGGAAGCAAGGACAGGGAAATGATCCGTTTTGAACAGGAAGAAGCGCATATACGGACCATTGTGGAAAAAAATGACCAGACTTTTCAGATCGATATGCATTTGCGGAAGAGCGGTTCCAAAGGAGTCGCCGTGAATCAGGTGCCGATCCGGAAGGCGAGTGAATTGTTCGGGATTCTGAATATCGTATTTTTTTCTCCGGAAGATCTTAATATCATCAAGAACGGTCCTTCTGAACGCAGAAGGTTCATGGATATGGAACTCAGCCAGCTGGATAAGCTTTATCTGTCGAATCTGGCTTCTTACCACAAGCTGTTAAACCAGCGCAATAAACTCTTGAAGGATATCATCCATCAGCCGGAACTGATCGATACGCTTCCCGTATGGGATGCGCAGCTGGCGGAATACGGGCGCAGGATCATCCGCCAGAGAAGGATTTTCATTGATGAATTAAGCGAGATCATCCGTGAGATCCACTTTAAGATCACCGGGCAGAAAGAAGACCTGGTCTTGAAGTATGAGCCGAATATCGAGGATATTTTCTTTGAGGATGAGCTGCTAAAGGCAAAAGGCAGGGATTTAAAGCTGTGCCAGACAACTGTCGGTCCGCACCGGGACGATATGCTGTTTTCCGTGGAAGGAGTGGATATCCGGAAATATGGTTCTCAGGGGCAGCAGCGGACGACGGCGCTTTCTTTGAAATTATCGGAGATCGATCTGGTCAGAAAATCCATTCACAATACGCCGGTTCTTCTGCTGGACGACGTATTATCGGAATTGGACAGCAGCCGGCAGAATTTTTTATTAAACAGCATCAGTGAGATTCAGACCATTATTACCTGCACGGGATTAGAAGAATTTGTGAAGAACAGATTCCGCATTAATAAAGTATTTCAGGTGGTAAGCGGAACTGTACATCAGATGGGGGAAGGTTTATGAGTGAAGAATTACAAAATAATCAGGAATACGGAGCAGATCAGATCCAGATCTTAGAAGGTCTGGAAGCCGTCCGCAAAAGACCTGGTATGTATATCGGCAGCACTTCATCAAGAGGATTGCACCATCTCGTCTATGAAATCGTGGATAATTCCGTAGATGAAGCCCTTGCAGGATTCTGCAGCAATATCGAAGTCACGATCGAAAAGGATAATTCCATTACCGTCTGCGATGACGGAAGAGGGATTCCGGTCGGAGAGAATCATAAAGCAAAGAAATCTGCACTCGAAGTCGTATTTACCGTTCTTCATGCAGGAGGAAAATTCGGCGGCGGGGGATACAAGGTATCCGGCGGCCTTCACGGAGTCGGCGCTTCGGTTGTCAATGCGCTTTCCACCTGGCTGACAGTTGAAGTATACAGCGAAGGGAAAATATACGGACAGACTTACGCACGCGGGATCAAGAAAGAAGAAGTGAAAGTGATCGGAACATGCGATCCCGAACTTCATGGAACGAAAGTCCATTTTCTGCCGGATAGTACGATCTTCGAGGAAACGGTCTATGATTATGATACATTAAAACAGAGACTGCGGGAAACGGCGTTTCTGACGAAGGGACTGCGGATCGTACTGATCGACGACAGGGGCGAGAAGCCGCGACGGCATGAATTTCACTACGCCGGCGGCATTAAAGAGTTTGTCAATTACTTAAACCGCGGAAAAGAACCGCTTTATGAAGATGTGATCTACTGTGAAGGAAGCAAAGACGGCGTATACGTGGAAGTGGCGATGCAGCACAATGATTCCTTTAATGATTCCACGTTCAGTTTTGTCAACAATATCATTACTCCGGAAGGAGGAACGCATCTTGCCGGTTTCAGGAATGCGCTGACAAAGACCTTTAACAGTTATGCAAGGGCGAATAAGATCTTAAAGGACAATGATCCGCCGCTGACGGGCGACGATATCCGCGAGGGGCTTACGGCGATCATCAGCATTAAGGTAGAAGAGCCGCAGTTTGAAGGGCAGACGAAGCAGAAGCTTGGAAACAGCGAAGCAAGAGGCGCGGTTGATTCCATTGTCAGCGAGAAGCTTACTTATTTTCTGGAACAGAATCCGGAGATCGCGAAAAATATCTGCGAAAAATCGCTGCTTGCGCAGCGGGCGAGGGAAGCTGCAAGAAAAGCGCGCGATCTGACAAGGCGGAAAACAGCCCTTGAAGGAACGTCCCTTCCGGGAAAACTGGCGGATTGTTCCGATAAAGATCCGAAAAACTGCGAAATCTTTATTGTGGAGGGAGATTCCGCCGGCGGTTCCGCAAAGACGGCGAGGAGCCGTGCAACGCAGGCGATCCTTCCGCTCCGCGGAAAGATCCTGAATGTAGAGAAGGCGAGGTTAGACCGCATTTACGGAAATGCCGAGATCAAGGCGATGATCACGGCGTTTGGAACGGGGATCCATGAGGATTTTGATATTTCGAAACTGCGGTATGATAAGATCATCATTATGACGGATGCCGATGTTGACGGCGCGCATATTGCAACATTGATGCTGACGTTTTTGTACCGGTTTATGCCGGAGCTCATTAAACAGGGGCATGTGTATCTTGCGACTCCGCCTCTTTATAAGATCGAAAAAAATAAAAACGTATGGTATGCGTACAACGATGAGGAGTTAAATAAGCTGCTGCTCGAGATCGGCCGCGACCAGAATAACAAGATTCAGCGTTATAAAGGTCTTGGAGAGATGGATTCTGACCAGCTTTGGGAAACGACGATGGATCCGGAAAGAAGGATTTTGAAACGGGTAGTCATGGATGAAGAAAGTTCTTCGGAAATTGACGTAACGTTTACAACCCTGATGGGTGATAAAGTGGAACCAAGGCGTGAATTTATTGAAGCAAATGCGAAATATGTTCAGAATCTTGATATTTAAGGAATCTGGTACTGTCCCGCGAACGAAGTGAGCCAGTGACAGTACTGGCATCCGACAGTCTGAGCCAGATATAAAACTTATGTTTATAGAGGAGAAAATTTCAAGTGGATGACAAAATTTTTGACCAAATACATCAGGTTGATCTGAAAAAAACCATGGAAACTTCCTATATCGATTATGCGATGAGCGTGATTGCAAGCCGCGCCCTGCCGGATGTCAGGGACGGATTAAAGCCTGTGCAGCGCCGCGTCTTATATTCCATGATCGAATTGAACAATACGCCGGATAAGCCGCACCGTAAATGCGCCCGTATTGTCGGGGATACTATGGGTAAATATCATCCACATGGAGACAGTTCGATCTATGGAGCGCTTGTAAACATGGCTCAGCCGTGGTCTACGAGATATCCTCTGGTAGACGGCCACGGAAACTTCGGATCCGTGGACGGAGACGGAGCCGCCGCCATGCGTTACACGGAAGCGCGTTTAAGCAGGATTTCCATGCAGATGATCGAGGATATCAACAAGAATACGGTTGATTTCGTGCCGAATTTCGATGAAACGGAGAAAGAACCGACGGTTCTTCCCTCCAGATATCCCAATCTGCTGGTCAACGGAACGACGGGAATCGCCGTGGGAATGGCTACCAATATTCCGCCTCACAACTTAAAAGAAGTCATTTATGCCGTTGTGAAGCTGATCGATAACGAGATCGAGGAGAAAGAAACGGATATTGATGAGCTGATCCAGATTGTCAAGGGACCGGATTTTCCGACAGGAGGCATTATTTTAGGGACTTCCGGCATTAACGAAGCTTACCAGACCGGAAGAGGCAAGATCAAGGTCCGTGCGGTTACGGATATTGAAGCCATGCCGAACGGCAAAAACCGCATTATCGTAACGGAGCTTCCTTATCTGGTCAACAAGGCCCGCCTGATCGAAAAGATCGCCGATCTGGTGAAGGAAAAGAAAGTAGACGGCATTACGGATTTAAGGGACGAATCCGACCGGGAAGGAATGCGGATCTGCATAGAACTCCGCCGCGACGTGAATCCGAGCGTGGTGTTGAACCTTCTTTACAAACATACGCAGCTGCAGGATACCTTTGGAGTGATTAATCTTGCGCTTGTCAACAATGAGCCGAAGATTTTAAATCTCTATGAAATGCTCAATTATTACCTGCTTCATCAGAAGGAGGTCATCACCAGACGTACCCAGTACGATCTGAATAAAGCGGAAGAACGGGCGCATATCCTGCAGGGATTGCTGATCGCGCTCGATCATATCGATGAAGTGATCTCCATTATCCGCAGCAGCCGTACGACCGCAGAAGCAAAAGAGCATTTAATGGAGCGTTTTTCCCTTACGGATGTACAGGCGCAGGCCATCGTGGATATGCGTCTCCGTGCGCTGACCGGATTGGAAAGGGAAAAGCTGGAATCGGAATACAAGGAATTAATGGCGCGTATCAGCGAATTAAAGGCAATTCTTGCAGATGAGAAGAAGCTTTTAGGAGTCATCAAAGAAGAAATCCTTGTGATCGCAGAAAAATACGGTGACGAACGAAAAACCCAGATCGGATATGATGAATTTGATATTTCTATGGAGGATCTGATCCCGGTAACGAATACCGTCATCACCATGACAAAAGTCGGCTATATCAAGCGCATGAGCATTGATAATTTCAAGAGCCAGCACCGCGGCGGAAAAGGCATTAAAGGGATGGAAACCATTGAGGATGATTACATTGAAGAAATGATGATGACCACCTCGCACCATTATCTGATGTTTTTTACCAATACCGGGCGCGTGTACCGCATCAAAGCCTATGAAATACCGGAAGCGGGGCGTACTTCCCGCGGAACAGCGATCATCAATCTAATTCCGCTGCAGCCGGGAGAAAATATTACGGCAATGATCCCGATTAAGGAATATGAGGATGACAAGTACCTGTTTATGGCGACAAAACGGGGAATTGTGAAGAAAACCTCGGTCAAAGATTATGAGAATATCCGGAAAACGGGGCTTGCGGCCATTAATCTGCGTGAGGATGATGAGCTGATCGAAGTAAAGATTACCGATAATCACGCAGAAATTTTCCTGTTTACCAGATTCGGCCAGTGCATCCGTTTCCATGAGAAAGACGTCAGGATCACGGGCAGGACTACTATGGGCGTGATCGGCATGAACTTAGCCGACCGGGATGAAGTGATCGCAATGCAGATTGATAAACAGGGCGATGCCGTGATGATCGTATCGGAGAAAGGTCTTGGAAAATGCACCCTGACCAAAGAATTTACGGTGCAGAACCGCGGCGGAAAAGGGGTAAAATGCTATAAGATCACAGAAAAATCAGGTAATCTTGTTGGCGTAAAGGCCGTCGGGTTTGACGATGAAGTCATGCTGATCACCACAGAAGGCATTATTATCCGGATTGCGGTCAAAGGAACGGCTTTACTCGGAAGAATTACTTCCGGCGTGAAACTGATCAATCTGAACGATGATGTGAAAGTGGCGAGCATCGCAAAAGTGCGGAAAGATAAGACGATCCTGCCGGTTGAAGAGGAAAACGAGGAAGATCCGGTATAAAAGCATTTTTAAATCTTAAATTTTAAGAAAGAAAACAGTTAAAGTATGATAAGAACAGTGAAAACGGATCTGGTCATCGAGCAGATCAAAGAAATGTGCATAGAAGCGAATCATGATTTCTCTGATGATATGAAGAATGCCCTGCGCCAGTCTTCGGAAAAAGAAGAATCGGAACTTGGGAAAAAGATCTTATGCCAGCTTCAGGATAACTTAAGAATCGCAAAAGAGGACAGAATCCCGATCTGTCAGGATACTGGAATGGCAGTATTTTTTCTGGAGGTCGGGCAGGATGTCCATTTTGAAGGAATGGCGATCGAAGATGCCGTAAACGAAGGCGTCCGCCGGGGCTATGAAGAAGGCTATCTGCGGAAGTCGGTAGTCAACGATCCGATCATAAGGGAAAATACCAGAGACAATACGCCTGCGGTCATCCATTATGCGATCGTACCCGGCGATCAGGTGAAGATCACTTTTGCTCCGAAAGGATTCGGAAGTGAAAATATGAGCCGTATTTTTATGCTGAAACCGGCGGATGGGATCGAAGGGGTGAAAAACGCCATCCTCACCGCAGTCAAAGATGCGGGTCCGAACGCCTGCCCGCCGATGGTTGTAGGAGTCGGAATAGGTGGAACTTTCGAAAAATGCGCCCTTTTGGCAAAGCAGGCGCTGACGCGCCCGGTTGATGAACATTCCGAAATTCCTTATGTTGCAGAACTGGAAGAGGAAATGTTAAATCAGATCAACCGGCTTGGAATCGGTCCGGGAGGATTGGGAGGAACCGTCACGGCATTTGCGGTTAATATCAATACTTATCCCACCCATATTGCCGGGCTTCCGGTTGCGGTTAATATCTGCTGCCATGTCAACCGCCATCAGGTCCGGATCATATAATGAATGATATCAGTCTTATTGCAGCAGAGTCAGGAAGAAAATTATGGAAAAACGAATAACAACACCGATTACGGAAGAAATCACAAAAGATCTGCATACCGGCGATTACGTTTATCTCACGGGAACCGTTTATGTAGCGCGGGATGCGGCGCATAAACGCATGATCGAAGCATTGGAGGCAAATAAGGAACTGCCGATTCCGATGAAAGATGCGGTTATTTATTATATGGGTCCTTCTCCGGCAAGAGAAGGCCGTCCGATCGGTTCAGCAGGTCCCACCACGGCAACCCGTATGGATAAATATGCCCCGGTTTTATTGGATCTCGGCCAGAAAGCCATGATCGGCAAAGGAAAACGATCCAAAGAAGTGATCGATGCAATGATCCGGAACAAGGCCGTTTATTTTGCAGCAGTCGGAGGAGCCGGCGCCCTGCTGTCAAAATGCATCAAGTCGTCAGAAATCGTATGCTATGAAGATCTCGGCGCAGAAGCCATCCGCAAGCTGTATGTGGAGGATTTTCCCGTGATCGTAGTGATCGACAAGGATGGAAATAATCTGTATGAGACTTCCATCGAAAAATTTAGAAAAATAATTTGAAAATTAATCCGAAAAAACATTGACACGGACTATTTTTTTTAGTAAAATAAACCATACGTCACGTAAATGTTTTTGGAGAAGTACTCAAGTGGCCGAAGAGGTGCCCCTGCTAAGGGTATAGGTCGGGTAACCGGCGCGAGGGTTCAAATCCCTCCTTCTCCGTTCTGCTTATGAAAAAATAAAAAAGCAGTTGACAACTGGTTTCCTTTATGGTAACATAAGCAAGCTGGCTGTTCGGGAAAGAACAGGAACAGCCGGAAGAACCTTGATAACTGAACAGTGGAAAACCTTGAAAGATTCAAGAAGATAATTCAGGCGGGCATCGAAAGATGCAG
>CANQDS010000061.1 GCA_947593655.1 uncultured Lachnospiraceae bacterium | reverse complement strand
ATTACGATTCTCTGGAAGAACTGGCAAAAGCCTGTATGACCGAAGAGCAGGAGATCACGGAGAAATTAAAACAGATCAACTATACCTATGATCCGGAAAGGAACCAGTTTGTATAGGTGGAACAACAGTACCGAAATAGGGTATAAAAAGGCTGCCGCTAAGACACAACAGTACTGGAATAGGGCATAAAACAGGCTGCCGCTAAGACACAATAGTACCGGGATAGGGCATGAAACAGGCTGCCGCGCTAAGAAGCATCAGTACAGGATATGGTATCATATCATTGACATCATATCGTATCCTGTCTGCCATTTAGCGTGGCAGACTGTTTGCTTCATATCGGGCGAGAAGAATCCGGCAGGCCGGATTCTTTGCGCCGGTTGGACCGCAGCTGTCTTGATGAAGGTTATCGGATAGAAGTTATCTGCTATTTCATTCTTATTTCATCCGCTCCAGCGAAGCTGCGATAAATCCGTGGAACAGAGGATGCGGGCGGTTCGGGCGGGATTTCAGTTCCGGGTGCGCCTGCGTGGCGATAAACCACGGGTGTTCGGTAATCTCGATCATTTCGATGATCCGTCCGTCCGGAGAAAGCCCGCAGAGCTTCATGCCGTTCTCCGCTAAGATATGGCGGTAGTCGTTGTTGACTTCATAACGGTGGCGGTGGCGTTCCGCGATCTCTTCCCGGCCGTATTCCTGATATGCATGGGAAGTTTTGTCCAGTACGCACGGATAGGAGCCGAGCCGCAGCGTGCCGCCGATATCCTCCACGCCGTTCTGCTCCGGCATCAGCGCAATCACCGGATGCGTGGTGTTCGGATCCAGTTCAATGCTGTGCGCATCGCGCATTCCGCAGACATGGCGGGCATATTCGATGATCGCAACCTGCATACCCAGACAGAGGCCGAGATACGGGATCTGATTTTCCCGCGCATAGCGGCAGGCGGAGATCATACCCTCCACGCCGCGGCTTCCGAAGCCGCCCGGAACGATGATGCCGGCCGCGCCGCTTAATACTTCGGCCGCATTGCTGTCGTCGATCGTTTCGGAATCCACCCATTGGATATCCACGGTGGCATGTTCCGGGATCCCGCCGTGCTTCAATGCTTCCACTACGGAAATATAGGCGTCGTGCAGCGCCGTGTACTTTCCGACCAGCGCGATCTTCACTTCCTTGTCCGGATGGCGCAGATCGTCGACCATCTGCTTCCAGTCCGCCAGATCCGGTTCCGGGCACGGAAGATTCAGGCATTCGCAGGCGACTTTGGCCAGATGTTCGGACTCCATAGCAAGCGGCGCTTCGTAGAGGTATTCCACGTCCAGATTCTGGAGGACGTGCGTATTCGGCACATTACAGAACAGCGCGATCTTATCCTTAAGCCCCTGATCGAGAGGGTGCTCGGAGCGGCAGACGATGATATCCGGCTGGATCCCCATTCCCTGCAGCTCTTTGACGCTGGCCTGAGTCGGCTTTGTCTTCAGTTCGCCGGAGGCTTTGATGTACGGGATCAGGGTTACATGGCACAGGATCGCGTTCTGGTGCCCGACCTCGTGCTGGAACTGGCGGATCGCCTCGAGGAAAGGCTGGCTTTCGATGTCTCCGACGGTTCCGCCGACCTCAATGATCGCGATATGCATATCATTGGAAGTAAAATTCCTGTAAAAACGGCTTTTGATCTCGTTGGTGATATGAGGGATCACCTGAACGGTTCCGCCGCCGTAGTCTCCCCGGCGTTCCTTCTGGAGAACCGACCAGTATACCTTCCCGGTGGTGACGTTGGAATTCTTGGTCAGGCTTTCGTCGATAAAACGCTCATAATGCCCCAGATCCAGATCGGTTTCCGCACCGTCGTCCGTAACGAAAACCTCTCCGTGCTG
The DNA here is from genome assembly GCA_947593655.1 of uncultured Lachnospiraceae bacterium. Taxonomy (GTDB): domain Bacteria; phylum Bacillota; class Clostridia; order Lachnospirales; family Lachnospiraceae; genus Roseburia. Next base: position 17,042 of record CANQDS010000061.1, on the reverse strand, counting down.
GATCGGGTTCATCGTTCCCGGATCGATGTTGATATACGGATCAAATTTCTGCATGGTGACCTTGTATCCGCGTGCTTTTAACAGTCGGCCGAGCGAAGCAGCGGTAATCCCTTTCCCGAGTCCGGATACGACGCCGCCGGTGACAAAGACGTATTTTACAGGCATGATTTTCCTCCTCTTGTGCTTCATTTCTTGCTCTTAATCATGTCATTATACAGCCTATTTTAAAAATATTCTATATTTTTTTACAAAAAATTAGAGAAACTTTAGAAATGAACAAAAAAAGTTCACGAACTAAATGTTGATTTTAGCACCGGTTTTACATATAATAAAAATGTTACATCAGCAGAAGATGGAGGATCTGTGGATTATGGATAACCATGAACCGAATGATTACGGAAACAATCATTATAATAACAATCAGAATCCCGGCAATCCCGGAAATCCGAATTCCGGGGGGAATCACAACAGGGAGAACCCGAACGACAAAAAGGGAGGCAAAAACAACGGCCAGCTCTTATTGAGCTTTATGCTGATCTCTCTTCTGGCGCTGTTCGTCGTCCTGTTTGTGAGCAGCCGTTTTTCTGACATGAGTTCGAAAGAGACAACCTATTCGGATTTCTTAGAGCAGCTGGACAAGAAGAATGTCAGCGAAGTGACGATCGATATCTATAAGAGCCGGATCGATTACAAGCTGGTCAAGGATGCGGACAATGCGTACCGGCAGTATGAGATCACCTATTTTACCGGCCTTCTGGACGATCCGCAGCTGATCGAGGATCTGAAAACACTGAAGACAACGGACGGTGAGCCGGTGGTCATCAACGCCGCGATGCCGGATAATACTTCCACGTTTCTGGTCAATATCCTGACCTTTATCGTTCCGCTCATCATTATCTGGGTGCTGTTTTTATTCGTTATGCGCCGGATGGGCGGCGGAGCGCTCGGCGTCGGCAAGAGCACGGCGAAAGTATACGTCGAGAAATCGACCGGCGTGACGTTTAAGGATGTCGCAGGGCAGGACGAGGCCAAGGAATCCTTACAGGAAGTCGTGGATTTTCTGCACAACCCGAAGAAATACCGGGATATCGGCGCGAAGCTCCCGAAGGGAGCGCTTCTGGTCGGACCTCCGGGAACCGGAAAGACGCTGCTGGCCAAAGCAGTCGCCGGAGAAGCGAAGGTTCCGTTTTTCTCGCTGGCCGGATCCGATTTCGTGGAAATGTTCGTCGGCGTCGGCGCATCCCGTGTCCGGGATCTGTTTAAAGAGGCGCAGAAGATGGCGCCGTGCATCATCTTTATCGATGAGATCGATGCGATCGGCAAGAGCCGCGATACGCGCTACGGAGGCGGGAATGACGAGCGGGAACAGACGTTAAACCAGCTCCTTGCGGAGATGGACGGTTTCGACACATCGAAGGGGCTTTTGATCCTGGCGGCGACCAACCGTCCGGAAGTGCTCGATAAGGCGCTGCTGCGTCCGGGGCGTTTCGACCGGCGCATCATCGTGGATAAGCCGGATCTGAAAGGGCGCTTGGAGACGCTTAAGGTACATTCCAAAGACGTATTGATGGACGAGACGGTGGATCTGGACGCGCTGGCGCTTGCAGCGGCGGGCTTAGTCGGTTCCGATCTTGCCAATATGATCAACGAAGCGGCGATCAACGCCGTTAAGAACGGCAGGAAGTGCGTCAATCAGGCGGATCTGTTTGAAGCGTTCGAACTGGTTGCGGTCGGCGGCAAGGAGAAGAAAGACCGCGTGATGAGCGACAAGGAGCGCAAGATCGTTTCCTACCATGAAGTCGGACATGCGCTTGTTTCCGCCCTGCAGAAGAACACGGAGCCGGTGCAGAAGATCACCATTGTTCCGCGGACGATGGGAGCGCTCGGCTATACCCTGCAGACGCCGGAAGAGGAGAAGTACTTACAGACCAAAGAGGAACTGCTGGCGAAGATCTCCACCTATATGGCGGGGCGCGCCGCGGAAGAGCTGGTATTTGGTTCTGCGACGAGCGGAGCGGCCAACGATATTGAGAATGCGACCAAGATCGCGCGGGCGATGGTTACGATGTACGGTATGTCGGACCGGTTCGGCATGATGTGCTTAGCGACGATCGAGAACCAGTATCTGGACGGAAGGGCCGGACTGATCTGCGGGGAAAAGACCGCAAGCCAGATCGATAAGGAAGTTTTGTCGATCATCAACGAGCGGTATCAGACAGCGTCGAAGCTGCTGGCGGAGAACCGCGAGATCTTAGACCGTATTTCCGAGTATCTCTACGAGAAAGAGACGATCACCGGAAAAGAATTTATGAAAATGTTCCGCGAGATGAAGGGGCTTCCGGAAGAAGAGGAGAAAAAGTCTTCCGTGAGCGGATCTTGAATTGGGGAATCATATGTTTGAGATTGAAGAAGAACTTAGTAAACTCCCGGATCAGCCGGGAGTTTATATTATGCATGATGCGGACGATGCGATCATTTATGTGGGGAAAGCGTTAAGCCTGCGCAAGCGCGTCCGGCAGTATTTTCAGCCGAGCCACGACGAGGGCATCAAAAAGCGGCAGATGGTCAGCCATATTGCGCGCTTTGAGTATATCGTGACGGATTCGGAGTTAGAAGCGCTGGTGCTGGAGTGCAATCTGATCAAGGAGCACCGCCCGAAGTACAATACGATGCTGCGGGATGATAAGACCTATCCGTATATCCGGGTGACAGTCGCGGAGGAATATCCGCGCATCCTCTTTTCCCGCCAGATCAAAAAGGACCGTTCCCGCTATTTCGGGCCGTATACCAGCGCGGGCGCGGTAAAAGATACGATCGAACTGATGAATAAGATCTACTGTTTGCGGACATGCAGCCGGAAACTGCCGAAGGATGCCGGAAAGGAGCGCCCGTGCCTGAATTACCATATCCACCAGTGCATGGCTCCGTGCCGGGGAACGGTCAGCAGGGAAGAGTACCAGAGCCGGGTAGACCGCGCGCTGGAATTTTTAAACGGCAACTACGCGCCGGTCATCAAAGAACTGACGGAGCGGATGAACGCGGCGTCCGAAGCGATGGAATTTGAAAAAGCCATCGAGTACCGGGAACTGCTAAACAGCGTCAAACAGATCGCCCAGAAGCAGAAGATCACGCATATGGACGGCGAGGACAAGGACATCATTGCCGCCGCAAGCGACGATACGGATGCGGTCGTTCAGGTGTTTTTCATCCGCGGCGGAAAGATCATCGGCCGGGATCACTTCCATGTGCGCGTCGGGACGGAAGAGGAGAAAGGGAAGATCCTGACGGATTTTGTCAAGCAGTTCTATTCCGGAACGCCGTATATTCCCAAAGAGATCATGATCCAGGAGCAGATCGAGGATATTGGGATCCTGGAAGAGTGGCTCAGTAAAAAGCGCGGCAGGAAAGTGACGATACGGATTCCGCAGAAGGGGTTAAAGGAGCGGCTGATCGAGCTGGCGGCAAAAAACGCCCAGCTGGTCTTAAGTCAGGACAAAGAGAAGATCAAGCGCGAAGAAGGGCGGACGATCGGAGCAGTCAGGGAGATCGAGCATCTGCTTGGAATGAAAGATCTGTCGCGCATGGAGGCGTACGATATTTCCAATATCAACGGATTTGAAACGGTCGGTTCGATGATCGTTTACGAGAAAGGGCGCCCGAAGCGGAGCGATTACCGGAAATTCAAGCTGCGGACCGTGACCGGGCCGGACGATTACGCTTCCATGCATGAAGTATTGACACGGCGGTTTCTGCACGGGATGCAGGAGCAGCAGGAATTAAAGGAGAAGGAGATCGATCCGGAGTGCGGGAGTTTTAACCGTTTTCCGGATCTGATCCTGATGGACGGCGGGCGGGGACAGGTCAATATCTGTCTGGCGGTTTTAGAAGAACTGGGGCTTTCCATTCCGGTCTGCGGGATGGTCAAAGATGATTTCCACCGCACGCGCGGGCTGTATTTCCATAACGAGGAAATCCCGATCGACCGCCACGGGGAAGGCTTTAAGCTGATCACGCGGATTCAGGATGAGGCGCACCGGTTCGCGATCGAATACCACCGCTCGCTGCGTTCCAAGTCTCAGGTACATTCGATGCTGGATGATATTGAAGGGATCGGCCCGGCGCGGAGGAAAGCGCTGATGCGCCGCTATCAGTCGATGGAGAATATCCGGGATGCTTCCGTGGAGGATCTGGAGCAGACGGAGTCCATGAACCGCCGGGCGGCGGAGAGCGTCTACCGCTTTTTTCATGGCGAAAGTGAATTGTAACAGAGCCGTCACCGTATTGAAGAAATCGCGGTCGTATGGTAGAATAGGAAGCATACGAAGTGAGCGGATGACAGCACTGGCATCCGACAGTCTGAGTCAGATATAAAGCTGACATTGATGGAGGAGAATAAGATATGGATACGGGGGTAAGTGTATACAAAATTGTCGATCTCATGGATCTAAAGGTTTTTACGGATGATATCGACCTGAAGAAACGCAGGATTGAAACGAGCGAGATCAACCGTCCGGCGCTGCAGCTGACCGGATATTTTGAGCATTTTGAACGGTCGCGCGTGGAGATCATCGGGAATGTGGAATATTTTTATACCAAGAGGATGAGCGCTGAGGAGAGGAAACAGTGCTATACGGCTTTTCTGCAGTATGACATGCCGTGCGTGATCTACTGCCGGGATCTGGAGCCGGAAGAGCTGTTCCTGCAGATCGCCAATGAATACGGCGTTCCGGTGCTGGGAACCGGCCGTTCCACTTCGGAATTTACGGCGGAGCTGATCTATACCCTGGGCGAGCAGCTGGCGCCGTGCATTACGATCCACGGCGTACTGGTGGACGTATACGGCGAGGGGATCCTGATCACGGGCGAGAGCGGCATCGGAAAGAGCGAGGCGGCGCTGGAACTGATCCGCCGGGGACACCGTCTGGTAACGGACGATGTTGTCGAGATCCGCAAGATCAACGAGCATGAGCTGATCGGCACATCGCCGGACATCACCCGCCATTTTATCGAACTGCGCGGCATCGGGATCATCGATGTGAAGACGCTCTACGGCGTGGAGTGCGTGAAGGAGAAGCAGCAGATCGATCTGGTCATTAAGCTGGAGGACTGGAAGAAGGACGCCGACTACGACCGGCTGGGACTGGAGGAAGAATACACGGAGTATCTGGGAAACAAGGTGGTCTGCCACTCGATCCCGATCCGTCCGGGGCGGAATCTGGCCGTAATCTGCGAGGCGGCCGCGGTCAACCACCGGCAGAAGAAGATGGGCTACAATGCGGCGCAGGAACTCTACCGGCGCGTACAGGCGAATCTGGCGCGTCAGGGGAACGAGGACGAGGAAGACTAAGACTAAGACGAAAGCGCATTCGCGCGGCATCAAATAAAATAGAAATAGAAATGGAGCAAAAGGAAGATGGAGCACAAAAATGCATGGGAAAAATATCCAAAGGGAGAGAAGCGCGATGCGGTTTTTGCATTTGCAGAAGCGTACCGCAGATTTATTTCCGACTGCAAAACGGAGCGGGAATGCGTGATCGACTTTTACCGGAAGGCGAAGGAAGCGGGATTCTGTGACTTAGGGGAGCGGATCGCGTCCAAAGAGCCGTTGAAAGCGGGAGATAAAGTAATTGCGAACAATATGGGAAAAGGACTGGCGCTTTTTGTGCTGGGCGAGAAACCGATCGAGGAAGGTATGAATATCCTGGGGGCGCATATCGATTCGCCGCGCCTGGATCTCAAGCAGGTGCCGCTTTATGAAGATACCGAAATGGCACTGTTGGACACTCATTACTACGGCGGAGTGAAAAAATACCAGTGGGTAACGCTTCCGCTGGCGCTCCACGGCGTGATCTGCAGGAAAGACGGCAGCACGGTTTCCGTTAATATCGGGGAACGGCCCAAAGATCCGGTTTTCGGCATCAGCGATCTTCTGATCCACCTTTCTTCCGAGCAGATGGAGAAGAAAGCGGCGAAAGTGATCGAAGGAGAGAAGCTGGACGTTCTGATCGGCAGTATTCCGGTGGAAGAGACCGAGGAAGGATCAGACGAAAAGGGAGAGAAAAAAGACGTCAAAGAGCGCGTGAAAGCCAATATTTTAAGGATCCTGGAAGAGGAATACGGCGTTGAGGAAGAGGACTTTTTATCGGCGGAGATCGAAGTCGTTCCGGCCGGAGCCGCAAGGGATTACGGTCTTGACCGCAGCATGATCATGGGATACGGCCACGACGACCGCGTCTGCGCGTATCCGTCTTTCTGCGCTATTGCAGAAGCCGAAAAGCCGGAATATACGGCCGTATGCCTTCTGGTGGATAAAGAAGAAATCGGAAGTGTGGGAGCGTCCGGGATGCAGTCGCGCTTCTTTGAAAACAGCGTGGCGGAAGTGATGAATCTGTCGGGCGGATACAGCGAACTGGCGCTGCGCAGGGCCATGAAAAATTCCTGTATGCTTTCTTCGGACGTATCGGCGGCGTTTGATCCGAACTACCCGTCTGTCATGGAGAAACGCAACTCCGCGTATTTCGGAAAAGGTCTGGTGTTTAACAAGTACACCGGTTCGCGGGGAAAATCCGGTTCGAACGACGCGAATGCAGAATATGTCGCACAGCTTCGGAATATGATGGATCAGAATGAAGTCGCGTTCCAGACTGCCGAGCTGGGAAAAGTCGATCAGGGAGGGGGCGGAACGATCGCCTATATCCTCGCCAACTACAATATGAATGTGATCGACAGCGGCGTAGCGGTTCTGAATATGCACGCGCCGTGGGAGATCATCAGCAAGGTGGATCTGTATGAAGCATATCGGGGATATACCGTATTTTTAAAGGAAGCCAAGCATGAATCCGGAATTTTATGAGCAGTTGAGCAGGATTGTTCCGCAAGAACGGATCCTGCAGAAAGAACCGATGAAAAAGCACACGACGTTTCAGATCGGAGGCAGTGCGGATCTCTATATCTGTCCGGACTTCGAGCAGCTGAAAGAGGCGCTTGTGCTTGCCGCGCGGGAAGAGGTCCCGGTTACGGTCATCGGAAACGGGAGCAATCTGCTGGTGGACGATAACGGGATCCGCGGCCTTGTGATCGAGATTGGGCGCGGAATGGACGAAGTGCGGATTGAGGGAAACCGGATGAGGGCCGGCGCGGGCGCCCTGCTTTCAAAAGCGGCGAACGATGCGGCGGCGGCAGGGCTCTCCGGGCTTGAATTTGCAGCGGGGATTCCCGGAACCGTCGGGGGAGCGCTTGTCATGAATGCGGGCGCTTACGGCGGGGAAATGAAAGATATTGTTGTGCAGGCCGAGGGTTTGACCGCGGACGGAAAGCTGCGGACGCTTGCCGGCGAAGAACTGGATCTTTCCTACCGGCACAGCTGTATCCCGGAAAAGGGTTACATCGTAGCAAGCGCCGAGTTTCAGCTTACAGAGAAAGATCCGGCCGTAATCCGGGAGACGATGGCCGGGCTGCGCCGGAAGCGCGCCCAAAAACAGCCGCTGGAATATCCAAGCGCCGGAAGCACGTTTAAGCGCCCGGAAGGGTATTTCGCGGGAAAGCTGATCATGGACGCAGGACTGGCGGGGCGCCGGGTTGGAGATGCGCAGGTTTCTCCGAAGCATTGCGGGTTTGTCGTTAATCTGGGAAATGCGTCGGCGGCGGATGTAAAGAACCTGATCGCCGAGGTGGAGCGGAGCGTATATGAAAAGTTTGGGGTGAAACTGGAACCGGAAATCAAGATGATCGGAGGATGAGGCTGTGAAACTTGTGATCGTAACCGGAATGTCCGGCGCCGGAAAAAGTACGGCGATGAAAATGATGGAAGATATGGGTTTTTTCTGCATTGACAATCTTCCGATCCCACTGCTGGATAAGTTCATTGATTTTTCCAACAGTTTCCGGACCGATATGCAGAAGGTGGCGCTCGGGATCGATGTGCGCAACGGCCGGGGCTTAGAGGAGATCCGGGACAAGTTCGAAGTGCTGAAACGGAGCGCGGTTTCGTATGAAGTGCTCTATCTGGATGCGGAGGATGAAGTGCTGGTGAAGCGCTATAAGGAGACGCGGCGGAACCATCCGCTGGCGGCCGGGGAGCGCATTAACAAGGGACTGCAGAAAGAGCGCAAGGAGCTTTCTTTTTTGAAGGAACATGCGGATTATATCATCGATACCAGCCAGCTTCTGACGAGGGAGCTGAAAGCCGAACTGGAGAAGATCTTCGTGCGCAATCAGGATTACAAGAATCTGTTTGTAACGATCCTTTCGTTCGGTTTTAAATACGGGATCCCTTCGGATTCGGATATCGTGATGGACGTGCGTTTCCTGCCGAATCCCTATTATGTGGAAGGGCTGCGGGCGCTGACCGGCAACGATGAGGAAATACAAAAATATGTGATGCAGTTTGAGGAAGCAGGGCAGTTTATTGATAAGCTGGAGGATATGATCAATTTCCTGATCCCGAATTATATTGCGGAGGGGAAAAACCAGCTTGTCATTTCCATCGGCTGCACGGGAGGCAAGCACCGTTCGGTAACGCTTGCCAATGAACTGTATGAGCGTCTGAAAGGCAAGAAAGGTTACGGCTTAAAGATCGAACACCGCGATATCGGGAAAGATGCGCTGAGGGGAAAATAGCATGTCGTTTTCAAGTGATGTTAAGGCGGAACTCGCAAAACAGGCCGGAAAGAGCCGGCACTGTCAGCTGGCGGAACTGGCGGCCATCCTGGAACTGGAAGGGCGCACGGGGGAGGACGGCTGTTCGCTGGAAATGGATTCGGAGAATCCGCTGGTCCTTCAGAAATACGCCCTGCTGATGAAAAAGCTGTTTGGGATCCATTCCGAGGGGGCGCTGTCCAAAGAGGAAGCCCGGCGCGTGCTGGAAGCGATGAAATGGGAGCCTGCGGAACTGGGAACGGCCCGTGCGGACGGGCTTCTCGTCCAGAAAACATGCTGCCGGCGGGCGTTCATCCGGGGGGCGTTTCTGGCGGCCGGTTCGATCAGCAATCCCGCCCGGTCTTATCATTTTGAGATCGTCTGCCGAAGCATGGCGCAGGCGCAGCAGTTAAAGGAATTGATGGAGGGCTTTGAGACAGACGCCAAAGTGGTAACGCGCAAGCAGCACTTTGTAGTCTATCTGAAAGAAGGTTCGCAGATCGTAGACATGTTAAACGTCATGGAGGCGTATGTATCGTTAATGAACCTCGAGAATGTGCGTATCGTGAAGGAAATGCGCAATTCCGTCAACCGCAAGGTCAACTGCGAAACCGCCAACATCAGCAAAACCGTCAACGCGGCGGTCCGTCAGGTCAATGATATCATGCGGATCCGGGATACCATCGGTTTTTCCGGTCTGCCGGATCATCTGCGCGAGATCGCCGAACTCCGCCTGGAATATCCGGACGTTCCGCTCCGGGAACTGGGAACGTATCTGGATCCGCCGGTCGGGAAATCCGGCGTCAACCACAGGCTGCGCAGGCTTTCGGAAATTGCGGAAAAGCTGTCATCATGCAGAGGAGGAGAATATGAGGAAATTAATAAGAATACAGGCGACGTCCGTGCTGGAAGCGCGGAAGCTGGCGGAACTGGTGGGAGTCGCCAATAAGTTTGCCAGCCGGATCATGATCCAGATGGACGGAAAAACCGTCAATGCAAAGAGCATCATGGGAGTGATGGGGCTCGGCATGGATGTGGGGAAACAGATTGAAGCGGAAGCAATTGGTGCGGATGAAGAAGAGGCGTTAAATACGATCGAGGAGTTTCTGACAGAACAATGAAAAAACTGTTATTTGTGCTGAATGCCCATTCGGGAAAAGGACTGATCAAAAACAATCTGCTGGATATTGTTGATATCATGGTAAAAGCCGGGTTCGAGGTGACGATCTATCCGACGCAGGCGCCGGAAGACGCGGAAAGGAAAGCGGCCGAGGATGCCGCGGGTTACGATAGGATCGTCTGCAGCGGCGGCGACGGCACGCTGGATGAAGTCGTGGCCGGGCTGTTAAAGAGCGGGACCGAAGTTCCGATCGGCTATATTCCGGCGGGGAGCACCAATGATTTTGCCAATTCCCTCGGGATTCCCAAAGATATGAAGAAAGCGGCGGAAGTCGCGGTGGGAGAGAAGAGCTTTCTATGCGATATCGGGTATTTTAACGGGAACCATTTTGTGTATGTGGCGGCATTCGGGCTTTTTACCGCGGTGTCGTATCAGACCTCGCAGCAGATGAAGAATATTTTCGGCCACGTCGCCTATATCTTAGAGGCGGCGAAGCACCTGTTAGAGATCCCGTCCTACCGGATGCGGGTAGAGCACGACGGGAAAAGTTTTGAAGACCAGTTTATCTACGGCATGGTGACGAATTCGATCTCGGTCGGCGGCTTTAAAGGGATGACGGGGAGCGATGTCAAGCTGGACGACGGCGTATTTGAAGTGACGCTGATCAAACGGCCGCACAATCCGATCGAATTAAACGAGATCCTTTCCTGCCTGACGAACCGGATCGACGACTCGGATCTGATCTATTCGTTTAAGACCAGCGAAGTGCGGTTTTATTCCGAAGAAGCGGTTGCGTGGACGCTGGACGGGGAGTTTGGCGGCGACCATAAGGAACTCTGCATCCGCAATCTTCATCAGAAGATTCCTGTTTTTATTTAGGCAATCCGCTTTATTTTTGCGGCAGAATGTAATATAATCAAGATAAATCATTCTTAGGAGGGAAATCACATGTTAGTATCTGCGAAAGAAATGCTTGACAAAGCAAAAGCAGGCCATTATGCAGTTGGCCAGTTCAACATCAACAATCTGGAGTGGACAAAGTCTGTTCTTTTGACCGCACAGGAACTGCAGTCTCCGGTTATCTTAGGCGTTTCGGAAGGCGCCGGCAAGTATATGACCGGATTTAAGACGGTTGCCGCGATGGTGAAGGCAATGGACGAAGAGCTCGGGATCACGGTTCCGGTTGCGCTGCATCTGGATCACGGCACATACGAAGGATGCTATAAGTGTATCAAGGCGGGCTTCACCTCGATCATGTTTGACGGCTCCCACTATCCGATTGAAGAGAACGTGGCAAAGACCAAGGAATTAGTAGCGGTTGCGCACAATCTGGGATTATCCATTGAGGCGGAAGTCGGTTCGATCGGCGGCGAAGAAGACGGCGTGATCGGCATGGGCGAATGTGCGGATCCGGACGAGTGCAAGGCAATCGCGGATCTGGGCGTAGATATGCTGGCGGCCGGCATCGGAAATATCCACGGCAAATATCCGGAGAACTGGGCTGGGCTCAGCTTTGAGACGCTGGCAGCAGTTCAGGAGAAGACGGGCATTATGCCGCTGGTTCTCCACGGCGGTACGGGCATCCCGGAGGATATGATCAAGAAAGCAATCTCTCTCGGCGTTGCAAAGATCAACGTGAATACCGAGTGCCAGTTATCCTTTGCAGATGCAACCCGTAAATATGTCGAAGCAGGCAAGGATTTAGAGGGCAAGGGCTTTGATCCGCGTAAACTGCTTGCTCCGGGTGCGGAAGCGATCAAGGCAACAGTAAAAGAGAAAATGGAATTATTCGGTTCCGTCGGCAAGGCCTGATGAAAGAAAACTTAAGGAAATAAAGTCTGAGGAAACAAAGCGTAATGGTTTGATACAGTAAAATTTGACAAAAAGAAAGCGCCTTTTTTGTGATATTTGTATAAAACGTCGAATCTTGATTTTTTTCAAAAAAGAGGTTGCATTTTCCATGAAGTTGCTGTATCTTAATTTCCAGAGATAATGCAAGATACGAACGAGGGCGTTCCAAGAGGATTGGAATGCCCTTTTTTCCTTGCATTTACCATAATAGAAAGGATGTTATGAGAATGAGTGAGAAAGAGTACTACAACGTAGCGGACATTTTCGGAGAAAACGTCTTCAATGATGCCGTTATGCAGGAACGCCTTCCGAAGAAAGTTTACAAGAAGCTCCATGAAGTGATGGAGGAAGGACGTGAACTGGATCTGGAGACGGCGGACGTGATCGCGCATGAGATGAAAGAATGGGCGATCGAGAAAGGGGCAACCCATTACACCCACTGGTTCCAGCCGCTGACCGGCGTAACGGCGGAGAAACATGATTCCTTTATTACTTCGCCGATGCCGAACGGAAAAGTACTGATGAGTTTTTCCGGGAAGGAACTGATCAAGGGCGAGCCGGATGCTTCGTCTTTCCCGTCGGGAGGACTGCGGGCGACCTTTGAAGCGAGAGGCTATACGGCCTGGGATTGCACGTCTCCGGCTTTTGTCCGTCAGGATGCGGCGGGCGCAACGCTCTGTATTCCGACGGCGTTCTGCTCCTACACCGGAGAAGCGCTCGATCAGAAGACGCCGTTGCTGCGTTCTATGGAAGCGATCAATGAACAGGCGCTTCGTCTGCTCCGTCTGTTCGGAAACACGACTTCGAAGAAGGTAACGCCTTCCGTAGGACCGGAACAGGAGTATTTTCTGGTTGATAAGCAGAAATACCTGCAGAGAAAAGACCTGATCTTTACCGGGCGTACTTTGTTCGGCGCGATGCCGCCGAAAGGCCAGGAGATGGATGACCACTATTTCGGGGCGATCCGGGAGCGGGTTGCCGCATACATGAGGGACGTTAACAAAGAGCTGTGGAAGCTCGGCGTTTCCGCAAAGACGCAGCATAATGAAGTGGCTCCGGCGCAGCATGAGTTAGCTCCGATCTATGCGGAGTGCAACGTGGCGGTTGACCACAACCAGCTGACGATGGAGACGTTAAAGAAAGTGGCAGGACGCCACGGACTGCGCTGCCTGCTCCATGAAAAACCGTTCGCGGGCGTCAACGGTTCCGGAAAGCACAACAACTGGTCCATTACGACCGACGACGGAATTAACCTTCTGGATCCGGGCGCAACGCCGCATGAGAACATTCAGTTCCTGCTGGTTCTGACCTGTATCTTAAAGGCGATCGACGAACATGCGGCATTGCTTCGCGCATCTGCGGCCGACGTAGGAAACGACCACCGCTTAGGCGCGAACGAGGCACCGCCGGCAATCCTTTCCGTATATCTGGGCGAACAGCTGGGCGACGTATTGAGCCAGCTGATCAGCACCGGAACCGCGACGCACAGCCTTTCGGGAGAGAAACTGGAAACGGGTGTGAAAACCCTTCCGGATTTCTTAAAAGATGCGACGGACCGCAACCGTACTTCACCGTTTGCGTTTACCGGAAATAAATTTGAGTTCCGTATGGTTGGTTCCAAGGCTTCGATCGCACAGCCGAACATCGTGCTGAATACCATAGTAGCGGAAGCATTTTCCGATGCCTGTGATATTCTGGAGAAAGCGGACGATTTCGAACTGGCAGTGCACGATCTGATCAAGACCTATGCGAATGAGCACCAGCGCGTGGTATTCAACGGAAACGGCTATTCCGATGAGTGGGTGGATGAAGCCGAAAGACGCGGACTTCCGAATATCAAGTCCATGGTAGACGCCATTCCGGCTTACACCGCGCCGGAATCGGTTGCAGCGTTTGAGAAATTCAACGTCTTTACCAAGAAAGAACTGGAATCCCGCGTGGAGATCGAATACGAGACGTATGCGAAGACGATCAATATTGAAGCGAGGGCGATGATCGATATTGCCGGAAAGCAGATCATCCCGGCGGTCATTAAATATACCGCGAACCTTGCAGGCTCGATCAACTCGGTAAAGGCTGCATGTGCAGACGCTGATGTCAGCGCACAGGCGGAACTGTTAAAGGAATCTTCTTCTCTGCTGGCGGAAGCGAAAGCTGCTCTTACGAAGCTGGCGGAAGTAACGGAAGCGGGTTCTGCGATGGAAGAAGGCAGGGATCAGGCGGTTTATTACAGAGATGTCGTTAAGGGCGCGATGGATGCGCTCCGCGCTCCGGTCGATAAACTGGAAATGATCGTAGACAAAGAGCTTTGGCCGATGCCTTCTTACGGCGATCTGATCTTTGAAGTATAAGACGCCGCTGGTTTAAAAAATTTTATCTTGTTTAAAAAGCGATATTTTTTTCGAACCACGAAGCTGTGGATAAAGGGGAAAGTGTCGCTTTTTTTAATGCGCGGGCTGCGCGCAGTATCATTTTTTCAAGGAGGAAAATTAGTTATGACAGAAGAAGCAATCGTAAGTCTGGTAAGTGAAAACACGTTTGCTGTCTGGTTTCTGATCGGAGCCGCTTTGGTGTTCTGGATGCAGGCCGGATTTGCAATGGTGGAAGCAGGTTTTACCAGGGCAAAAAACACAGGTAACATTTTGATGAAGAACCTTATGGATTTCTGTATCGGAACCGTAATGTTCATCCTGATCGGATTTTCCCTTCTGCTCGGCGAGGATATGCTGGGCTTTATCGGAAAACCGGGATTTGATATTTTTACCGCATATCAGGATTTTGATTTTTCGAATTTTGTATTTAACCTTGTATTCTGTGCGACTACGGCGACGATCGTATCGGGAGCAATGGCAGAGCGGACGAAATTCTTATCCTACTGCATTTACTCCGGCGTGATCTCCGCATTGATCTATCCGATCGAAGCGCACTGGATCTGGGGCGGCGGCTGGCTGGCACAGCTTGGCTTCCATGATTTTGCGGGTTCCTGTGCGATCCATATGGTAGGCGGTATTTCCGCACTGATCGGAGCGGCGATTCTTGGACCGCGTATCGGCAAGTTTACCAAAGATAAGAATGGAAAGATCACGAAAGTCAATGCATTTCCGGGACATAACCTTGCACTCGGCTGTCTGGGATGCTTCATCCTCTGGTTCGGATGGTATGGATTTAACGGCGCTGCCGCTACAAGCACGGCACAGCTGGCATCCATTTTCCTGACCACAACCGTTGCACCGGCCGTTGCGACCGTTGTCTGCATGGTCTTTACCTGGGTAAAATACGGCAAACCGGATATTTCCATGTGCTTAAACGCTTCTCTGGCTGGTCTGGTCGGCATTACGGCGCCTTGCGACGTAACGGATTGCTTCGGCGCGATCGCAGTCGGCGTTGTCAGCGGTTTACTGGTCGTATTCGGCGTATGGCTTCTGGATTACAAGCTGCATGTTGACGATCCGGTGGGCGCGGTTGCCGTTCATATGTTAAACGGAATCTGGGGAACCATCGCAGTCGGCCTGTTTGCAACACCGAGCGCACCGGGCAATGAGATTGCCGGACTTTTCTACGGCGGCGGATTCCATCAGCTGGGGCTTCAGTGCCTCGGACTGATCACGGTTGCGGCATGGACCGCAGTTACGATTACGATCGCATTCCTGATCATTAAGGCAACCATCGGGCTCCGCGTTTCGGAGGAAGAGGAGATCATCGGTCTGGATGAGACGGAGCATGGACTTACTTCCGCATACTCAGGCTTCTCGATCATGGATATTTCCAACACCATGACGATGGAAGTCAACGAAAATACCGATCTCGGCGCACCGGAATACGAGGCGGCGACTCCGGTTCAGAAGGAAGCTGCTGTCAAGGTGGTATCCGTACCGGGTACAGCAACCGGCATTTTCAAGGTGGTTATTGTTGCGAAGCTCTCCAGGTATGATAATCTGAAGAAGGCGATGAATGAACTCGGCGTAACCGGAATGACCGTAACGCAGGTTATGGGCTGCGGCATCCAGAAGGGCGCGGGCGAACGCTACCGCGGCGTAGAAGTGGATGCAACGCTGCTTCCGAAGGTTAAAGTGGAAGTTGTCGTAAGCAAGATTCCGGTAGAACAAGTTGTGGAAGCTGCGAAGAAAGCGCTTTACACCGGCCACATCGGCGACGGCAAGATCTTCGTGTACGACGTAGCGAAAGTTGTGAAAGTCCGTACCGGCGAAGAAGATATGGCGGCGCTGCAGGATGTTGAATAATAACAATCCGATCCCTTTTTATTGATACATCAACGGAACAATGCAGAAAAAGGAGTTGCTGCACGAAGTGTGTGATTTGTGCGCAGCTCCTTTTCTGCGTCTCTCTTCTGCAATAACACAACTATGACACAATACCCGGACGTAAAAGTTGTACAATTCATGCAATCCGCTTTGAAAATGAGTGTGATTGTGGTATGCTGTGTTAGTGGAAACAATTGTTATTGGTGAGGGGTGCAGCAAATGGCTGTCCGGAATGGAGGTATCACATGATGAAAAAACGTTTTCTTACTATTGTTATGGCATCTGTTATGTCATTGGTTCTTCTTTTGTCCATCTCTGCCTGTGGAGCAGATGCTTCGGAAAAAGAAATAGAATTAGATCTGGATGCGATTGCAGAAACGCTGTGTAACAGCGGTTATTTTTCTGATGTCATGGAACCGATCGATTCGATTTCCGTATCGGATATGCTGCTTTTGAGTGAGGATCGGGTGGAGGCTTCACCGGAGGATCTGGTTGATTCGAGGTATTACGGTGTGACCAGCGGCGTTACCGCCAATCAGTTTCTATTGCTGGAAGGAACGGATGCAGAAGCCGCGAAACGTTTGGAAAAAGCATTAAGTACCTATGCCGAGGATCAGAAACTGGGTTTCGAGTCGTATTTTCCGGAGCAGGCGGTGCGGTTTGAGGATCCTGTCATTGAGCGTCAGGGCAGGTACGTTCTGTTTGCCATTGGGGAGGAACGTGAGTTGCTGGGAGATTTGTGCGAACGCCTTATGAACGGGGAGACAGAAGAGAGCGGGGAATGAATCTTGTTAGTACCTTGCCAGAGTATACAAAACCTAAGAATGTGGGACTGATGTTCTTTAGCATGAAGCATTTGCCAAACTTGCAAATAATGATATAACCTCATCAGCCCCAAATTCAACCCCATCAACCCCAAATTCAACCCCATTTGAAGTAGTAGATAGTGAGTTTAGGGGGCTTGAATTACGTAATCAAATATTGATACTAATACAGAAAGATCCGACAATAACTAAAAAACAGATGGATCCGCAGAAACATCCTCCCCTGATAGTTCTGCTAACTTATTAGCAATAGATGTAGCCCACTTCGTAACATTCAAAATCCCCGCTTGTATCAAATCTTGTTGTATATTTGGCGAAAGCACTTATCACATCTTTGGAATAAGAACG
>CANQDS010000060.1 GCA_947593655.1 uncultured Lachnospiraceae bacterium | reverse complement strand
TATTTTATCACTTTTATCGCAAACAGGCTCTGTTTCAGGTTATTTTGTGCGAATTATTTTTTTCTTTCAGAACTGTTCCATTTTTCACGTTTTTCACTTCTGCTTTTCACTTCTGAATTTTCACTTCGGAATTTTTCACTTCTTCTCCAGAATATCCTTTTTCCGGACAATGATATAACCGGCGGCCGCCAGCAGAACAACCAGAACTGCGAGATAAACCAGCCCGAACCGGACATCCAGCGCATCGTACTCGAACTCGGCCGACCGCGGGATATAGCGGCAGACCATCGCGTAGCCATGGATCAGCATACGATGCCCGTAATAGCCGGACAACACCAGCAGCGCGGACAATAAGACCATCGTCGGAACGCTCCCGATCGCAATATTACCAACCATCTGCAAAAGCGACTGCACGACTCCCACCAGCAGCGGAACCGCGATCGTATATAAAATGATCCCGCCGACACCCATCTCGGCCGCCTGATTCCCATACAGCACCACCAGCGACATATCATGGATGGTGATGCTGATGTCTCCGCTGTAAATCCACGCAAAGGACACGTCCACGGCAAACAGCAGGACAAAATAAAGGCCGTTGACCAGAACCGCCCACAGGCATTTGGACCACCACCAAAGGGCGCGCTTTCCGCTCTTTACCATAAACTGCATTCCGAAACCCTCCATATCATCGCGGACATAGCTCCCGATGCAGTAAGCCAGCAGGAAATAGATCATCAGCCATTGGAACGGTATCTCGAACCGGTTCATCATATCCGGATCCCAGACATACGGATAGAGCCCGCGAAAGCGTCCGATCCCGTATTCGATCGGGGAAAAAATCTCACCGTAGCGCAGAAGTATGACATTCGCCTGACGGTACGTTGTAACATCCGCCGTAACGCCGAGCAACAGCACCAGCAGGTATCTTTTCCAGAACCTGACGATTCCCTCATTCACATCGTACTGAATGAATTTCAGAAATTTCATGATTCTTTCTCACCCTTTCTCTTCCGTTTCACTTAGGATGCGCCCCTCCGACATGGGGATCACAATATCCGCCATGTAATCCATCTCTTCCTTATCATGACACGCGATCAGGATGATCCGATCCTCATGGATCAGGCCTCGGATAATGCCGCGGATTTCCTCCACTCCGTCCGCATCGATCGCATTGATCGGCTCGTCCAGCAGAATGATCTGCGGGCGTCCCATAACCGCCGCCGCAATCCCGAGCCTCTGGCGCATTCCCAGAGAATACTTGTAAAATTTCCTCTTATCCTCCGGATCCAGCCCGACTTCCTGAAGAACGCCCCTGATATCCGCATCACTGAGTCCACCCTGCACCTTAGCCAGAAGCTTCAGGTTCTCATAGCCGGTATAATCCGGCAGAAAAGCAGGATTTTCAATCAGCAGCCCGATACTCTCCGGAAAAGAAATATCCTTTCCAAGGCGTTTCCCGTTAATCCGGATCTCGCCGCTGCTTGGATAGATCAGCCCTGCGATAATCCGCATCAGCATTGTTTTACCGCATCCGTTCTTGCCGCTCACTCCATAGATGCAGCCTCCCCGGAATGTGTAAGTAATGTTCTTCAGCACATCTGCGCCTTTTATTGTCTTCGTTACATTTGTTAATTCAATCTCCATGCGGATCCTCCTAATCTGTCAGAACATCCCGTTTTCGGTTGCTTCCGATAAAAATGCCCGTAACCGCTGCCGCCAGCAGGACGGTCGTCAAAACTACCGGGCCGGTGCTTATCTCCCCGACCATCCCCCACGACTGATTTGGATCCAGATACAGGGAAAAAAGATAACTTTCCGTTTCCGGTAGCAGATTGTAAATGCAGTAATAGCCGATACAGTGAAGCAGTACCGGGAGCATCGCCGCCCCGAACCGGTTTCTAAGCCATCTTGCGGCGGTCATCGTTATACAGGCAAACAACCCGCCGTATACAAAATCCAGCCCCGTATAAGCCAGCGCATAACAGACCGGATGCTCAAAATACAAAAATGCCCACATGCTACGGTCCATCAGCACCGTCTGCAGGGAAACCGGATCCGTCGGAATCGCCGGCAGATAACAGGCGGAGAGCAGCAGACTCAGCAACAGCGGCAGTGCCGCTGCAATCCCCCCGCTGATAAACGTCGCTAGATATTTTGCCCACAAATACTTTCCTCTCCCGCACCGCACGATGATCTGCGCCGAATAAGTGCTCTGCCACTCATTGTAAAAAGAAAGCCCATACGGCATCACGGCCAGAATCGGAAGGATCAGAAAATAAAGCATATTATAGCTGGAAAACGATTCGCAGCCCAGCCAGCCTTCCAGGATCGTACATTCAAACCATCTTCCATATCCGGGATCCCCGTATGTCCATTCGGCGATCTTCCGGTAGCTCTGCTCATTTTCCAGATAGATATGCCGGAAACTCCAGCCGGTCTGCAGGACAACGATGAGAGCCCCGGCCAGCAGGGCCGCCCGCATACCTCTGGATCTCATCATTTTTTTGAATTCCATTGCAATTATCGTTGCCACTTTCTTTCTCCCGCCTTTTTACATTTTTTCGATATCGGTCACAAGCATCTCATTGCGGACCGGATAGTTTCCCAGCCGCACGGTGTACTGCATCGTCATATTCTCGACTTTCTTCCAGTTCTGTCTTCCGATATTAAACTCAAAAATCGTATAAGGAATCCGGATCGTCTCCCCGCTCCGGAAAGTTCCTTCCTGCAGATTCGGATTGATCGCCGCCGTTAAAAAAGTATCGGTATCATTTCGTGTATGAACATACACGATCGGATTCACGATATTCAGCGTATCGGCCTCCTCTTCAATCCGGTCGATCCGGAACTCCAGCACGATCACTTTCGCATCCCATTCGCTGCTCAGTTCTCCTTCGAACATATGGCTTTCCGCATCATATGCCTTGTAAAACTCCTCATAATCCCATAATTCCGCATGTGTAATCTGAAACTTCAGGCCGCTCCATACCGCGCTTTCGCCCTGCGGCACTCGGTTGATCTCCGGCAGCCGCGCATTCTGGTTCACATACCAGATGCGCCCGGCCAGGCCAAGAACCAATATACCGGCACATATCCATGCTATCCATTTCTTATTCATCGATTTCCTCTCTTCGGCTCGCATAAAACATAACGATAATATGGATCCTTTGCCAATTCATCCGGTACAAAATATTGTGATGTTGCCTGAGGCATCCTTACATAAAATTCATATTCAGACAGATCATAATAGTCTGATGTTTTAAAATATGCAACATCATCCTCTTCTTCGTCCACTTCTTCAACAAAAAATTCTATGTAAAGTGTCAGGTTTCTGGTTTCTCCGGGCTGCATCAGAGGATTCAGCGCATTGTGCACGTCGTCCATTGTTTCCCCCACTCCTTCAATTCCCAGAATCCTTGTTGCCAGAAAATTTTCAAAAATCCCGTTTTTCGCAATCGTGAACGTTACATCCGGATAATAGGTTTTCTCTGCTTTTCCGCTATTGGTACATTCCAGTTCCACGCGGGCATATTCAGCAGGCGCCGGAAAACGATTCGGTTCCATAAACGGAACCACGTCGGGATTATCCGCAATCTGCAGATCTTCCAGACTGTCATAAAAATAAACACCCTTCACGCATTGCTCAAAGCCGTCATACTTCATTGTTTCCCCTTCTTTTATGATATTTCCCTTACTTTTGTGATCCTCACCCTCCTCTTTTGTCTGCTGCAGCATTTCCGCGTACGGATCCGCTTCAGAAGTCATTTCTTCGTTCTGGGAAGACGACTGCCTGAATTTCCCTGCGAGAAATACCCCCGTTCCCAATACCAGGATCACCGCCGCGATCATTAATTTCCGCTTCATTGTTCCACCTCCTCAATCCCGCAATTTTTCTTAAAATCATTCTTGTTTATATATAATTTATCATATCACTTCTCATTTAAATTTAGCAACACGCTTCCATATTAATTTTCTATGAAAATTTTAACATTATAAAAATAAGAACCCATTCTATAGGAATGAGTTCTTATTTGCAATTTTTCTAAATATTTTTCATGGTCAGCTGGATCCTCTGCTTCTTTAAGTCCACGCTCATCACCTTGACTTCCACGATATCGCCCACATGCACCGCTTCGAGCGGGTGTTTAATGAAGCGGTCGCAGATCTGCGAGATATGCACCAGTCCGTCCTGATGCACGCCGATATCCACAAACGCCCCGAAATCAATGACGTTGCGCACGGTGCCCTTCAATACCATGCCCGGCGTCAGGTCTTTCATTTCCAGTACATCGCTGCGCAGGACCGGCTTTGGCATGTCCTCGCGCGGATCGCGCGCCGGCTTCTCCAGTTCTTTTACGATATCGCGAAGCGTCAGCTCCCCGATCCCGAGTTCTCCGGCCAGCTGCCCGTAATCGCGTATTTTTCTGGATATGCCCGCCAGACTGCGGTCTGCAACGTCCGCCAGCGTATAACCGAGTTTCTCCAGAAGCTGCTTTGCCGCTTCGTAAGATTCCGGGTGGACGCCTGTTCCGTCCAGCGGATTTTTCCCGCCCGTGATGCGCATAAAGCCCGCGCACTGTTCATAGGCTTTCGGCCCGAGCTTCGCTACTTTCAAAAGCTGGGAGCGGGAGGTAAACTCGCCGTTTTCTTCCCGGTAAGCTACGATATTTTTTGCGATCGGTTTCGAGATCCCGGAAATATATTCCAGAAGCGACGCCGAAGCCGTGTTGAGATCCACGCCGACCTTGTTCACGCAGTCTTCGACCACGCTTCCAAGCGCCTCGCTTAATTTTTTCTGGTTCATATCGTGCTGGTACTGCCCCACTCCGATGGACTTCGGATCAATCTTGACCAGTTCCGCCAGCGGATCCTGAAGCCGCCGCGCCATGGACGCCGCGCTTCTCTGTCCTACGTCAAAATTCGGAAATTCTTCCGTTGCAAGCTTGCTCGCCGAATAAACAGACGCGCCCGCTTCGTTTACGATGATGTAAGACACCGGAACCGGAAGCTCTTTGATCAGTTCCGCGATCACCTGTTCCGATTCCCGCGAGGCCGTTCCGTTTCCGAGGGAGATCAGCGTAATGTGGTATTTTTCCACCAGCTTTTTCACCGTTTTCTTCGCTTCTTCCACTTTATTCTGCGGCGGCGTCGGGTAAATGACCGTCGTATCCAGCACTTTTCCGGTGGCGTCTACGACCGCCAGCTTGCAGCCGGTGCGGAAAGCGGGATCCCAACCCAGCACGACCTGTCCGCAGATCGGCGGCTGCATCAGAAGCTGCTCTAAATTCTTCCCGAATACCCGGATCGCTCCGTCTTCCGCTGTTTCCGTCAGCTCATTCCGGATCTCGCGCTCGATCGTCGGCGCGATCAGACGGCTGTAGGCATCTGCGGCGACTTCCCGGAGCACCTGCGCCGTTTCCGCATCCGGGGCGGTAATCGTCTTTTTCTCCAGATAGCGCAGGATTTCTTCCTCCGGCGCTTCAATGCGGACCGTTAAAAACTTCTCTTTCTCCCCGCGGTTGATCGCAAGCGTGCGGTGCCCTGCAGTCTTCTGCAGCGCTTCGTCATAATCGTAATACATCTCGTAGACGGATTCCGCTTCCGGATCTTTGGCCACCGAGATCAGCCGTCCTTTCTTCATGGTCAGGGCGCGGATCTTCGTCCGGTACTCCGCCTGATCGGAAATATATTCCGCCAGAATATCCTTTGCGCCGTCGATCGCTTCCTCCGCCGAAGCCACTTCCTTCTCCGGATCAATGTATTTCTCCGCTTCTTTTATTAAAGGTATATTTAATTTTTGAAACATGATGGTATTTGCCAGCGGTTCCAATCCTTTTTCTTTTGCGACTGTCGCTCTGGTGCGCCGTTTTGGGCGATATGGGCGGTAAAGGTCGTCCACCGCCACCTGTGTTTCCGCCGCAAGGATCTGCGCCTTTAATTCTTCCGTCAGCTTCCCCTGCTCTTCAATGGCGGAAAGAACCGTTTCTTTCTTTTCCTCCAGATTCCGCAGATACGCCAGCCGCTCCGAAAGGCTGCGCAGCACTTCGTCATTCAGTGCGCCCGTGGCTTCCTTGCGGTAGCGTGCGATGAAAGGAACCGTATTTCCTTCATCCATCAGCTTCACGGCCGCTTCTGCCTGGCCGGTCCTGATCTTCAATTCTTCTGCGAGCTTTGCAATAATATCCATGTCGTATCCCTCTTATCTAAATTTTCTGCTTTTCCTATTATATATGAAGTGCTACAATAAAATCAATATTATTACAGACGGAGGTTTTTCCATCGATGGAATATCAATTTTATTCGAATCATCAGGCTCCGAAAGCGCCCGACAAACGCTCCGCCCCTATGGCGGCCGCTTCGATGGCGCTCGGGATCCTTTCTTTAACTACATGTTCCTGCCTGTTTCTCTCGCTCCCGTGCAGCGCCCTTGCCATCATCTTTGCGCTGCTCTCGCGCGGCGGAGAGACGACGATGAACGCCTATGCAAAAATCGGGCTCGGCTTCGGCATCGCCGGATTGTCCCTGACGATCCTGCTGTATGCGTGCGCTTTTGCCTATGCGATCTATACTTACGGAAGCCTGGAAAATTATCTGCGAGCCTATTCCCAGATGCAGGGAATGGATTATGAGGAACTGATGCGCCGGCTTTATCCGATGTGATGCCCCGGTCGTTCAGCCCAGCAGCGCCGTCCCTGCGGCCAGCAGAACGGCGTTTTTGATCACGAAATTCGCCACTATGAGGATCAGCGCGATCCACAAATAGACCGTACGGAAATTAAGGCCGATCTTTAATTTTCCGCGGGAGAGCCGCTCGATCGTCTGCGAGATCATAAACCAGCCGCCGACGGCCGCGGTGTACAATACAACCGGATGGAAATAGACGGACCGCAGGATCTTTCCCCGAAGCAGGGCGAATACCGCCCGCGTTCCGCCGCAGCCCGGACAGTACAGCCCCGTTACCACATGGAAGGCGCACGGCGGCACCCGTTCGATCAGATGGAGATGGAAAACGGACTCCAACAGCGCGTATCCGGCCGCAAGCCCGATCAAGATCCATCCGGTAAGATAGAAATATGGATTCATGGTTTTGTCTGCTTTCATGCTTTTCCTCCTTAGGGCAGGGACAACTGACTACTGTTGAACTGCTAAATATAGTATATCTGTTCCTTGTGTTTTTTGTCAAAAAAATGTATAATGAAAATATATTATGCCTTTCAGAAAGGAGAATGCCTATGATCGGTTCGGTTACAAACGGATATTTCAACGACTATTTCAATGGATATGAAAACAGCCTGACCGGTTCCGCCGGAATCCGCGGCCGGGAAGAAGAGATGGGGATTCCTTACGGGATCGGCGGTACTGAGGAAAAGAAGGACGGTTCCGCTGTCGCCGGAGTCCGTGATGAAGAATCGAAGCAGGCTGGGGAGGAAGAATGCCAGACTTGTAAGAACCGCAAATATCAAGACGGTTCGGACGAAGTTAATGTTTCATTTAAGAATGCTGCTCATATTTCTCCGGAGGCGGCCGCTTCCGCGGTTCGTGCGCACGAGAGCCAGCATGTGAAGAATGCTTACAATAAAGCGGCTCAGCGCAACGGCGAAGTTATTTCCGCATCCGTTTCGATCCACACGGCTGTATGCCCGGAATGCGGGCGCACCTATGTTTCCGGCGGTACGACGCAGACGGCGATCCGCTACCTCAACGAATCCAACCCGTACCAGCAGCGGCAGAAATCGTTAGACGGCATTTCGTTCCGCGGAAAGAACCTCAACTATTCCGTTCCGTGACGCGGCGGGCGGCAGCATTTTTGCTTATCGTTCCGCCGCGGCGCGGTGATGCGGCAGCGTTTTGCTTGTCGTTCTGCCGCGGCGGAACAGATTTATTATAAGGAATTATAAGTTATAAGGAGATTTCTACTGTCATGAAGAGATCCTGCAAAGAACTCAAACGGATTGCCCGCGAGAATCTGACGGGCCATTACCAGATTCCTATGGGAGCGCTCGTCATAACCAATCTGATTCTTATGGTCGTCCAGTTCCCTTTTTCCATCCGGACGGAGGAACCGCTCTTTTCCAGCCGGAATCTGATCTGCCTGACCGCCCAGATCCTGATCGCGCTGGTCGATATCCTCTTTACCTGCGGCATGTTGAAGATTCATCTGGGAATCGCGCGGGGAGAAGAATATTCCCTTCCGCAGCTTTTTTATTTCTTCCAGAATCATCCGGATCGTATCCTGCTGGCGGGAATTCTGATGGCGTTTGTGATGCTGGCCGCTTCGGTTCCCATGATCGCCGGATGTCTGGCGGCGTATTATTTTGCTTCCGTGCAGAATATCCTGATTGCCGTTCTGTTCAGCCTGATCAGCCTGTTTCTGATGGTTTTTCTGGCGCTGCGGTTCGGACTTTTGTATTTTGTCTTAACCGAACATGAGGAGGCTGGCGTTCTCGATGCGTTCCAGATCTCTTCTCATATGATCCGGGGGCGCATGGGACGGCTTCTTTATATGGAGCTTAGTTTCATCGGCATGTATCTGCTTGCTATCCTTTCCTTCGGGATCGGCTCATTCTGGGTAGAGCCGTACCAGATGCAGACGCTTGCCTGCTTCTATCTGGAGGCGGCCGGTGAACTGCCGGAACCAAAGCCGCCGGTACAGAATGCATTCCAGACGCCGCCGACATATGACCATTATGTGTGAAAGCATGTGCTGCCGGGCGGTTCACCGGATTACTTCTTTTCGATTTGTTACTTTTCAGTTTATTTATTCATGATTTTATTTTTTGTTCCTTCTCTGTTTCCTGCTCATTTCTTCTAATATCTTAGATACGATTGCTTCCGCCGCTTCCGCTTTTGTCATCTGTTCCAGTTCTTCATAGCCTTCTTTCGTGATCAGCGTAATGACATTCGTATCCGTTCCGAATCCGGCTCCCGCTACTTTCAGGTTGTTCGCGACGATCAGATCCGCGTTCTTCTTCTCCAGTTTCGCACGGGAATTTTCCAGCATATGCTCCGTTTCCATAGAAAAGCCGCAGAGGAACTGATCTTTGCGCTTCTTAGTACCGAGATACGCCAGAATGTCTTCCGTCCGCTCCAGTTCGATCACCGAATCCCCGTCCTTCTTCTTGATCTTCTCATCCGCCGGATGCATCGGACGGTAATCTGCAACTGCCGCTGTCTTTATGATAATATCCTGTTTATTGAATCTGGATTTAACTTCTCTCATCATGTCTGCCGCTGAAACGACCGGCACTGTCGTCACGCGGATTGGAGGCGTAAGCGAAACCGGGCCGCTGATGAGCGTGACTTCTGCTCCGCGCCGCATACAGTTCTCTGCGAGGGCGTATCCCATCTTTCCGGTCGAATGGTTCGTGATATAGCGCACCGGATCGATGCGTTCCTGCGTCGGCCCCGCTGTGATAAGCACTTTCTTTCCCGCCAGATCCTTTTCGTGCGCGATCTCCGCAAGGATATGCGACAAAAGAACTTCCGGTTCCGGCATCTTCCCCGCACCTGTATCGCCGCACGCCAGATACCCAAAAGCCGGATCGATCACGGTAAACCCATAGCCGCTCAGCTTCTTTAAATTGTCCTGTACGACCGGGTTTTCATACATATTCGTGTTCATGGCCGGAGATACCAGTTTCGGGCATCTGCAGGCCAGAATCGTCGTCGTCAGCATATCGTCCGCAATCCCGTTCGCCATCTTCCCGATCACATCGGCGCTCGCAGGCGCAACCAGAAACAGGTCGGCTTTCTTCGCCAGCGCAACATGCTCCACGCTGTACTGGAAATTGCGGTCAAACGTATCGCTCAGGCATTTGTTTCCGGTCAGCGTCTCAAATGTCGTCGGATGAATGAAGTTCACCGCGTTTTTCGTCATGATAACGGTTACATCTGCATGGAGTTTGACCAGTGCGCTTGCCAGATTCGCAATCTTATAGGCGGCGATGCTTCCGCTTACGCCGAGTACCACTGTTTTCCCTTTCAGCATATGGGATCCTCCTTTTGTTTCATGCGTTTAAAACAGAAAAAATCCTGCTGCCGCAGGATTTTTTCTATTATCAGAATCTTATTTGCCAAGTTCAGCCTTTAATGCTGCTGTCAGCTGCGGAACGATCTTATTCAGGTCGCCTACGAGGCCGTAATCTGCAACATCGAAGATCGGTGCGTCCTCATCCTTGTTGATCGCAACGATGATATCCGCTTCTTCCATTCCGGCAACGTGCTGGATTGCTCCGGAAATACCGATCGCAAAGTATACGTTCGGGCGAACGGTCTTGCCGGTCTGTCCTACCTGATAGTCCTGCGGCAGCCAGCCGTTCTCTACAACGGCACGAGAGCAGCTTACCATTCCGCCAAGAACCTCTGCCAGTTCTTCGAGAATTGCAAAATTCTCTTTGCTTCCGACACCGCGGCCGCCGGATACCAGAATCTTCGCATCCATGATGTTCTTTACGCTGCCAACGGCTTTGACTACGTTTAAGATCTCCACATAGCGGTTGTTCGGGGTAAAGCCCGGATTGTATTCGATCACTTCGGCTTTCCGGCCTTCTTCACGCGGAAGCTTCTGCATAACGCCCGGACGAACGGTTGCCATCTGCGGACGATTGTCCGGACAAGCGATCGTTGCGATCGTATTTCCGCCGAATGCCGGACGAGTCATTAACAGCTGATTGTGCTTCTGCTCCTGTCCCGGAGTCGGATTCAGCGGGAAGTCGCCGATCTCAAGCACGGTACAGTCTGCGGTAAGTCCGGTCTGTACTCTTGCGGATACGGTCGGGCCGAGGTCGCGGCCGATCGCGGTTGCACCTACCAGCATGATCTCCGGTTTGTACTCGTTGATCACGGAAGCCAGTGCATGTGCATACGGCTCGGTGCGGTATGTCTCCAGTTCCGGATCGTCTACTACGATCACTTTGTCCGCGCCGTACTCTGCCAGTTCATCTGCCAGGCCCTTTACGTTGGAGCCAAGAAGTACAGCGGTTACATCTGTACCCAGATCTGCCGCTAATTCTTTTGCTTTTCCGATCAATTCAAAAGCAATGGAGCTGATTTTGTTGTCTACCTGCTGTGCGTAGATATATACGCCCTTATATTCTTCTAAACCCATTTTTATTCACCACTTTTCCTTCAGATATTAGATTACGTGTTTCTCTTTAAATTTGCCGATCAGGTATGCTACGGATTCCGTCGGATCCAGGTTGACTTTCTCGCCTGCACCCTTGCGGACCTTGTCAGACGCTTTCGCGATCTTCGTCGGAGAACCTTTCAGTCCGAGGTTGGAATCATCTACATCCTTTAAGTCCGCACGCCCCCATACGGTTACTTCTTTGTCATACGCATCGAAGATCCCGCCCGGAGTCATGTATCTCGGCACATTTAATTCGGAAAGCGCCGTAACCAGACAAGGCATCTTCGCTTTCAGTTCATGATAACGATCCTCATACTGGCGTTTTACAACTACGGAATCGCCTTCGATCCGGAGTTCTTCTGCATAAGAGATAACCGGAAGTCCCAGATGCTCTGCGATCTGCGGTCCAACCTGTGCGGTATCTCCGTCGATTGCCTGACGTCCGGTGATGATCAGGTCGTAATCGATGTTGCGGAGCGCGCCCGCGATCGTGGTGGAAGTTGCCCATGTATCAGCGCCGCCCAGAACACGATCCGTTACCAGAATCGCGTTATCTGCGCCCATTGCAAGCGCCTCGCGGAGTACGTCGTCCGCCTTCGGAAGGCCCATAGTAAGTACGGTAACTTCTGCGCCGGTTTCGTCTTTGATCCTAAGTGCCGCCTCTAAGCCGGCCTTGTCGTCTGGATTCATGATCGCAAGCATCGCTGCTCTATCAAGCGTTCCGTCCGGGTTAAACTTAACGCCGCCCTTGGTGTCCGGAACCTGTTTAATACATACTACGATTTTCATGTATTTTTCTCTCCTTATATTTATTATTTCCTGTTATTTCAATAAAGCGCCGGAGATAACCATACGCTGAACTTCGGAAGTTCCCTCGTAAATCTCGGTGATCTTCGCATCACGCATCATACGCTCTACATCGTATTCACGGATATATCCGTATCCGCCGAAGAGCTGGACAACTTCTGTGGTAACAGCCATTGCCGTTTCTGCAGCGAATAATTTCGCTTTCGCAGCCTCTACGGAGTATACCTTCTGCGTTGCTTTCGCCATAGCAGCCTTGTAAACCAGAAGCTGGGCAGCCTCTACGCGTGTTGCCATATCCGCCAGCTTGAACTGGGTGTTCTGCTGCTGTGCGATGGAACGTCCGAACTGCTTTCTTTCCTTCGTGTAAGCGATCGCGCGCTCCAATGCGCCCTCTGCGATGCCGAGCGCCTGTGCGGCGATACCGATACGTCCGCCGTCGAGCGTATGCATTGCGATCGGGAAGCCCTTTCCTTCCGGTCCGAGCAGATTGTCCTTCGGGATCCTGCAATCCTCGAAGATCAGCTCATAAGTCGAAGATCCGCGGATACCCATCTTCTTCTCTTTCGTTCCGAAGGAGAATCCCGGTGCTCCCTTATCTACGATAAATGCGGAGAAATTCTTCTTCTTTCTGCCTCTCTTGTCTTCCGTGATGCTGGTGATCGCGATCACGATATATACGTCCGCTTCCTTACCGTTCGTAATGAAGCACTTCGATCCGTTCAGCACCCACTCGTCGCCGTCTAAAACCGCCTTGGTCTGCGCACCCTGCGCATCCGTTCCGGCGCCTGGCTCGGTCAGTGCAAACGCGCCCAGCTTCTCGCCAGTTGCAAGCGCACGCACATATTTCTGCTTCTGTTCTTCGGTTCCGTAAGTCATGATCGGATCTACGCAGAGAGAAGTATGCGCAGATACGATAACGCCCGTCGTACCGCAGACTTTCGATAATTCTTCCACGCACATTACATAGGTCAGAGGATCGCAGCCCTGTCCGCCGTACTCCTTCGGAACCGGGATCCCCATAAAGCCGTATTTCTGCATTTTCGTTACTGTCTCGCGAGGAAATACTTCTGTTTCATCAACTTCCTGTGCAAGAGGTTTTACTTCTGTCTCTGCAAACTCTTTGAAGAGATTGCGAGCCATCTCATGTTTCTTGTCTAAAGTAAAATCCATGATAAAATTCCTCCATACTAATATTTACTGTTTATATTAACCAATCGGGCAGGAGCGGTCCCCTGCCCGCCGCGCGGTCCGTATGCGTCCGCGCACGCAAAAACCCGTAAAATGCAGCTGCATATGCGGGTTTTTATCATTTCGCGCAAAAACTATTTGGAATAGTCGTAGAATCCGATGCCGGTCTTGCGCCCCAGTTTGCCGGCGCGCACCATCTTCTTCAGAAGCGGATGCGGACGGTACTTCGGATCGCCCGTTTCATCATATAATACGTTCATGATCGCAAGGCAGATATCCAGTCCTACCAGATCGCCCAGTTCCAACGGTCCCATCGGGTGGTTCGCACCCAGCTTCATCGCCGTATCCACGCCTTCTACCGACGCTACGCCGTCTGCCACGATGCCGATTCCCTCATTGATCATCGGGATTAAGATGCGGTTTACAACAAAGCCTGCCGCTTCGTTGACCTGTACCGGAGTCTTGCCGATCTCTTCGGAGATCGCTACGATCTTGTCCTTCATCTCATCCGGGGTATTCTCGCCCTTGATGACCTCGATCAGCTTCATAACAGGAGCCGGATTGAAGAAATGCATTCCGATCACCGGTCTGTCAAGTCCTGCGCCGATCTCCGTAATGGAAAGAGAAGAAGTATTGGTTGCAAACAGACAGCTCTGCGGAACAATTGCCTGAAGCTCCTTAAACGTCTGCTTCTTAACATCCATAACTTCCAGCGCAGCCTCTACGATCAGATCCGCGTCCGTACAGATGTCCTTTACACCTGTCGTGATCTTCGCAAGAATCTTGTCAGCGTCTTCCTGCGCCATCTTGCCCTTGGCAACTCTCTTCTCAAATCCTTTCGCGATCTTGTTCTTGCCGTTTGCCGCAAACTCGTCGTTAATGTCGCAGAGATAAACTTCATAACCTTCCGTCTGCGCAAATGCCTGTGCGATTCCGGAACCCATAGTTCCGGCGCCGATTACACCTACTTTCATTTTCGTCCCTCCTGAATTTAATATGTTCTATTCTTGATATGTGGCAAAGTATCGATCCTGATTATTCGTATTTCTCAACGATGGTCGCGCAGCCCATTCCGCCGCCGATGCAGAGAGTCGCAAGTCCGCGCTTGGAATCTCTCTTAGCCATCTCATGAAGCAGGGTGACAAGGATACGGCAGCCGGAAGCTCCAACCGGATGGCCGAGCGCGATCGCACCGCCGTTCACGTTCACCTTGGACATATCGAAGTTCAAGTCTCTTGCAACTGCAACAGACTGCGCTGCAAATGCCTCGTTCGCTTCGATCAGGTCGATATCGTCGATCGTAAGTCCTGTTCTATCCAATACTTTCCTCGTAGCCGCAACCGGTCCGACGCCCATGATCTCCGGAGCTACGCCTGCAAGCGCGCCGGCTACCCAGGTAGCCATCGGGGTAACGCCGAGTTCCTTCGCCTTCTCTTCGCTCATGACAACGATCGCCGCAGCGCCGTCATTGATACCGGACGCATTACCAGCCGTAACCAGTCCGCCTTCCTTACCGGAGCAGCACTTCAGGTTCGCAAGCGTCTCCTTGGTTGTTCCCGGACGAGGACCTTCATCCTTAACGAAATCCACGATCTCTTTCTTAACTTTAACCGGAACCGGAACGATCTCATCGTTGAAGCGTCCTTCCGCCATCGCCTTCTCGCATTTCTGCTGGCTGTTCGCGGAGAACTCATCCAGTTCCTCACGGGTGATGCCGTACTTGTCGCATACGTTCTCAGCCGTGATCATCATGTGGTAATGGTTAAAGGCATCCGTTAATGCATCGTTCACCATCGTATCGATAATGGTCGCATTGTTCATGCGGTATCCGAAACGAGCCTTGGTCATCGCGTAAGGAGCCATCGACATATTCTCCATGCCGCCCGCTACCACGATATCCGCCTGTCCTGCAAGGATCTGGGTTGCCGCTTCGTTGACGCACTTCAAACCGGAACCGCAGACAACGTTTAACGTAACTGCCGGAACCTCGATCGGAAGTCCCGCCTTGATGGAAGCCTGACGCGCTACGTTCTGTCCCTGCGCCGCCTGAATGACGCATCCCATCAGCACTTCATCAACCGCTTCCGGCTTCACACCGGCGCGCTTGAGCGCTTCCTTGATCACGATTGCTCCTAAATCTGCTGCCGGAGTATTGCTTAATGCTCCGCCCATCTTGCCGATTGCGGTACGGCAGGCCCCTGCTAATACTACTTTCTTTGCCATATTCAAATCTCCTTTATCCTGCAGCGCCCATAATACGCTGTCCATTTTTAACAGACCAATATTACCACATTTTCACATGAAAATCAATCTGTTTGAGGGATTTCATGTGAAAAATAATGAAGACCTTCCAGTTACCGGAAGATCTTCACGATTATTTATTGTAACATTTGCACAAATCGGCTTCTGCGGACGCCTATTCATTTCCCAGATAATATAAATACACATCCTCCAGCGTCAGATCGTCCGTCACGATCCGGGCATCCGGCGGAAGTTCATCGCCGACCACGCGGAAATACAATCCGTCCTTTCTCTGTATGGTATTTCCGGTCGCGTAACGCTCCTGAAGCCCCGCCAGTTCCTCCCTGGTGCACGGGATCTCATCCGCCCGGCCGGATACGGATGCGATCAGTTCCCAAAAACTCCGTCAAAAAACGTATTGACATTTTTTATTTTTTGATACATATATATGTGTAGTGAAATATGCTTATTTTTTACGCATTTTCTCTTGATTACGGATTTTTTATTTATTTTTATATCACTTTGCGAGAACGAAACGATTACCACAAAGGATAAGACCGGCACAGAATACCGGAAAAAGGAGACACCAATGATAGACATTGTTATCTGTGACCATGATCGTGCATTTACAAACCAGCTTATGAAAAAAGTGCAAAGGGAATTTCAGCAATTCGATCTCCCGATATGCGTCAGCCGTTTCTCGGACGGCACGAAACTGATGCAGAACTATGATCCGAATGTCCAGTTGTACTTTCTGGATATCCAGCTGCCGGGCATCTCCGGCCTGGACGCCGCCATGCAGATCCGGGAGAAAAATCCCTCCGCCGTCATTATCTTTATCAGCAGCTGCGAAGAAGCGGTCTTTGAATCGTTCCGCTGTCAGCCTCTGCGCTTTATCCGCAGGAAGAACCTCGATGAAGAACTGCCGGAAGCCGTCCGGGCCTTCCTCAAAATCATAAAGGCGGAGAAAGACTCCGCCCTGATCCGCACGAGTGCCAATGAAATCTGGATCCGCATTTCTGAATTAATTTATGTGGAAAGCAATTCCCACTATCTGAATTTCCATTGTCGGAAAATGAGCTACCACGTCTACGGCAGCCTTTCGGATTATTGCGAAAAACTAAAGCCGTTTTCTTTTATCCAGCCCTCCAAAAACTTTCTGGTCAACTGCTCGTATATTGCGTCGGTCAACGCCAAAGAACTCCGCCTGCGGAACGGAACCGTCATCAAGATCAGCCGGGAATACGAGCAGACCGTCAAAGAAGAATATGCTTCCTATGATTCTTAATAGAATACCTGTTTTCCGATCACCGTGCCGTCGATCGTGCCGTTGTCCACGCAGAAATACAGCCAGCTTCCCGTGATATGCCCGCCGAGCACTTCTTTAGCCGCGTTCCGGCAGCTGTCCGTCGTCATTCCGTTTTCCAGCACCAGCGCCAGCTTGCCGCTTGCCACCGGCGAAAACTGCCGCGGCTCATAGATGACTCCGGTGATCGTATCCGAAAAATACGAGCTGTTTACCCGGTTTAATACGACGCTTCCGACCGCCAGCTGCGCTTCATAGGATTCCCCGCCGGCTTCGCAGTAAATAAGCGCGGCCAGCAGTTCTTCTTCGCCGCCCTGCGGCGTTACGACGTTTCCCGCCGTGCTCTGGGATTCCGCTTCCTGACGTCTGATCTCTTCCATCCGCTTTGCCGCTTCCGCCGCCCGCTGGGCTTCCAGCTGTCTTTCATAGGCTTCCATCGCGGCAATCTGTTCCGCCAGTTTGTCCGCTTCCTGCTGCTTGCCGGCCAGTTCTCCGGCGGTTTCATCCAGATCCTGCTGCGTATCCGCGATCGAAGCCAGCAGGGTGTTTTCCTGCTGCCCCAGCTCCTCCTGAGAAGCCAGAAGCTGCTGCCGGTGCTGCTCCATCTGCGTGCGGCAGTCTGCGATATTTTCCAGCGTCGTCTGATAATCCGCCAGAAGGCGGCGGTCGTAACCGGTGATATCGGATATGTACTGGATCCGGTTTAAAAAATCGGCAAACGACTGCGATTCCAGCAGCGCGGTCCATGACAGATCGGAACTGTTCTCATACAGATACTGGATGCGCAGCTTCATGTCTTCGTACTGCCGCTGTTCCTTTTCCTCCGCTTCGGAAAGCTCCTGCTCCAGACGGGCCAGCTCTTCTTCGCTCTGCCCGATCTGCACCTGAAGTTCCTCGATCGAACCCGAGAGCTGATAGAGCTGCGAATTCATATCTCCCAGAGACGCTTCCAGCTCCTGTCTGGCTTTCTCCAGTTCATCGGCCTCCTGCTGCGCCGCTTCCTGCTGATCTTTCAGATCCGACACGGAAGCCGCCTGCACCTGAAAGTAACAGAACAGACAGGCGATCAGGCATACAGCCGGAAGTCCCGGCAACCATTTTTTCTTCATACTCCCCCCGATTCACCCCTATATGTTCTTTACCGTGGCAATATCCACCGGAGTCAGCGTGCCGTCCGCCGTTTCCAGCGAACGCGCAAGTGCGTTTGCCGTATCCATCGCCGTGATGCAGTATACGCCCGTTTCGATCGCGTTGCGCCGGATCAGAAAGCCGTCCCGGCTCTTATCGCGTCCCTGCGTCGGCGTGTCGATGACAAGGTCGATCTTATGCCCCAGGATCAGATCCAGCACGTTCGGCGATTCCTGTGAGATCCGGTTGACGCGCAGCGCGTTGACGCCGTGCTCCTGAAGATACACCGCCGTCCTCCGTGTCGCATAGATCTTATAGCCCAGCGCTTCAAAACGCTTCGCGACTTCCACGGATTCCGCCTTGTCGGCGTCCTTCACCGTCATGATCATCTGTTTGTGCTTCGGAAGGCGCACGCCCGCGCCCAGAAACGCTTTGTAGAGCGCTTCGTTAAAGGATTTCGCGATGCCCAGACATTCCCCGGTGGATTTCATTTCCGGCCCGAGGCTGATCTCCGCGCCGCGCAGTTTCTCAAAGGAAAAGACCGGCATTTTGACCGCGATATAGTCCGCCGCCGGCGCAAGTCCCGGCGTATAGCCCATTCCGCGGATCGTATTGCCCATGATCACTTTCGCCGCCAGATCTACGATCGGGATTCCGGTCACTTTGCTGATATACGGCACGGTCCGCGAAGAACGCGGATTCACTTCGATCACATAGACTTCCTCGTCCTTTGCGATAAACTGAATGTTGATAAGGCCGACGACGTGGAGCGCCCGCGCCAGCCGCTTGGTGTATTCCACCAGCATTTCCTTCACCCGCTCGCTGATGGTCGCCGCCGGATAAACGGAAATACTGTCGCCCGAATGTACGCCGGTCCGTTCAATATGCTCCATGATCCCCGGAATCAGCACATCTTCGCCGTCGCATACGGCGTCCACTTCAATCTCCTTCCCCTGCAGATACTTGTCCACAAGGATCGGATGATCCTGCGCATAGGTATTGATGATCGCCATAAATTCTTCGATCTCTTCATCGGAAAACGCGATCTGCATTCCCTGTCCGCCCAGTACATAGGAAGGGCGCACAAGCACCGGGTATCCCAGCCGGTTGGCCGTCGCTTTGGCTTCTTCGGCCGTAAAGACGGTTCCGCCCGCCGCCCGCGGGATCTTCGTTTCTTCAAGGATCCGGTCGAACAGTTCGCGATCCTCCGCCGCGTC
>CANQDS010000059.1 GCA_947593655.1 uncultured Lachnospiraceae bacterium | reverse complement strand
GATCTCATCGATATACGGCCGGTGCAGCTCCACTTCCGCCGCCGCAGGATTGCCGGAGCGCTCCGCCAGTTCCGCCCGGCTTCCGATCGCCTCCTGACAGCCGCATCCCTCGCATTCCCAGATATTGAGCGGCGTTCCCCAGTAGCGGTTGCGGGAAATGCCCCAGTCCTGGATGTTCTCCAGCCAGTTTCCGAAACGGCCTTCGCCGATCGACTTCGGGATCCAGTTTACGGTTTTGTTATTTGCGACCAGTTCATCCCGGACCTCCGTCATCTTGATGAACCACGATTCCCGCGCATAGTAGATCAGCGGCGTATCGCAGCGCCAGCAGTGCGGATAGTCATGCTCAAACTTCGGCGCGTCATACAGCTGTCCGCGCGCATCGAGCTCTTTGATAACTTCCGGATCCGCCTTCTTTACGAAAAGCCCGGCAAACGGCGTCTCTTCGGTCATCTCGCCCTTTCCGTTGACGAACTGCACAAACGGAAGGTCGTAATTGCGCCCCACATTGGCATCGTCCTCACCGAAAGCCGGCGCGATATGGACGATCCCGGTACCGTCGGTCATGGTGACATAACTGTCGCACGTTACGAAAAAGCCTTTTTTATGCTGTTTGTCCGCAGCATCCTTCGCGCAGGAATACAGCGGCTCATATTCTTTGTATTCCAGATTTTTCCCCGGAAACGTATCCAGCACTTCATATGCCGGAGCGCCGT
Organism: uncultured Lachnospiraceae bacterium; assembly: GCA_947593655.1. Classification (GTDB taxonomy): domain Bacteria; phylum Bacillota; class Clostridia; order Lachnospirales; family Lachnospiraceae; genus Roseburia. Next base: position 18,376 of record CANQDS010000059.1, on the reverse strand, counting down.
CTTTGGCCAGTTTCCCGAGCACCGGATCCAAAAGCGCCTGTGCCATATAATAAATGCAGCCGTCCGCGGCTTTCACCTTGCAGTAGGTATCCGCCGGGTTGACGCAGAGCGCCACGTTGCTCGGCAGCGTCCACGGCGTGGTGGTCCATGCGAGGAAATACGCATCCTCTCCCGATACCCGGAATCTTACGATCGCAGAACGTTCTTTCACGGTCTTATATCCCTGCGCAACTTCCTGGGACGAAAGCGGCGTTCCGCAGCGCGGGCAGTACGGAACGATCTTAAAGCCTTTATACAGGAGCTTCCGGTTCCAGATCTCCTTTAGCGCCCACCATTCGGATTCAATGAAATCATCGTCGTATGTGACATACGGATCATCCATATCCGCCCAGAAACCGACCGTTCCGGAGAAATCCTCCCACATACCCTTGTATTTCCAGACCGATTCCTTGCATTTCTTAATGAACGGCTCCATGCCGTAAGCCTCGATCTGGTCTTTCCCGTTCAGGCCGAGCATCTTCTCCACTTCCAGCTCCACCGGAAGCCCGTGCGTATCCCAGCCCGCTTTCCGCGGCACGTATTTCCCTTTCATCGTCTGGTAGCGCGGGATCATATCCTTGATCACGCGGGTTAATACATGCCCGATGTGCGGCTTGCCGTTCGCGGTCGGCGGCCCGTCATAAAACGTATAGGTCTCGCCCTCTTTCCGGCGTTCCATTGATTTTTTGAAAATATCGTTTTCCCGCCAGAATTTCTCTGTTTCTTTTTCGCGGTCTACGAAATTCATGTTCGTATCGACTTTGTTGTACATGGTTTCCTCCTATAATCAACGATCAGTTCTCTTCATTCAGCAGTTTATGGATCTTTGTCTTCACGATCTCCGGTTCGATCGGCTTGATGCAGTAATCGTTCGCACCTCCCAGAAACGCTTTCTGCACATGCTGCCTGTCATTATTCGACGTCAGAAAAAGGATCGGCAGGCTCTTTAACCCGTTCTCCCCTCTGATCATCTTTAACAGCTGGAAGCCGTCCACGTCCGGCATGTCAATGTCCAGAAGGATCAGATCCGGAACCATCAGCTTCAGAAAGCCGAATGCGCGCGTTCCGTTGGTAAATCCCCGGAACGTATACTCCGCTCCCAGAAATGTTTCCAGGCTCTTTAAGATCACATTGCTGTCATCTACCGCCACAATCATTTTTTTCTCTGCCATATTGCCTCCCTTTATCCCTTTAACAGTTCCATCGCCTTCACGTCGTCAAAATCATCCTCCAGAGCGGCCAGCGCCCCGCGGATCCGTTCATACAGCTCCGGTTTCAGCGGATGGGACAGCCATTCCTTCATCTGATCCAGCGCCCGCTCCGTATCAAACGCATCGATCCACTCCGCGGCCTGATCCAGTTCCTCCTGTGTCAGTTCCAGCACGGCTTCCCCGCCGGCGGCCACCGGCGCATACGGATCCTCAATCCCGGCGCCCTGCTCCCGCGCAAGCATTTCCAGCCCTTCCTTTGCCTCATCCCAGAGGCGGCACAGCTCTTCCCAGTGGCCGGCCGCATACGCAAGGTTTCCCGCCTTGCTCTCTTTCTCATGCAGGAATGCCTCATCCGCCAGTTTCTCCGCGCCCAGCATCCTTGCGTTTCCCTTGACGGCGTGCGCCAGGATCCCGTAATCCTTTTCATTCTGATCCGCAAGGAACCGTTCCAGCTTCCCGCGGTTGATCTCGCTGTTTTTTACGAACATTCCGGCAATTTCCAGATACGCATCCATGCTTCCGCCGGAATACGCCAGCCCCTTTTCCACCTGAATGCCGTAATTCAGATAGGCGCTGTAATCTTCTTTTCCGTTCATCTGCGGTTCTCCTCCCAGCATAGGCGCGATCGAAGCCAGAGGTAATCCGCAGGCCGAATAGCGGATGCTGACATCCATTGCTTTTTGAAACAATGAAAAACTCCCATCCGTAAATAGGACGAGAGCCTGTTCGTTTACTTACCTATACTGTCATCGTCTTTTTGTATATTACTGAAAAATAGTATAATGGCAGAAAATGTGAATGTCAAGGGATTTATGAGGTTGTTTGCGTTCATGACCAGCCATAAATTTCTGTTGAATGTATACGGAAAATGTAGTATCGTGTTGTCCTTTCTCTTTTGGAGAAAGGCAGCGCTATAATGAAACTCGTTTTTGCAGATGCCCCTTCTCCATTAAGTAAACTTCATCTGCCAGCGTACGGATATCGGAATCAATGTGGCTGGAAACTACAACAACCGCTCCCCTTTGCGCCTCCTCTTTGATAATGCGGTAAAATATCTGGACGCCGTCTTTATCGACGGAGTTCGTCGGTTCATCCAGAAATAGGAAATCCGGTTTTTCCATGATCGCCTGTGCCAGCGTCAGACGCTGCTTCATGCCCAGAGAATACTTCTTAAACGTCCGTTTGTCATTCGCATCCAGTCCTACCCGCGTCATTGCCTCCCCGATCTCTTCCTTTCCGATCTGGCGGCGGATCTTTGCCAGAAGCTGCAGATTCTTCTGTCCGGTAAATTCCGGAAAAAAGGACAGATCATCGATCAGCAGTCCGATATTGGGTTTTTGGGCTGCAAACGCCTGTCCGTTATATTCTACGGTTCCTTCCGACGGCTTTACCAGTCCCGCTAAGATCCGGAACAAAACCGTCTTTCCTGCTCCGTTGTCGCCTGTGATCCCATATATTTTTCCGCCCTCAAACGCAAAATCAATCTGTTCCAGAAGTACGTTTCCGGACGCTGTTTTTCCGATGTTTTTTCCTACCAGTGTATTCATAAAAACTCCTTTCTACCATAAATCCTTATGCTGCAGATAAACCCCTCCGGCGGCGCAGATGCCTGCCGCCACAATATAATCATACACGATTCTTATGAGCTGTGTTTTTGAATCCGCCTCAAACAAATAGAATACGCAGAGCGGATTGATAGTCTGTAAAATGCTGCTGTTTCCGGAATTCAGTGCAAGCACGACCAGACATACGCTTATGACGTATACCACAAGAAACCCGCGCGCCGTTCCGCAGGAAACAGACAAAAGATTAATCCCTACCGTCGTCATGATCAAAAGCGCGGTGCATACCAGCCAGAAAACTACGGAAACGCGGAGAGCCTCCCGATCTACCCCGCGCACTGTCTGGAACTGGCACATCCATAAAAGCGTGCCGACATAAATCAGGCTGTAGCATCCGGCAATTCCAATCAGACCGGCGCACCGGCCAAAAAACCAGACATCCCTTCGTTTGATTCTGGAAAAACGAAACGCCGGAACGCTTTTTACCCAGTCGCTGATATGATTTCCGAACAGAATATTAAACAAAACCAGATAGCCTAAATTGTTCAACGCAAACAATAAAAGCGTATTTCCCGAAACGGTAAGCCTGCTGACCATCATCTCTATCATCCAGTCGGCAGGTGCCATCTCCGACGGTTCGGAAATCAGTTCAAACGCATTTACGATAAGCGTATAAGGAATCACGCAAAATATTTTTAAAATCGCATTTCCTTTAAACATTTAAGTACTCCTTTTTGCAAAACCAAAGATAAGAAACCGCTGAAAACAAAAGCAGGAGCAGCAGAAACAATATCAGTATCGGATAGTAAGTCCCGCCCATTCCAAAAGGAGCCAGATAATCCGACAGATCAAAATTGACAAAAATCTTTTCGTGATTTTCCATTGCCTCATTAAAAGAAATCTCCGTTATCAGAGAACCGATTCTTAAAATAAGATAAACCGGAAGAAAAAGGAGGATCCGGTATTTGCGGAGCCAGACGGATACGGACAGCACAAAAATCCCCAGTACTGCAGACACCAGACATAAAATCAAAAGATAAATAAGATAAAAGACCGTTTGGTTTTCAAAAAAAAGAGCTGCAAACGGATTGCCGGAAGACAACGTACGATAGGCATGATTGCTCCCCGTAATCTCCGCATGCAGGGAACTTCCAAACGGATTGCTTGCATTTACCGGATAAAGGAGACGGCAAAGCGCATAATTTACCAGAAACGGCAGCAGCACAAACAGCACGTTTCCCACAAAAACCGCGATGTATTTTGCCGCCAAATAGTTCCGGACACTGCTTCGGTAAACCATCGTGGAAAATGTTTTCTTCGAAAGATCATCCACTAAGGACATTGCATACGGCACGACGACTAAAAACGGAAATACTGCCATAAATCTGGAGTACGCTTCAGAAAATACATTTCCCATATATTGATATTCCGCCGAACAGCCGGCAAGATCGGCGTTTGCTGCAGCAAACGCCGAATATACGGATAACGCCATGCATCCCAAAAATACAACCCAAAATTCCCACTTGGAAAACATTACTTTTAACTGCATCCGAATCATATCATTCTCCTCCTGCAAATTTATAATATTTATATTGTCATTTTTACCACTCTTTTTAATATTTTTTGCATGATACGCTCTGTAATCAAAAATAATTACCGGTGTGCACATTTCTGCTAAAAGATCCAGCTCCTCCCTGGACACTTCCCTGCGAATATCAATTATGCTTTCTTTATTGATTGTACATGATCCGTTCGCTGCCGAACATCTTCGTAAGCAGCATCACCAAAAGCCCCGCACATACGATATTCGCAAACGCCGTGACCGCGATCGAAACGATCGAATAGTCCATCGAAAAAAGCCCCGTCATGCACTGTACGGAATTATAGATCGGAACCAGATACCAATACCACTCTCCAGTGGCTCCTCCTCCCAGCATCGGCGCGATCGAAACCAGAAGGACCAGCAGCATAAGCGGCACCACCATCGTTCCCGCCTCCTTCACGGTTTTCGCAAAGGTGGAGATCACGGAGATTGCCCCGACGATCACGATCGTGGTGGAAAGGATCACGACCAGAAGCCAGAGGTAATCTACGGCCGAATAGCGGATGCTGACATCCATGTCAAAACCGATCAGCTTCGGCAGGGACAGCAGCGTCCCGAGAAAGCTCGAACAGCCGCTCAAAAGGCCGATCGCGCTTAGGCTCAGCAGCTTTCCGAGCGCCAGTTCCCTGCGCTTTAACGGGGTGACGAGCAGCGTCGCGATCGTGCCGCGCTCCTTTTCCCCGGCAATGGATTCCGAAGTGATCGCCATGCAGCCGGAAAACAGAAAAACCATGATCAGCATCGGCAGAACCATGGCAAACACCATCGCCGTCATATCTTTTTCCGAGCCCAGTTCGTAGTCCGCATCGCTTGCATTGACGTCAAACTTATTGGCCATCGCATCTTCCACGGCGTCCAGCGTCGCCGTCATGGCCTGATACGCGCCGTAAGAGCCCGTTTCTGAGGAATTGTAGAAAATATCAATATTCGGCGCCGGTTCCGTCGTCTGCGCGACATCGTAAGCCGCCGCGGCTTCTTCAAAATCTTCCGGGAAAACCACTAACAGATCCGCCCCGGTTCCCTCCGTGATCTCTTCCTTGACCGTTTCCGTCTCGTCTTCCCCGATCTCGCGGATATCAAATCCTTCCGCCCCCTGAAAGACTTTCAGGCTCTGCGGCAGATTGACGGTGCAGATCCGGTACTCCTCTTCATCTTCGGATGCCATCTCCGAAAACCCGTTTCCCATAAAAGAATACATGACGTAGATCAAAAGCCCCGGCATCAGAATCGTCGTAAAGACCATGCGCGGATCCTTGAAAAAGCGGGCAAATTCTTTTTTCATGACCGTAAACAGATTACTTTTCACTGATCTGCCCTCCTTTCCCCGCAAGTTCTCCCTGATAGATCCGGAAAAACTTATCTTCCAGGCTTTCTTCCTCCGTAAGGGCGGCAAGCGAATCGCAGACGATCATCTGGCCGTCCATGATGATTCCCACGCGGTCGCAGAGCTTCTCCACCAGATCAAAGATATGGGTGGAAAGCAGGATCGTCTTGCCCTCCTGTTTCAATTCCTTCAGAAAATCCGTCACGGTCCTTGCCGTGATGACGTCTAAGCCGTTGGTCGGCTCGTCGAAAATGATGATATCCGGATCGTGCACCAGGGAAATGACCAGGGAAGTCTTCTGCTTCATCCCGGTTGAGAGGTTCGCCACCTTCACTTCCGCAAATTCATCGATCCCGAAACGGGAAAACATCCGCCGCTTCCGCTCCTCGCGTACCTCCGCTTCCACGCCGTACAGGCTGGAAAAGAAATCAAAGAGGTAATTCGGCGTGAAAAAATTCTCCAGCTTTAATTCGCTGGTCAAAAAACCGATCTTGCTGCGCACCAGCTCCGGCTGTTTCATAATGCTGGCGCCGTCCACCTGCGCATCCCCGCTGTCCGGGCGGATCAGCGTCGCAAGCATCCGAAGCGTCGTCGTCTTGCCCGCCCCGTTCGGCCCGAGCAGGCCGAAGATCTCGCCTTTGTACGCGGAAAAAGACAGGTTGCTGACCGCCTTCTTCTGCCGCTCCTTTACCTTCTGGAGCCGCTGCTGCTTTCTGGAAAGGCGGAAAGTCTTGGAAAGATTTTCCACCTTTAATATTGTTTCCTGTTCCATTCATGCTCTCCTTTGCTGTGTTTAAAGTTCTTCCGGTTCCACGGAAGCGCCGCCGTACGGGGCGTAATCATTCAAACCATGATAATCATTTTCCTGTTCCTCATAATAATATCCGCCGCCCCGCCCCATAGCCAGCACTGCCTGAAAAACAAAGCACCAGAGCAGGACGCTTAAGATCAGGGAGATCCCGGATGTTACAAAGCCCGTTATTGCCATCCCTTTCTGCCGGCAGCTGACGATCTGGACGATCCCGAAGACTACCGAAAGAATGATCAGCACATAGTTGACGCAGGTGGCAAACAAAAATACGGAAAGGATCCCGAGTATCATGGAAATCAACCCGAAGGTGATGGAATCGCTTTTTTTCTTCATAATCTTTCACCTCAATGTATGCATTCCCTTCTATTTTACATAGTCTGCCATAAAATATCAACTACCGCATTGCAAAATTCTGCGGAAATGATACACTAATACTAAATTCTAGTGAAAGGAAAGGATTTTCTGCCATGAGTACATTAAACCTTACCCTGCTGACTGATCTCTATGAGATCACCATGATGCAGGGGTATTTTCAGACGCAAAACAACGACATCGCCATTTTCGACGCCTTCTACCGCAATAACCCGTGCGGCGGCGGATACTCGATCTGCGCAGGGCTCGAACAGGTCATCGACTATATTGAAAACCTGCATTTTGACGAGGAAGACATCGCCTATCTGCGGAGCCTTCATATTTTTGAAGAAGATTTTCTGGAATATTTATCGAAATTCCATTTTTCCGGCGATATCTACGCGATTCCGGAAGGGAGCGTGATGTTCCCGCGGGAGCCGATGCTGAAGGTCGTCGCTCCGATCATGGAAGCGCAGCTGATCGAAACGGCCGTGCTCAATATCATAAACCACCAGAGCCTGATCGCGACCAAAGCGGCGCGCGTCTGCTACGCCGCACAGGGCGACGGCGTGATGGAATTCGGTCTGCGGCGCGCACAGGGGCCGGATTCGGGCACCTACGGCGCAAGGGCCGCGGTGATCGGCGGCTGCAAGGGAACTTCCAACGTGCTGACCGGCCAGATGTTCGACGTTCCGGTTCTCGGCACGCACGCCCACAGCTGGATCATGAGTTTTCCGGATGAATATACCGCTTTCCGCGAATATGCAAAGCTCTATCCGAACGCCTGCATCCTGCTCGTCGATACCTACGACACCTTAAAATCCGGCGTTCCGAACGCGATCCGCGTTTTCCGGGAAATGCGCGATGCCGGGATCCACTCGAGCTATTACGGCATCCGCATGGACAGCGGAGACCTTGCGTACCTGTCCAAAAAAGTCCGCAAAATGCTGGATAATGCCGGTTTTACCGACGCCGTGATCTCCGCTTCCAACGATCTGGACGAGTACCTGATCGAATCACTGAAAAGCCAGGGGGCGACCATTACTTCATGGGGCGTAGGTACGAACCTGATCACCTCCAAGGACAACCCTTCCTTCGGAGGCGTATACAAACTGGCGGCGATCCGGAACGAAAACGGAGATTTCATCCCGAAGATCAAACTTTCGGAAAACGTAGAAAAAGTAACGAATCCGGGAAACAAAACCTTCTACCGGATCTATGACAACGCAACCGGAAAGATCCGCGCCGACCTGATCTGCCTTGCGGACGAGGTATTTGACGAGTCAAAGGATCTAAAGCTGTTCGATCCGAACGCACCGTGGAAAAAGACCAAGCTCGCGGGCGGCACCTACCACATGCGCGAAATGCTGATCCCGGTGATCAAAAACGGCAAAGCCGTCTACCACTCCCCTTCCGTTATGGAGATCCGCGAGATCTGCATGAAGGAAAAGGACACGCTCTGGGATGAAACGAAGCGGTTCGTCAATCCGCAGGAAATCTATGTTGATCTGTCGCAGAAATTATATGATATGAAAACAGAACTTTTAAACCAGACTCATAACGTTGATTAACGCTTTTGCGGACTTTTGGTATGTCGATATGTCCAATAGTCCAATACGTTATGAATTGTGGAAAAGCGCCCGGATTCCCCGTACAGAAGGATCCGGACGCTTTTTATTTGATCGGAATTTCTTCGCGGTTTGGCTCCCTAGTTAAACCCTACCACTTTCTGCGAGATCCGGTACGCGGCGATCGAGATCTTCCGCCCGCCCCGCCCCGGCAGGTTCATGGTGTTCCCCATGATGCCTCTGCGCAGATGATGGAACAGCCGGATATCCTTCTTCTTGATGTATCCCCAGAGTTCCCGCTTTTTCTCCAGATTTTCCACGGTTCCGGAACGCAGCAGCATGACCGTGGAAACGACGGTTATGATCTCCAGATAGTTAAACATATACTTGCGGCATTTCACATTCGGGATCTTCCACAGGTCGTAGGAATCGATCATCAGCTTATTGACTTTGATCTGCTGGTCGATCCGGCTGATCATAACGCTTTCATTCACCGACTGGTCTTCCCGCCCGATGAAATAGCGGTAAAAATCCACATCGAGATAATACATATTGCGCACCGACGGAAGCGGCTGATAGACATAGAGATTGTCCACGTAAAACGTATGCTTCGGCAGTTCCAGCCCGCATTCCCGCAGCAGCTTCGTCCGGTAGATCACCGAATGCATCAGGATATAATGCCCTTTGTGAAAATGGCGCACGTCGCTCCAGGTAAAAATGCGGTCCTTCGGAAAACCGGTCTGGCGCATCACCCGTTTGTGCTTAACGCCCTCTTTCTCATATACATAGTTGGCCAGCAGCATGTCCAGGCTTTCGCCCCCGCCCGCAAGATCCTTTAACGTCGCAAGGATCTTCCGGTAGGCGTCCTCATCCACCCAGTCGTCGCTGTCCACCACTTTGAAATAAAGCCCCGACGCATTGCGGATCCCGGTATTGACCGCTTCGCCGTGCCCGCCGTTCTCCTGATGGATGGCCCGCACGATGCCCGGATATTTCTCCTCGTAAGCGTCCGCGATCTCCGCCGTCCGGTCCGTCGAACCGTCGTCCACGATCAGGATTTCCACATCTTCGCCGCCCGGAAGAATGGATTCGATACATTTCTCCATGTATGCCTCTGAATTGTAACAAGGTATTGCAAAAGTAAGCAGTTTCATCTTTTTCCCCTCATGCTCCTTATCATTCCGCCGCCATCAGCCGGTCGGCAAGCTCCAGCGCCTTTAACGCCATCGCATCGATGTTATAATATTGATATTCCGCCAGACGCCCCAGAAGGTAAAAGCCCTTATAATCTTCCGTCAGCGCCTTGTATTTCCGGTAAAGCTCCCGATTGGCGTCTTCGAGGATCGCATAGTACGGAATCTCCCCTTCGGCTCCGGTGTACGCAAACGGATACTCCCTTACGATCGTCGTCCCGTCAGCGTCTTTCTGCCCGGTCAGGAATTTAAACTCCGTAATTCTGGTAAAGTCCTCGCTGACCGTATAGTTGACTACGCTGTGTCCCTGGTAAGAGTCCGTATCCAGATGCTCAAACCGGAAATCCAGCGAACGGTACGGCAGCCTTCCGAACCGGCAGTCAAACAGTTCGTCGATCGCGCCGGTATAGACCAGATCCCCGGTAAATTCTTCGCCCTGGAAATAGATCTTCCCTTCCGCGAAAGCAAGCACATCCGCACAGTCCGTATTCGTCCAGACTTCGATCCGCTCGTGATCCAGCATTTTTTCGAACATCGGAGTAAAGCCGTCGGCCGGCACGCTCTGGTATTTGTCCTTAAAATAGCGGTTGTCATAAGAGATCACCACCGGAACGCGCCCCGTTACCTCCGGACTGATCTCTTCCGGCTTCTGCCCCCACTGTTTCATCGTATAGCGCAGAAATACATTCTGGTACACATACTCCGCAATCTCCCGCACATCCGGATCCGCGTTCTCCCGCAGCTTCATGATCGGGACGCGGCTGCCCTCGCCGTATTCCGCGATCAGCTTTTTCCCCAGACGATCGGCCTTCTCCTCCTCGTAGACCATATGAAGCGTATTCAGGTTAAACGGCACCGGGATCAGCTTCTCGCCGACCTTTGCCACTACTTCATGCCCGAAATCATACCATTCCGTAAAACGCGACAGGTATTCCCGCACGCGCTCATTATCCGTATGGAAAATATGCGGACCGTACGCATGGATCAGGATCCCGTGCTCGTCCGGGCAGTCGTAGCAGTTTCCGCCGATATGGTTCCTGCGCTCGATCACCAGCACGTTTCGGTTTCCTTCCTCCGCAAGTTTCCGCGCGGTAACCGCTCCTGCAATCCCCGCTCCGACAATAATCGTATCAAACATATCCGTTATCCTTTCTTTTGGTGTTTCCATCATTTTCCATAACCTATTATACACATTTTATCCATGTATCCAAACATTTTTTCATTTTTCTTTTGATTGAGGCATGAGTACAAAAATGTTCATATTTTATTAACAAATTTCTCATAAACTTAACACACCCATTTCACAATTCTTTCCTATACTACAATCAACCGAAAGCCAGAAGCCAGCAAAGTTTCTTTTTCATAACCAAAGCCGGTGCATGTTACATGCACCGGTTTCCTCTTTTTATACGCATCTTCTTTTTATATGCATCTTCTTTCTATGCATCATCCGTTTCCGGAACCGCCCGCGGACTGCTGCGGCGCGAAGTCTTCCTCCGTGATCCCCACCGGGATGTTCATATACTGCGCATAGCGGGCAAACGCCGCCGGGATCGCGTACCGCTCCCGGGCATCTTCCGCCTCGACGAACAGCCATTCCGGACCGTCCTCCGCTTCCGCTACCGACACCGCATAACCGATCATATGCCATTCCACATGGGAAAAAATATGTTTTGCCGGCGCAAGCGGCTGGATCCGCAGCGGTGAACAGCCCATTTCCCGGACATAGGCCAGCACTTCCTCCGGCTGCAGATGCCCTTCCCGGTTCGGAAGTTCGTACATTCCCGCCAGAAGCCCCTTTTTCCCCCGCTTGTGGATCGCCACACGGTCCCCGTCCCGCAGCAGAAGCACCGTCAGGTCCACGCACCGGCGCTCTTTTGCTTTTGTTTTGACCGGAAGCTCCGAAATCCTCTCCTCGCGCCTTGCCCGGCAGAGCCCTTTCCACGGACATTCCCCGCAGTGCGGCGCGCCGTTCGGAACGCAGACGACCGCTCCTAACTCCATCAGCGCCTGATTGAAGATCCGGGGATCAAGCGTCTTGTCCCCGTCTTTTCGGGCGCAGGTTTCCATCAGCTCGAACAGCTTCTCTTCGATATGGTTTTTCACGGACGGTTTCCCGATATCCGAGTCATCCGCGGCGACGCGGGAAAGCACGCGAAGCACGTTTCCGTCGACCGCCGGAACGGGCTTTTGGTACGCGATCGAAGCGATCGCCCCCGCCGTGTAGCTCCCGATGCCTTTTAACCCCAGCAGTTCTTTGCGTCCGGACGGGATCACGCCGCCGTATTCTTCCATCACCTGCACCGCGGCGGCCTGCAGGTTCCGGACGCGGTTGTAATACCCCAGCCCTTCCCAGAGCTTGAGCAGGCGTTCCTGCGGGCATCCGGCCAGCGCCGCCACATCCGGCAGTTCCTTCATGAAGCGCTCATAATACGGTTTTACCGCTTCCACCCGCGTCTGCTGCAGCATGATTTCCGATACCCACACATGATACGGCTGCGGATCGTCCCGCCACGGCAGGATCCGCGCATTTTCCCGGAACCAGTCCTGAAGCGGCGCGACTAACTGCGCCAGGTCAAAATCATCGATCATTTTTTTCTCCTTATTCCTGATCCGGACACGGAAAAAACTGCCGCTTTACAATTTCCATTGTAAAAGCGGCAGTCCCGGTCTTTCGCATCATTGCTGAAACCTTATCCGGCAGTATCAAACCGATAGCTTCCCTGCGCATAATACGCTCCGTCTTCGGTATAATTGCTGGATACACCGGCCTGCGTCGTCAGGTAGTAATCGACAAGCGATACCTGATTGGCGATCGAAGGGCCGTATTTCTTGAAGAACTTCTCTACGTCGGACATATCGGATTTCTTAAATGCATCTTCGTCCACTGTCAGTTTCCCGTCTTTCCCTACGGTAATTCCCAGCTTGCCTAAGGCATCCTTGTTCTGCGACGTCTTTTCCATGATCCACGCCAGATTGGACGATACGCCGGAATTAACGCTGAAACGCGCCGTATCCAGCATACTGTTGTAATTGCCGGCGAATTTCTTCACCGCATCAAAGATCCGGTCCGTGTCATACTGCTCGCTTCCGTCCTTGCCGGTAACCTTTTTGTAAAGGTCATCGGATGTCAGATCGGCAATATTGCCCTTCAGGGCGGCTGCGCCCTCATAGGTTACTGCATCCGGCTCTTTGGTGTCTTCCTCCTTCTCCGTGCTCTGCACGGCCGCAGAAGAAGCGCTCGCAAATCCAAGGCGGGCATTGACCGTCGAGCCGTAGCTCATGACATTATCCCTCGAGAAGAGATCCTGCACCTTGGAAAGATCCGCCGACTTAAACTTGCCCTCGTTGAACTGCAGCGTTCCGTCCTTATTAAGCGTAACGCCGATCTCCTCCAGCTGCTTCTTATAAGCGTCCGTGGTCTTCATCATGGACGCGATATGCGACGTCTGCCTGCTTAAGGTGGATTTCTTCGCCGCGCCGACGACGCTGTTGTACTGGGAAACAAAATTCTTCATCGCTGAAGCTGCATTGTCCGCAGCACTCGTCGTCCCGTCTTCCGAATCCTTGAAGGTATCTTCGTTCTGAAGCGCCGATACCGAATTCTTCAGGCTGGAAATTCCAGACGACAGTTTGGAATTGGCATCCTGTACCTCCTGGGATACCGTCGGATGCTTCTTCTCTTCCAGAATCTGATCCAGGACATTGTTCGTCTTCGCCTTGCTTGCCGAATCCGACTTGCTGGAGCTGGCCGTATGGCCGGAATCCCCGTAGTAAGCCTTCATCAGCCTGCCGTAGGTTCCGCTCTTGATGCTGTTCCAGTCCGAAATCCAGTTGAAACTTCCGCTGCTTCCGGAAACACCGGAGAACAAATTATAATTCATACTCATCATCTTCACCTCCTTTCTGATATTGCGGCTGCACCGCTGCCTTACTTCCCTTTATTTCTATATCGGTTCCCTTTTTCTATTATCTTACAACGTTTTTGCAAATCGCACAATATCATTTTATGACCATTTTCCGTTCATTCATGACATTCCAGTTCAGTAGTTGACCAGCGAACCGGAACTTTGCTTCGCAAATGGAGCCAGCCTTGACAACCTTTTCCCAAAATGCTAGGATTAAACTATCAATTTTGTCCAAAGATAGGAGGATTTTTACGATGAGTGAATTTCAGAATTTACAGTTAGACGTTGCAGACGAGATTGCCGTTCTTGCGATTTCCAGACCGGCCGCGTTAAACGCCTTAAACAGCGAGACGCTTGACGAGTTGAACACCGCTCTTACCGAGATCGAGGCAAGAGACGATGTGAAGGTCGTTATCTTAACCGGCGGCCCGGATAAGAAGGGCAACGAGTTTAAATCGTTCGTTGCAGGCGCGGATATTGCCGAGATGGTCAACTTTACCGCTCCGCAGGCGCGCGCATTCGGCATCAAGGCTTCCGAGCCGTTCTTTAAGCTGAACAACATGCGTCAGGTTACGATCGCGGCAGTCAACGGCTTCGCACTCGGCGGCGGCTGTGAGATCGCGATGGCATGTGACATCCGCATCGCTTCCGACAACGCCGTTTTCGGACAGCCGGAATGCGGACTCGGAATCATTCCGGGATTCGGCGGAACCCAGCGCCTTGCCCGTCTGGTCGGCATGGGACGTGCAAAAGAGATGATCTTCACCTGCGATAACATCGACGCAAACGAAGCTTACCGCATCGGCCTTGTGAACAAAGTCGTTGCCAAGGAAGAGCTGATGCCGACGGCCAAAGCGATGGCGGCTAAGATCATTTCCAAAGGAAGCTACGCGGTTTCCCTTGCGAAAGCGGCGATCAACAACGGCTACGATATGGATATCAAGAATGCGGTTGAGATGGAAGCGAACCTCTTCGGCGTTGTCAACGATACCGACGACAAGAAGGAAGGCATGGGCGCATTCTTAGAGAAACGCGCCGCTTCTCTGAAGGATTTCTAATCCTAAATGATTCTATATAAAAATGTATGCATCTTTTGTCTGATTTGGAAAGGCTTTCACGCGGCGGCGTGATCAGCTGTTCCAGTTAAGACCATCACAGCATCCGGACATCTTGCTGTCTGGATACATAAGAACATGAAACAAGGTTGAGCAGGCTCTATTTGCGAAGCAGATTTACAAATTGAGCCTGCGAAGTTACAGTTCGCTGGTCAGCCAGGGAACTGTAACTGTTTTTTTATCTATACTATTTTTCATGCAAGGAGACAAATTATGTGGGCTTATGAAAGTGTTTTTTATCAAATCTATCCGCTGGGATTCTGCGGTGCGCCGTTTGAAAACGACGGCATTTTAGAGCACCGTATCTTAAAAGTAAACGACTGGATCCCGCACATCAAAGACGAAGTGGGGGCGAACGCCGTCTACTTTTCCCCGGTCTTTGAATCCGACACCCACGGCTACAATACACGGGATTATACGAAGATCGATACGCGTCTGGGAACCAACGAGGACTTCGCGGACGTGTGCCGCAATCTGCACGAGGCGAGCATCCGCGTCGTTTTGGACGGCGTATTCAACCATGTCGGCAGAGGATTCTGGGCGTTTGAAGATGTGTTAAAAAACAGGGAGCGTTCTGCCTATACCAGCTGGTTCGGACGGATCGCCTTTGACGGCAATTCCAATTACAACGACGGACTGTGGTACGAAGGCTGGGAAGGCAATTACGATCTGGTCAAGCTGAATCTGCGCAATGAAGATGTGATCCAGCATATTTTTTCCGCGATCAAAGGCTGGGTGGAGGAATTTGACATCGACGGCCTCCGTCTGGACGTCGCATACTGTCTGGACCATGATTTCATGCGGCGGCTCCGTTCCTTCTGCGAAGGCTTAAAACCGGACTTTTTCCTGCTCGGGGAAACGCTGCACGGCGACTACAACCAGATCATGAACGATTCCATGCTTCATTCCGTGACCAATTACGAATGTTACAAGGGACTTCATTCCAGCTTTAACTCCATGAATATGTTCGAGATCAACCACTCCCTGATGCGCCAGTTCGGCCCGGAACAGTGGACGCTGTACAAAGGCCGCCATCTGCTCTCGTTCGTCGACAACCACGACGTTACGCGCGTGGCAAGCATTTTGAGCAATCCTGCGCATCTGCCGCTGATCTATGCGATCGCATTCGGTATGCCGGGCATCCCGTGCGTCTACTACGGCAGCGAGTGGGGCGCGGAAGGAAGAAAGGAAGAAGGCGATCCGTCTCTGCGCCGTTCTTATGAGGAACCGGTTTCCAACGAACTGACGGAATGGATCCACCGGCTTTCCCTTGCAAAACGCGCTTCGAAAGCCCTTCAGTACGGCTCTTTCCGCTCGGTGGTTCTTACCAACCAGCAGTGCATCTTCTGCCGGGAATGGGAAAATGAACGCGTCTACGTCGCGATAAACGCCGTTGACAGCCCGTTCTTCGCCGGATTTGACGCCGGAACTTCCGAAGTAACCGATCTGATCTCCGGAGAAACGATGCAGATAAACGGCGGGTATGAGCTTCCGCCATACAGCGCATATTTCTGGAAAGCATAAATACAGAAAGCCTGCCACTGGCAGCCTTTCTGCATGCTACGGCATGCATACAAAAAGGGGCTGTTGCGACAGCCCCTGTATCCTTGTTTCCATCTTAGCCCAATCCGGCCAAAAGCCCGATCATCCGTACCGCAAACGCGGCGATCCATGCGATCATACACTGGCCCGCAACCACAAACAACGCCCATTTCATACCGAGTTCCCGCTTAACCGAAGCGATCGCCGCCACGCACGGCGTATACAAAAGACAGAACACCAAAAGTCCTGCGGCCGCAGACGGCGCCAGCGTCTGTGCGAGCATCTCTGTGCTGCCGAAAAGGACGGCAAGCGTCGAAACCACGCTTTCCTTTGCCAGAAAACCGGATATGAGCGCTGTCGAAATCCTCCAGTCGCCCAGCCCCAGCGGGGAAAGAACCGGCGCGATCAGGCTTGCCGCTCCCGCCAGAATACTGTTCTGGGAATCCGTTACAATGTTCAGCCGGAAATCAAACGTCTGTAAAAACCAGATGACGATCGTCGCCAGAAAGATGATCGTAAAGGCTCTCTGCAGAAAATCCTTCGCCTTGTCCCACAGCAGATGCCCGACATTCTTCGCCCCCGGCATCCGGTAGTTCGGAAGCTCCATGACAAACGGCACAGCCTCGCCTTTAAAGACCGTTCCTTTCATCAGAAGCGCCATCAGAACGCCGAGCACGATCCCTAACAGATACAGCCCGATCATGATAACCGCCCCGTGCCCCGGAAAAAATACCGCGGTAAAAAAGCCGTAGATCGGCACTTTGGCCGAGCAGCTCATAAACGGCGTCAGAAGGATCGTGATCTTTCTGTCCCGCTCCGAAGGAAGCGTCCGCGTCGCCATCACGCCCGGCACCGTACATCCGAACCCGATCAGCATCGGGACGATGCTCCGGCCGGAAAGGCCGATCTTGCGCAGCAGACGGTCCATTACGAAAGCCACTCTTGCAATATAGCCGCTGTCCTCCAGCAGCGATAAAAAGAAAAACAGCGTTACGATGATCGGCAGAAAACTCAAAACGCTGCCGACGCCCGTAAAGATCCCGTCGATCACGAGGGAATGGATCGCCGGATTGACATGCATCGCAAGCAGCGCCTCATCGGCAAGGCCCGAAAGCCACGCAACCCCCATTTCCATCAATTCCTGCAGCCATGCGCCGATCACGTTGAACGTCAGCCAGAACACGATCCCCATAATGGCGATAAACGCCGGGATCGCCGTGTATTTCCCGGTCAGGATCCGGTCGATCTTCGCGCTTCTGGCATGTTCCCGGCTCTCCTTTGGCTTCACCACAGCCGCATCGCATACGCTCCGGATAAAGGAGAAACGCATATCGGCAACCGCCGCCGCGCAGTCCATTCCGCTCTCCTTCTCCATCTGGCGGATGATATGCTCCAACATTTCCTTCTCGTTCTGATCCAGTTCGAGGCTCTCCAGAATATCCGCATCGCCCTCCGCCAGCTTGCTTGCCGCAAAACGAAGCGGGATACCCGCCCGCTTCGCATGGTCTTCGATCAGATGCATGATCGCATGGAGGCACCGGTGGACGGCGCCGCCGTTCGTATCCGCGCCGCAGAAATCGATCCGCCCCGGCCGCTCCTGATACTTGGCCACATGCAGCGCATGGCTGACCAGCTCGTTAATCCCTTCGTTCTTTGCCGCGGAGATCGGAACGACCGGGATCCCCAGAAGCTCCTCCATTTCATTGATCTGGATAGAACCGCCGTTCCCGCGCACCTCATCCATCATATTTAACGCCAGCACCATCGGGATATCCAGTTCCATCAGCTGCATGGTCAGATACAGATTCCGCTCAATATTGGACGCATCCACGATGTTGATGATCCCCTTCGGATGCTCGTTAAGGACAAACGCCCGCGTCACGATCTCTTCGCTGGAATACGGCGACATCGAGTAGATTCCCGGCAGATCCGTGATCAGGGTATTGGCGTGCCCCCTGATCCTGCCGTCTTTCCGGTCAACCGTTACGCCGGGGAAATTGCCGACATGCTGATTGGAGCCGGTCAGCTGGTTAAACAGCGTCGTTTTCCCGCAATTCTGGTTCCCGGCAAGCGCAAACGTCAAAACCTCGCTCTCCGGCAGCGGATTTTCCGTCGCCTTGACATGGTACTTGCCGCCCTCGCCGAGGCC
>CANQDS010000058.1 GCA_947593655.1 uncultured Lachnospiraceae bacterium | reverse complement strand
TCCGGAAGCGTAACCGTGTAGGAATCCTTCTGGATATCCGTCTGCGTAACCGTATAAGTGCCGTCTTCGTTTTCCACGCACGCGCCGTCCACTACCGAATCCGCAGTATTAAAATCCACAAGTTTCAGTTCCGCATTCGGATCCGTTGTGGAAAAATGGAAGGTTCCGGTCTGCCGCTTCGTCCACTGTGCCGTAAACGTCACGGTCTGATGGTTCTCGCTTCCTTCCAGCGGATACACCGTTCCTGTCAGCGCATCGCCCGAATTGACGGTATGAACACTTCCTCCCTGTTCATATGTCCATCCGGTAAAGAAATACCCTTCCCGCTCCGGCTCATCCTCTGGAAGCGTATATTCCAGATACCACGTCGACACATCTGACGCAGACTGCGCGGATTGGTAGGAATCCTCATCCAGCACATAAGTACCTTTTACATCTGCTGCATCCTGCGGCATATTCTCCACCGGATCATTTCCTGCATTCTGCACAAATGCGATATCCGCATAACGGATCGGCACACTTTCCGGGGTAATCGTAAGATCCTCCCCGAATGTTTCAACCGACAGCCATTCCCCCGCTTTCAGGTTCTGATTGAACGTTTGATTCGCAGAAATGATCCGCCAATACGCAAACTGGTACTCCCCGTCCATCGCAGCTTCCGGAAGACGGATCCGGAACGTTCCCGTTTCCCCTTCTTCCTGAACGGCAATCCAGCTGTTCGCATTTTCCGCACTCTGCTTTCCCGTCGCTCCTTCGATATCCGCTGCCGGATCAAAAGTATAATGAACAGCCGACGGCGCCTCATCAATGTTAAAGGTAAGCACCGTTGTCGGAAGCTGCTCCCATTGCGCGGTAAAAGTTACATCCGTAACCGCACCGCTCGAATCAGACTCCGGAACAATCCATTCCTCGGATGTGATTTCCTCACCGGCAGAATATAAATTTTCCCTGTCATCATATTTCCATCCCAGAAACTTATAACCGAAACGCTCCGGAACTTCCTCCGGCATTGTACACACCAGCAGCCAGCTGTTCTGTCCCTGATAGTAGTAAAGTTCCGTGTTCTCTATTGTTTCCGGCATATTGGAAACTTCATCGTTTCCGGCATTTTTTTCAAACAGGACATTCGCAAGCCGTGTTTGCTCCCCGACAGCGAAGATGGTTGTTTCTTCCCCGTAATTTAATTCCAGCGAGTCGCCCGGCGAGTAGTCCGTTTCATTGACACGCCACCCGGTAAACGTCCAGCTTCTCCCCTCGGAATCCGTTCCGCTAAAGGAAGCATCCGGCAGAGTCAGCTGATACTGCGTGGTGTTCTCATTCGGCTGCGTAACCGTATAACGATTGTCGTCCTGCTGCAGACTTCCGTCCTTAATCCCGCTCACAGCCGTTTCCGGAGTAAAATTCTCAACGATCAGCTCGATTCCCTGAGCCACCGCCTCGTCCGTAGAAAACGTAAACGTTCCGGTCGGCGACCACTGTGCGGTAAAAGTCACCGTTGTCGTACCATTTTCTACGTATACCTGCTGTTCGTTCCACTCCCCTCGTATTTCGCCAAATGTTCCCGTTATATCTGCACCGGGCTGTAATATCATACCATTATAATTATCCGCTTCATTGGATGACTCATACATCCATCCCAGAAAGGTATAACCTTCCCTTATCGGTTCCTGTTCCGGAATCCTGACGGTAAACTCCGTCTGCTCCTTCGTTTCCTGCTCTATGGCATCAAGCGCCGGAAGTCCGGTAACTTCTTCATCTCCATTTTCTGTTCCCTTAAAAATAAATTCCGCCGATTTGATTTTCTGCCATTGCGCTTTAAATCTGGCAGATTTATGGTATGCCTCCTCTCCGCTGCCAAACGCATCATGTATTTTCACCCTGTCAGCTGCCGTTACTTCCTGACCTGGAGAAAATATGTGCTCCATCACCGCCGTATCCATTATCAGCCAATTATCAAAGAAATATCCCTCACGAACCGGTTCTTCTTCCGGCAGGGTATAACCGGTCAAATACCAATCAAACTTATCCCCTGCTTCTGGATTAAAAATATACTCTGCCGGCATCTCTTCCGATGGATCCGGCATATTCTTAACATTATCACTGTCCTTATCAGACTCAAACAAGACCGTAACATAGCACTTCCTGGCACAAACCGGGTAAATGGTACAATTCCCGTTTTTTAGTTTCAGCCACCCACCCGGCTCTGCATACCGTTCTTCATAATTATCATTCTCATGATAAGATGCTTCCCAAAACAGAAACTGATAATCTTCATCTACCGTCACATCAGGAAGAAGAATTTCAGCCTCAACCGATTCGTCTGTCTGAATAACGACAAAACTCCCATCCTCCTGCTCCTCTAAACTTGCTCCGCGGACATTTTCACTCGTTGGCTGAAATGCATCATAAACCGGATTTCCCTCCTCTTGTGTAATAAGCAAAAAGGTAGAAACCGCTTCCCACTGTGCGATTAATTTTACCTCATTAAAATCTGAATACTTGAATTGATTAAGACTCCCTGTTAAATGATCCGCCTGTTCGCCCGCCTGTAGCAGCTCCTCCTTGGAACCCTGAACTTCTGTGCCGGACGACGTCGTAACATTCATCAGCCATCCCTGAAACGTATACCCTTTCCGGATCGGATCTGTATCCGGCATCGTGATTGTAAACGTGCCATCCGTCGAATCCTCTCCCTGAGTAAGCGTCTGCGTTTCCTGAAACCCCTCCAGTTCCAGTGTCCCGCCGTTCAGATCATAAGTGATCTGCACCGTATCCCCTACCGCTCCCGCAACCTCCTGCAGCCGCAGGACCGCCGCGGAACATATGCACAGAGAAACACACAGCAGACCTGCCAGCAGACGTTTCCAAATATGTATCTTTCCTGTTCCCTTATGAGCCATATGCCCGCCCCCTCTATCGGATTAAAACATCCGGTCCTCAATATCCTGATCGCTGACATCCCGAAGCGCCTCCTCCAGCCACACGATCAGGCGGTCTTCGAGTTTTCCTTCCTCCGCCATCGAATGAAGGATCCCAAACGCTTTCGGCTTTGGAATCGGGGTTTTATACGGCCGGTCCGTACAGGTCAGCGCATCGTATACGTCCACCACCGCTAAGATCCGGCTCTCCAGTTCCAGATCCTCCGCCGTCAAATGCCGCGGGTATCCGCTTCCGTTCAAAAGTTCATGATGCGACGCCGCAAAACGCTTCACATTGGAATACCGGACATTAAAATGCACCTGATCCAGTATTTTCTCCGTCATGACTACATGGCTTTCCATGATCTCGCGTTCTTCATCCGTCAGCGTCCCCTTCCGGATGCTTAAACAGTTCTTTTCATATTCCGTAAGATACGGAATCTCCTCCCCGCTCTCCGTTGTATAGGTATGCCCGGCGATCTCCGCAACGCGCGCCAGTTTCTCATCCGGCATAAATCCCGCCGCGTTGACTGCGCGGATAAACTCCATGCTGTCCGTAAAATAAGCGGATTTCTCTTCATACTCCTCTTTCGTCAGCCTGCCCTTGCAGTAATCGATTTCACAGTAAGCCCCCAGCAGACGGAAACGGTCCTCCACCTTCTGCAGGCCGTCGTCCAGTCGCGTCGCCTTATTCATAACGGAAAGCGGCACGGTCATCTTTCCGATATCGTGGAGCGCAGCCGCCAGTTCCAGCTGTTCCTTGCGGTTTTCGTCAAAATATTCCTCCGTTTCTCCCAGGCGGTGCTTTTCATTGATATAATCCGCCAAAATCCCGGCGTATACCGTAACCTTGCGGGTATGGGAGCCGTTGTACGGAGTCCGCTCATCAACCGCCGTTGCAAACGCCGAAACAAACGAATGAAGCTGTTCCTTGATCTCATCAATATAGATCATGCCGGACAAGGAAACCGCCGCCATCGAACCCAGCGAACGGATCGCAAATTCATCATCTTCCGTAAACACGATAACATTTCCGTTTTCATCCAACTTATTCATCAGCTGTAAGACGCCGACCAGAACATTTTCCGCATCCTCCATCGGAATGACGAGCATGGAACCGGTACGGTATCCGGTGATCGAATCGTATTTCTTCGGTCCGGAAAAATCAAACCGGTCGCTGTGGTAAACGTCCGCAATATTGACAAGTTCCCTGTGGATTGCCGCATACGCGCAGACATTTCCCTCCGCAAGCGGCACCGGCGGAAGATCGATCTCCTCCCCGTGTTCGCCCCGGCTGACATTCTGCGACAATGTTTTCATAATCTTAAAATGCAGGCAGTTATCGCGGAACAGATAAAGCGTGCCCGCATCACAGCCCGAAATATCCATCGCCTTGATCAGCATTTTCTCCAACAGGCGGTTCTTATCTTTCTCTGTCGTCAGTTCAATCCCGATATGAACTACTTCCCTTAATTCTTCCCGTCCTAACATAGCAACTGTTCTCCTTCCGCTGTCTGGCTAAAATGGATAAAAACGATTCTTTTTCAGATACTCAATGGATTCCCTCTGTCCCTGTGCCGATCTGACTTCAACCAGCACCGAACAGTCCGCCGCATATTCCCGCATCAGGCGGTCGTACTGCTGCCAGTCGATCCGGCCGCTTCCCACGCTCTGGTGCAGATCGGCGGCAAGATCATTGTCATTGATATGCATATGCCGGGTATGCGGACACAACCTCTTTGCCCATTCCGCAATCCCGTCTCCAAACACACAGGCGTGCGCATAGTCAAAGCACAGGCCGAAACGCGTTTCATCCTGCATCCTTACCGCAAGCTGTTCTAAAAGTTCCGGCGTTTCATCAAACATATTTTCCATAAAAATCCAAAGCTTTGGATATTCCCGGAGCATCTGCCGCCAGAAACGCTCGTTGCGCTCCAGCCAGTTTTCAAGATAAAATCCCGAACGAAAATTCGGAATGGTATTGGTGTGGAAAACCACGCCCCGGACGCCGAGCTCCTCCGCGATATCCATAGACTGCCGGATCCGCTTCATGGAAATTTCCCGGATCGCCGGATCATCGCTGTGGAGCGTAACATCCAGAAACGCCCCGTGCAACGTATCCTTGCTGCAGTCCCTTCCCAGATCCCGGTAAAAAGCGATCCGTTTGCGGATCTCCCCTTTATCCTCCAATACTTCCGGCGCATAGAAATCATTGTATTCGAAAAAGGCACCGTACTGTTCTGTGATTTCCAGACTGTCTTTGATATGCTCCCTGTCCGGTATGAGATAAATGTCCCCCATCTTCTGCTCCCCGTTTATTTTTATAATACCTTATCCAGCTGATAGACAAAGACGCCGTTGCTCTTCCCTTTCAGCGGGATCACGCCCACTTCGGTAACTTCCACGCGGTCTTTAACCGCCTCATATACGTCGCTGCTGATCAGGATCTGCCCGCGCTTGGCGTTGCTCTCCAGACGCGCCGCCGTATTGACCGTATCTCCGATCGCCGTATAATCCATCCGAAAATCGCAGCCGATATTTCCGACTACGGCGTTTCCGCAGTTGACGCCGATTCCGAAGCTTACGCTCTTGCCGAACCGCTCCATTAATTTATTATGCAGTTCTTCGCTTCCCGCCGCGATATCCCTCGCCGTACAGACCGCCCGGTAGATGTAATCGTCCAGATCAAACGGCGCATTAAACACCGCCATAGTAGCATCACCGATGAATTTATCGAGCGTTCCGCCGTTCTGAAAGATCGCATGAGTCGTCAGATCCAGATATTCGTTCAGGATCTCAACCACCTGTTCCGGCATCAGATTCTCCGACATCGGCGTAAATCCGCGGATATCCACAAACAGAACCGCAACATGGCGGTTTTCTCCGCCCAGCACCAGCTTGAAATCGCCTTTTTTGGAAATTTCATCCACAACCTGCGGCGCAACATACTTCTTAAACGCATTGACGACTTTCCGGCGGCGCAGGATCTCGGCAAGATAGCCGTGTACCAGATCATAGGCAAAAATCAGGATCAGAAAAACCGGAAGCTCGATCAGATCGACCACCAGGCCGTTCCGGTAAAGCAGCACCCCGGCCAGAAGATCCGCCGCGATCAGAACCGCCGCCAGAACCGCTTCCGGGACGATCTTTACCTTCCTGCATACAAAATAAAACGCCAGCGTCAAAAGCATTACGATCAGCGCGTACAGCCGGGCATCCACCGCAACCCCGGTCTTTCCTTCCATCAAAGCCTCCAGAATATTGGCGTGGATCTCCACCCCGTACATCTGCGCGCCTTTTTGCACCGCGACATTATACGCATCCTGCATTCCCGGAGCATAAGCGCCCATCAGGACGATCGAACCGTTAAAAACCTTCGGATCGATCCTGCCCTCTAACACATCGCACAGGGAAACCGTTTCATAAGAACCGCTTTTCCCGGAAAATTGAAAAGAAAAGATCCCATTGGAGAATGTCTTCGGCATCTGCACTTTGGCCCCGACGGCCTGACAGTACTTCCGGTAGACCACAAGCGGCAGGGATTCGATCGTTTCCCCTTCGTATTCCACGGCCGTTCCCGCATAACGGATGTAGCCGTCTGAATCCTGCAGAGTATTGGCAAAACCGTAATCCGATACTTCTTTTAACGCTTTATACGGATATTCGACCAGATCGATATGGCTGTTGTCGATCTCCATGCCGCCGCTTTCGGTGCGCGATACCTTTGTTTTCTGCACCACATTGACCGCCGTTACCACATTGTTGTATTTCCCGCACGCCTCGGCAAAATATTCGTCCGTCTCAGGATCTGCGTCGCTGACGTACATCACATCGAATGCAATGACCGCAGGATGCACCGATTCGCTCTGGTTTAACGTTTCCACCAGCTTCGCCGGGATCTCGCGGCTCCAGTTCTCCGTTTTGCCGTATTCCTGAAGCGTTTTTTCATCAATCGCAATGATTCTGATATTGGGATTGGTGCTGGTCGGATGCTGATACAGCGGATCCGACAGGATTTTATCAAACGCGTACAGCAGATGCGTAGAGCAGACCGCAAAGGAAATAACTGCCAATATTGCTGCAATAATAAGATTCGAATACTTTTTCATAATGATATTTCACCTTTTGTACAAAATTTAATATCATTATAACAAATTATCCGACTTCTGCGGACGCCATTCATGCGCTGCGCCCCGACCGTTCGTGCAATAAAGTTTTATGATTAATTATGGAAAGAAGGCAGAACCGCCATTTTGAAAAAAGAACCGTTCCCATCCGCCGAAAGGCGGCAGAGGCCCGCGCGGTTATCCGCGCAGGCTGGCTCCGCAGTTTTTGCAATAGCTGGAATCGTCCGTCTGTTTTAAGCCGCAGCTCGGGCAGATAACCGCGCCCTGAAGCGTCAAAAGCTCATCTTTCAGCCTCTCCAGTTCCTCTTCCGCTTCCCGGATGATCGCAAAAACCGTCTCTTCCGGAACGTCCTCATCTTTATGCGCACTGTAATAAGCCCTTCCCAATGCAGCATACTGTTTTTCAAGGAAATCCTCTTTCGCACGGATATCCAGCTTGATCTTAGCCACGGAGGATACCTCTTTCGCTTTCGCCCCGACGTCCTTTCCTGCGGAAACGATCTCCTGTTTTACCCTTTCAAAATCAATTGCCATTTTCCTCTCCTTCCTTTCTCTATGCCCGGCAGCAGATATACACCATATACGCCGCATACAAGATCAGCATGGTAATTCCTTCCGCCCGGTTCAGTTTTCTGCTGGTGAGCGTAAAGATCCATGTGATCACGCTGAACGCCAGAAGTACTGCGATATCAATGATGTTGTTCATGATAAACCCGATCGGGCTGATCGCGGCCGCAACGCCGAGCACCATCAAGATATTAAAAATATTGGAACCGATCGCATTGCCGAGCGCCATATCCACTTCTTTCTTGCGCGCCGCCACAACGGATGTTACAAGCTCCGGCAGCGACGTCCCGATCGATACGATCGTCAGTCCGATCAGCGTCTGGTCGATCCCAAACGCGCCCGCGATCGTACTGGCGCTGTCTACCACCCAGTCCCCGCCGAATTTAATGCCGACGATCCCGATCACGATATACAAAAAGCACTGCGGAAGCGGCAGGGCGCGTATCTCCTCCCCTTCTGCCTCCGGTCCGGCGTTTCCTTCCTTCCGGACTTTTAACACATGACGGATCATGCCGCACAAAAAACCTGCAAATAATGCTAACAACAGAATTCCGTCCATCCGCCCCAGCGTCATTCCCGCAAATCCCAATCCGACCAGCAAAGCCGCGCAGAATGCGGAAAACGGAAGATCAAACACCAGCGTCGCCCGCTGGACCGTAACCGGCGTGATCACCGCGCATACCCCGATCACCATCATCAGGTTAAAAATATTGGAACCGACCGCATTACTGACAGCCAGTGAATTATCTCCCGCGATCGAAGCCGTTACGCTGACGGCCGTTTCCGGAAGGCTGGTTCCCATCGCCACAATGGTAAGCCCGATGATGATCGACGGTATTTTCAACCTCTTTGCCACGCTGGAACTGCCCTCTACGAACAGATCCGCGCCTTTCACCAGAAAGACGAAGCCCGCAAGCAGCAGAATGACGGCAAACGGTACGCTCTGTAAAAAATCCTGCATCTGTTATCCTCTCCTTTTATAATCTCCCAATGTATTTTAACTCCAAACAGGTATCAAAATCAAGTTCCGCTGTAAAATATCTCTTGACAATCCGCCCTTTATATTGAAAATTATAAACAGAACACCCGAAAAATAAACATGAAAAGGAGATTCCCATGACAAGAAGAGAACGCGAAGTAACGGATCTTAACGAAATCATCCGTATTCTGGACACCTGCAAGGTCGTCCATCTGGGACTTTCCGACAACGGAGAGCCTTACGTGGTTCCGATGAACTACGGATATACAATGGAAAACAACGAGCTGACGCTGTATCTGCACGGCGCGGCAAAAGGCTACAAGCTCGACGTCATGCGCGCCAATCCGAAAGTCTGCTTCGAGATGGAATGCAACGTCATTCCGTTCGAAGGCGATGTCGCGTGCCAGTACGGAACCACTTATGAATCTGTGATCGGCCGGGGTACCGCCGAGATCGTGGAGGATACGGAGGAGAAGAAACGCGCGCTTTCCATCCTGATGAAAACGCAGACCGGCAAAGATTTCACCTTTACCGACAAAATGGTTTCCATTGTTTCGATCATTGAGATCCATGTTTCGGAATATACCGCGAAACGCCGCCCGCTTCCGGAGGGGCTCCGCAACAGCCGCTGATCTGCCCGCGCTGATCCGTCCGCAAAAATATTTATTGACAATAAAACCTCCGCATAACTATAATAGCTTTAATTGAAACAGTAGAGGAGAGTTTACATGACTTTATATGATGAATTAGTTGCCCGCGGCCTGATCGCGCAGGTAACGGATGAAAAAGAAATCAAAGAACTGATCAACGCAGGGAAAGCCGTTTTCTACATCGGCTTTGATCCGACGGCCGACAGCCTCCATGTGGGGCACTTTATGGCGCTGTGCCTGATGAAGCGCCTGCAGATGGCGGGAAACAAGCCGATCGCCTTAATCGGCGGCGGAACCGCTATGATCGGCGATCCGTCCGGACGCACCGACATGCGCCAGATGATGACGACGGAAACCATTCAGCACAACGTGGACTGTTTCCGGAAGCAGATGAGCCGTTTTATCGACTTTTCCGACGGCAAGGCGCTTCTGGTCAATAACGCGGACTGGCTGATGGATTTAAATTACATCGAACTGCTGCGCGATGTCGGACCTCATTTCTCCGTCAACCGGATGCTGACCGCCGAGTGCTACAAACAGAGAATGGAAAAAGGCTTAAGTTTTCTGGAATTTAATTACATGATCATGCAGAGCTTCGACTTCTACACGTTATTCCAGAAATACGGCTGCAATATGCAGTTCGGCGGCGACGACCAGTGGAGCAATATGCTCGGCGGCACCGAGCTCATCCGCCGGAAGCTGGGAAAAGACGCATATGCCATGACCATCAACCTGCTTCTCAATTCTGAAGGGAAAAAGATGGGGAAAACGCAGTCCGGCGCAGTATGGCTGGATCCGGCCAAGACCTCCCCGTTTGAATTCTTCCAGTACTGGCGGAATGTCGCAGACTCCGACGTATTAAAATGCATCCGGATGCTGACCTTCCTTCCGTTAGAAGAGATCGACGCAATGGAAAGCTGGGAAGGCGCGCAGCTCAATGAAGCAAAAGAGATCCTTGCCTTTGAGCTGACCAAACTCGTACACGGCGAAGAAGAGGCCTCGAAAGCAAAAGAAGCTTCCCATGCACTCTTTGCAGGCGGCGGTTCTTCCGAAAACATGCCGACCGTCGAGCTAACACCGGAAGATTTTGCCGAAGGCGATCCGGATATCATGTCTGTTCTGGTGAAAGCCGGCCTCGCCGACACCCGTTCCGATGCGCGGCGCGCCGTACAGCAGGGCGGCGTTTCCGTCAACAGCGAAAAAGTCACGGATATCAAAGCCGTTTACCGCCCGGATGCATTTTCCGGCGACGGAATGATCGTCAAGCGCGGCAAGAAGAAATTCGCAAAAGTGATTATGCATTAAATGAAAAGAGGACATGCCTGATCCCGTTTCTATTATCAGGTATATCCTCTTTTTCAAATATGCGGCCGGTCGATTCACGTTCCGAATAATCAGCGCCCTTCCAGCGGAAAGAGGCTGGTATTCGAACCGGTTCCTTCCCGGAACCGCAGGCACTGGGCAAGCAGCTCGTCGATATTGTCCTCCTGATCCTCTCCCGCGGTTTCCCTGCCGGTTCCGCCCGTCCTTGCGTTATAACGCTCCACCATTTCATCAACGTCCCATGAAGTTCTCGGCAGAAACGTCCAGTGGCATCCGCTGCAATGGATATAATTGCCGCTGTTCTCATCCGTAACCAGAGAAACCCTTGTGCCACCGCAGAACGGACACTCGTTTAAATCCTTCTTAACAATATTCATATTCTCCCTTTCTCTTCACAGTTACGGAATCCGGCTCATTTCAAGTTTGCCTTCGGCAAAGAGCCGGATTCCCACTCGGCAAAATTTACACATTCTTACGACTTTGCAGCAAGTGCAAAGTCCTGGGCTGAACGGTTACATGCATTTACTCTTTCTACCGCGCTTCCTTGACATCGATGCGGATCAGCGCCTTGCGGAGCGCAAATTCCGCGCGTTTGATATCCACCTCCGCGGCATGGCTGCGGATGCGCTCTTCCGCGCGCTCCTTCGCCGCCTCAGCGCGTCCGAGATCGATCTCATCCGGCCACTCGGCGATCTCCGCAAGAAGCGTGACCTTATCGCCCAGAATCTCCGCAAACCCTGCATGAACGGCAGCTATCTTTGTCTCCCCGCTGTTGTGGATGGACACCACGCCCGGAGCAAGCACCGTCGTCAGAGGGATGTGCTCTTTATATACGCCGATCTCCCCAACTTCCGTCGTGAACTCGATAAAATCAGCCTCTCCGGTAAAAAAGACACGGTCCGGCGTAATGATCTCTACCTTGAAAATACGATTTGCATCTGCCATATCCTCACCCCTTACTTCGCGCGGGCACGCACTTCATCGATGCTTCCTGCATTCAGGAAATGGCCTTCCGGTATATCATCGCATTTTCCTTCCAGTATTTCGCGGAATCCGCGGATCGTCTCGGAAATCGGAACGTATTTTCCTTCCAGTCCGGTAAACTGCCCGGCTACAAAGAACGGCTGCGACAAAAATCTCTGCACTTTTCTCGCACGGTTTACGACCAGCTTATCATCTTCGGACAATTCATCCATTCCGAGGATGGCAATGATATCCTGCAGTTCTTTATATCTCTGCAGAATCTCCTGAACGCCGCGCGCCACTTCAAAATGCCCCTGCCCCACGATACGCGGATCCAGAATACGAGAAGTGGAAGCCAGCGGATCCACCGCCGGATAAATTCCGAGCTCTGCGATGGAACGTTCCAGTACGGTCGTCGCATCCAGATGGGCAAACGTCGTCGCCGGAGCCGGATCCGTCAGATCATCCGCCGGTACATAGACCGCCTGAACGGAAGTAATGGAACCGTTTTTCGTTGATGTGATACGCTCCTGCAAAGCGCCCATTTCCGTCTGCAGAGTCGGCTGATAACCAACCGCGGACGGCATACGCCCCAGAAGTGCGGACACTTCGGAACCTGCCTGCGTGAAACGGAAAATATTGTCGATGAACAGCAGCACGTCCTTCCCGCCGCGGTCACGGAAATACTCCGCCATCGTAAGGCCGGATAAGGCAACGCGCATACGCGCCCCCGGCGGCTCGTTCATCTGTCCGAACACCATCGTCGTCTTGTCGATAACGCCGGATTCCTTCATTTCATAGTAAAGGTCGTTTCCCTCACGGGTACGCTCGCCTACGCCGGTAAATACCGAATATCCGCCGTGCTCCGTCGCGATATTGTGGATCAGTTCTTGGATCAGCACCGTTTTTCCTACTCCGGCGCCGCCGAACAGTCCGATCTTTCCGCCCTTCTGATACGGACAGAGCAGATCCACGACCTTAATTCCCGTCTCGAGCATCTCCTGCGTGGTCGCCTGCTCCTCAAAAGCAGGCGCATGACGGTGGATCGGCCATTTCTCCTCCGTTGTCGGCGGATCGATCTCGTCAATCGGATTCCCAAGCACGTTAAACATTCTGCCCAGCGTATTCTCTCCAACCGGAACCCGGATCGGCGTACCTGTCGCGATCGCGTCCATGCCGCGTACCAGACCGTCCGTTGGTCCCATGGCAATACATCTTACCGTATCGTCACCCAGATGCTGAGCAACTTCTACAACCAGCTTCTTTCCGTCGGAAAGCGGAATCTCGATTGCATCGTTGATCTCAGGCAGATTACCCTCCTGAAATTTAATATCCAGAACGGCACTGATAATCTGTGTGATCTTACCAACATTCTTATCTGCCATTTTCTATTCTCCTTATTTTATTCAAATTCGTAACAAAATCATGATATTGCATTCGCTCCTGCGATGATCTCCGTCAGCTCCTGCGTGATCGAACCCTGACGCGCACGGTTGTACTTAAGCGTCAGGTCGCTGATCATATCCTCCGCGTTGCTGGTTGCAGAATCCATTGCCTGCATCCTCGCGCCGTTCTCGCTGGCGACTGCTTCTACCAGCGCGCCGTAAAACAGGCTCGTGACATACTTCGGTATGATCGTATCCAGCGCTTCTTCCGCATTCGGCTCATAATTCATCAGGATATTGGAATCCTCTTCTTCCCCGTCGTCGTCGATCTCTACCGGAAGCAGGCGGATCAGCTGCGGCTCGTGGGATACCGTATTTTTAAAATGGGTATACGCCAGATAGATCTCGCCGACTTCGCCGTCGGCATACGCCGTCAATACCTTTCTGCAAAGCTCCGATGCATCCGGATAGGTCGGATTCTCAATGATCTGGGACGCATTTTCCACAATATGGTAGCCGCGCCGCTCCAGATTATCCGCGCCTTTTCCTCCGACTGCATAGATATCCAGATCTTCCTTCGCCATTCCGCTTTCTGTGATCAGCTTCACCACATTGGAGTTGTATCCTCCGGCAAGCCCGCGGTTGGATGTGATCACAACCACCGCTTTCTTTGCGGATTCGCCCGCCAGCAGATACGGATGGCTGATATTCCCGCTCTGGGAAAGAATGGACTTCACGGTACGGTACATATAATTAAAATACGGATCCGTCTGTTCCGCCCGGTTCCTCGCCTTTTGCAGCTTAACGGTAGAAACGAGCTTCATTGCCTTGGTGATCTGCTGCGTACTGGTAATACTGCTTTTTCTTCGCTTAATGTCTCGCATGGAGGCCATTTCTAATCACCTACTTTCTGCCGTTATGCCTCAAAAGACGCTTTGCACTCTTCGATCGCCCGGATCAGCTTCGCTTCGGTTTCGTCATCGATCACCTTGGTTTCCGAAATGCTCTCCGGGATTTCCGGATACTTGGTATCAATGTATTCAAAGAGCGTATTCTGGAAGCGTTCCACATCGTTGACCGGAATATCCAGAAGATATTTCTTTGTCGCCGCATAGATGATGATAACCTGCTTCTCTACCGGCATCGGCTGGTACTGCGGCTGTTTGAGCATCTCCTGGATGCGCTCGCCCTGCGCCAGCTTTTCGGAAGTATCTGCGTCCAGTTCGGAACCAAACTGCGCGAAAGCCGCCAGCTCGCGGTACTGCGCCAGTTCGACACGGATCGGAGCCGCGATCTTCTTCATCGCCTTGATCTGCGCGGAGCCGCCGACACGGGATACGGAAAGGCCTGCGTTGATCGCCGGACGGAAACCTGCGTTAAACATTTCCGTCTCGAGGTAGATCTGGCCGTCCGTAATGGAAATGACGTTGGTCGGAATATAGGCCGATACGTCTCCTGCCTGTGTTTCGATGATCGGAAGCGCAGTCAGGGAGCCGCCGCCGAGTTTATCCGACAGCCGCGCCGCACGTTCCAGAAGCCTTGAATGAAGGTAGAATACGTCGCCCGGATACGCCTCGCGCCCTGGCGGTCTTTTCAGAAGCAGGGACAGGGTACGGTAAGCGGCCGCATGTTTGCTCAGATCGTCGTACACGATCAGAACGTCTTCGCCGTTCTCCATCCACTCTTCCCCGATCGCACAGCCCGCATACGGAGCAATGTACTGTAACGGCGCAAGTTCGCTCGCCGTCGCCGCTACGACCGTGGTATAACCGATCGCCCCGAAATCTTCCAGCGTCTTTACGATCGAAGCAACCGTGGAAGCCTTCTGTCCGATCGCAACATAAATACACTTAACGCCTTTTCCTTTCTGATTGATGATCGTATCGATCGCAAGCGCCGTCTTTCCGGTCTGGCGGTCGCCGATGATCAGCTCACGCTGTCCGCGCCCGATCGGGATCATGGAATCGATCGCCTTGATACCCGTCTGCAGCGGGGTATCTACGGATTTTCTGGAAATAACCCCGGAAGCCACGCGCTCTACCTGACGGAATTTCGCGGTTTCAATCGGCCCTTTCCCGTCAATCGGCTGTCCCAGTGCATTGACTACTCTTCCCAGCATCGCATCTCCGACCGGAACCTCTACTACCCTGCCGGTCGTCTTTACGGTATCGCCCTCGTTGATATTCTTCTCGGAACCGAGCAAAACGGCGCCAACATTATCCTCTTCAAGGTTCAATACCATTCCATAAACTTCGCCCGGGAATTCCAAAAGCTCGCCCTGCATCGCGTTTTCCAGACCGTGGATACGCGCAATCCCATCCGCGACCTGGATTACGGTTCCCACATCGGCAACTTCCAGCTGGGCAGCATATCGTTTAATCTGCTCTTTGATCACCGAGCTGATTTCTTCTGGTTTTAAATTCATGGAGTGCCCTCACCTACTTTCAACTGTATTTTGGATAATTCGCTGGTCAGATGGAACAGCTTCGTCCGAATGCTGCTGTCCACCACTCTGTCCCCTATCCGAATTACCATTCCGCCGATCAGGTCGGCGTCCATATCATAATGCATTTCGAATTTCTGATATTTCGTCGTCGCCAAAAGCCGCTCCTCCACCGCCGCTTTCTGCGCGTCGCTTAACGGCACGGCCGATGTCACGTAAGCGGTTCCGATGTCTTTCTGCTCCTTGACGCAGTCGATATAATAAGAAAATACGTCCTGCATTTCATTATAATGATCTTTCTCAACGAGCATCCGCATCATTCCGACCAGTTCCCTGGAGACTCTGCCCGAAAAGATGTCCTCGATGAGACGGATCTTTTCTTCCTTTACGATCTTCGGATGATTCATGAGCTTCGTCAGTTCTTCGTTTTCCGCCAGTGCCGTGGAAACAGCCGTGATCTCCTCCAGCAGGGCGTCCATGGTTCCGTTTTCCAGCGCCAGCTCAAACAATGCATCCCCGTACGTTTTTGATACTAGCTTAGCCATGTCGAATCACCCATTTCTTTCAACGTCTCTTCTACCAGCGTATCCTGAATCTGTGTATTGATAGAAGCGGCAACAACTTTCTGTGCCATAAGGGCCGCAATCTGGATCATCTCCTGCTTCATATCGTCCATTGCGTGCCGTTTTTCCAGCTCTGCTTCCTCCTGCGCACGCTTAATGATGCGGGAAGCCTCCGTTTTCGCCTCGTCCAGAATCTTTGTCTCGTTCTTTAAAGCCTTCTGTCTTGCTTCCGAAAGAATGACTTCTGCCTCTTTATCAATCTCTTTTAACTTCCCTTCATATTCTGCCTTTAAAGCTGCTGCACGTTCTTTATCCTCTTTGGCCGTATCGATATCATCATTGATACGTTCCTGGCGGTCTTTTAACAGCTTACGCGCCGGATTAAACAAAAGATACGACATCGCAAGGTAAAGAAAGAACACGGCAATTGCCAGCAGCGCCGTATCGAAGAGCTGTTGGGCGTCCAGATTAAATAAAAACGTCTGATTTGCTAACAATCTTCTACTCTCCTTTCCGTCGGATCAAAATCCTTCCCTCATATCCGCCTGATGATCAGCCTAACGGATGAACGAAAAGTAAGAGCAGAGCAACAACCAGACCATACAAACCGGTCGTCTCCGCAACTGCCTGCCCCAAAAGCATGGTAGACATGATCTGTCCTCTTGCGCCCGGATTGCGGCCTACCGCAGATGCGCCGTAACCTGCCGCATTTCCCTGTCCGATACCGGTACCGATACCTGAGATAACTGCAATTCCTGCTCCGATTGCAGAACATGCCCTGATTAAATCCTGTCCATTGATATCCATAATAAATTCCTCCTTAAAAATAAAAATCTTTTTAGCCTTCCTCAGAACCGCAGGCCTGAGTAACATAGGTCATTGTCAGCATACAGAAAACGTATGTCTGAATCCCGCCTGAAAACAGGTCAAAATAAACGTGAAGCGCTGCCGGCCAGATCAGTGCGAACTTATTGAGAAGTCCATACACCAGCGCCATGATTACTGTTCCGGATAATACGTTTGCGAACAAACGCAGCGAAAGAGAGATCGGAACCGCAATTTCGC
Source organism: uncultured Lachnospiraceae bacterium (assembly GCA_947593655.1). Lineage (GTDB taxonomy): Bacteria > Bacillota > Clostridia > Lachnospirales > Lachnospiraceae > Roseburia. Next base: position 2,231 of record CANQDS010000058.1, on the reverse strand, counting down.
TGATCACATTGATCGGCATCCAGATCGGAAGCCACGGCGGTAACGGCGAACACAGATCGGTCCAGATCTCCTTTGCGCTGTTATGCCTGATCTGGTTATAACGGATCATGAAAAACGTGATCAGGGCAAGCGCAAACGTCGTACCGTAGTCCGCGGTCGGCGGCCGCAGTCCCAGTAAACCGGAAATATTGCTGAGCAGTATGAACATAAAGATCGTACTGATATAATTCACAAACTTCGGCGCCCATTTCCCCATTTCGCCAGCCACCATACCATCCAGCTTTTCGACGATCAGCTCAATCACATTCTGAAACGCGTCCGGGCGTTCCGATGCATGTTTGATCTTGCGGTTTGCAGCAATTGCAAAAACCAGCATCAGCCCCATAACGATCAGAATACAGGCGTGGGAAGTTGTGATCCAGACCTTCTGACCGAAAATTTCTACGGGAATGATCCCGTGGATCATAAAGTCTATCTCCGCTTCACCCGACAGTAAAATCGCTTGACTCACATTGTCACCTCCTTCCAAACCATTTGCCGGATACTTTTTCCAAAAGCGGCTGCATATAGGCAGACACTTTCAGTCCAAACACCCCTAAAACAGCCATAAATAAATTCCCAAAACGGAAAAAGCCCAATATTAAAAACAGAATTACCACTACAATGTAACGCAGGATGGATTTCGCGATAATTCTGCGATTGGCGTGCTTTTCATCTCCCTGGACCATCTCCACGGAGTCGTAAATGACCATAGCAAGATTAATGGCCATGCCGACGGCCATCGCGATCCCGTACCATAATCCGATGGAATAACCGATCTTATCCTTTACAAACCAGATGCCCGTAACCTGAAGCAGCGCTCCGTAAAGCAGGATTCCGAACACCAGCCCCGGCAGCGAATCATTGATCCTTCTTAACATCTTTCTTCCCTCCGCGGCCGTCCTGATCCCAGAATTTCTTTGACATTTTGTAGATGCTTGTAAAACCGGCGCACGCTCCCAGAAAGAAAAACGGGATTACGATCCATAAAATATCAAATTTCCTGCCGATCCAGATCCCGATAAACGTACACAGGAAAATGGGAACCAGCATCGATATTCCAAACTGCAGGATCATGGCAACCGATTCCATGATCTGTCTGTTTTCTTTCTTCATACTACAGCTCCATCGCGATCTTCCGGCCTGTATGCGCGTATCTGCGGATCCGGATACCGGCCGCTTTGAGCATCCGCTTCGACGCCAGCACCGACGGCGTCCCGTCGTACTTATCGCTGTCGTAAACCAGTTCGCGGATCCCCGACTGGATGATCGCCTTCGCGCATTCGTTGCACGGGAACAGCGTCACATAGATCGTCGCGCCCTCCAGGCTCCCGCCCCGGTAATTCAAAATAGCGTTCAGCTCGCCGTGCGTCGCATAAAAGTATTTATTGTCCTCGCCTTCCCGCGTCCACGGAAATTCGTCGTCCGAACAGCCCGACGGAAACCCGTTGTAGCCCATAGACAAAATCTTATGCTCCGGGCTTACGATGCAGGCGCCGACCTGGGTATTCGGATCCTTCGAGCGCATACCGGAAAGCATCGCCACGCCCATGAAATACTCATCCCAGCTGATGTAGTCTTCCCGTTTCTCCCCCTTCATACATGATCCCCTCTTATTCTTCTCCGTTCAGCAGCGCAACAAGTTTCCCGATCGTCTTGCGCAGCGCCTCATAACAAAGTCCATATGCCGGAAGCGCACCCCCGTAAGGATTTACGACTTCCAGCTCATCCCCCACAAATTCCGTCAAAACATGGACATTCTCCGGATCCACATTCTCATATGTCTCCAAAATACGTTCCCGATGGATTCCTTCCATAGTCAGCACTAATGTATCTTCCGTCAAGTCCGTCTCTTCCAGTTGTTTTGAAGTATATCCTTCCATGCTGATGCCGTTGCTGATCAGTACCGCCTCGGCTTTGGGATTCATCGGCTCAGGGAACAGAACGACAAGTCCTCTCGCCAGAACCTCAACCGGCCTGGCCAGAACAAAATCGTTCAGGATTCCTGCTGCCATCGGTTCACGGGTGCTCCCCGTCTGGGCAACAAAAATAATCCGATTATAAGCCTTCATATTTTTCCCATCTCTCTCTAACCTTATACATGAATGATCTGATGCCCGGCGGCTTTCAGCAGCCGGTTCATAACCGCATGACCGATCCCCGGAGCCTGAAAACTCTCCGAATAGATGATC
>CANQDS010000057.1 GCA_947593655.1 uncultured Lachnospiraceae bacterium | reverse complement strand
CGACTTTCAGCACGTCCACCGGATCATTGGCGTACTCGGAAAGCAAAACCGCCATCACCGCCATATGCCAGGCGTGCTCCGCATCGTTTTCGTTCCGCCCGTGCCCGGAAAGATGCGTCTGGCGGGCTACATTCTTTTCCTTATCGATCTCCAGGGAAAAATCCAGCTGTTTCTTTAATCTCTCCTCCATCATAACTCCCTTTCCAAAACTTACCTCCGGCTCCGCATCCGGCTCTGCATCCAACTCTGCGTCCGCATCAGCGCGCCGTATCTGCTCACCGCACCACTATTGTACCGCAGAAGTTCGGCTCCAACAAGCGGATTCCCCGATATTTTCCTTTTTTCCTTTCCGCCGTCCCGCAATTGCGGTATAATGGAAAAATAACGAAAAAAGAGGAGTACGAACCATGAATAAAAAAGAAGTTCTGGAATTAAAACGCCGTTTCAAAAAAGACGCCGCCACTTTCACGCGGCTCTGCGGCTGCTATGTAGACGGAAACCGCAGCAAAGTCTGTCAATTCAGCGGCAGCTTTCTGAATCTGGAAGAAGAGGAATTTTACAAATATCTGGAGATTGCCAATAAGACGCTTTCGGGCACGCTGGGCAACAATCTTCTGGAGCTTCCATTCCCAATGGAAGAAGAGGAAGTCGGCGGCCGCCAGCAGATCCTTATGGCTCTGCGCGACACGAAACTGACCGACGAAACGCTGCTGGACCGCTATTACGACCTGATCATCGACACCTACGACCATGCGGGCAATTACCTGATCCTGCTCTACCACGACGCCTACGACGTCATGACGCGAACCAGCGACAACAACAATCTGGACGAATCGGAAGAAGTGTTTGAATATCTGATCTGCGCGATCTGCCCGGTGGCGCTTTCCAAACCGGGGCTCGGCTACCGGGAGGACGAGCACCGGATCGGCCCGCGCATCCGCGACTGGGTGGTCGGCGCACCGGATACCGCCTTTTTGTTCCCGGCGTTCAACGACCGCAGCACCGACATCCATTCCACGTTGTTTTATACGAAAAACACCAAGGAACCGCATTCCGAATTTATGGCAAACGGGCTGGGGTGCATGGTGCAGCGTACCGCGACGGAACAGAAAATGGCCTTTCATTCCATCGTCCGCAACGTCCTCGGCGCAGAAGACGAACGGACGGAAGACCTGCTTTTGGACATCCAGCAGAACTTAAACCAGATGGCGGAAGAATATGCCGAAACGCATGAACCGGAAGAAGATCCTTTCCTTCTGGACCGGGACACCGTCGGCAAACTCCTATCCGGCTGCAATATTCCGGAAGAAAAGGCGGCCCGCATCGAAAAATCCGTTGATGAAACCTTTGGGGAGCAGCCTCCGGCTGCGGAACATGTGATCGACAGCAAGGCATTAGTCCAGAATGCCGTCCGCGTGGAAAAGATGGAACTGGAAGGACAGGTCGGCGCACTGACGCAGCAGCTCAGCGAAAAGGATCGGAAATTATCAGAAAAACAGGAAGAGATTGACCGCTATACCGCAGAATCCCGGACTTACGATGTTGTGCTCCGCGTCAAACCGGAAAAAGCGCCCCAGATCCGCTCGCAGATCATCGACGGGCAGAAATGCCTGATCATTCCGATGGCGGAAAACGAGCACGCCGCAATTAACGGCGTTAATACTACGGTCTAGCATGGTCTGCCGCAAACGGCAGTCCGGCACATCGTAACAAGGGTGGAAAGCCGTCCCATAACCAGCAGCCGTTACGCCAAAACAGGGCGGAAAGCCATCCCATAACCGGCAGCCGTTGCACCAAAACAGGGCGGAAAGCCCCGCCGTAAACAGCGGGCCTTCCGCCCTGACATTTTTCCGCCTCATTTCTACCACGACAGCACATCCGCGCCGTCTTCCGTCACCGCAACCATGATCTCCCACTGTGCGGACGGTTTCCCGTCTGCCGTGTACACTTCCCAGTTATTTTTCTTATCGATGATAATATCCGCTTTTCCCATATTGACCATCGGTTCTATCGTAAACACCATTCCGGGCACCATCAGCATCTCCGTCCCGCGCTTCGAATTGTATCCGACCCACGGCTCTTCGTGGAATTTCAGCCCGACGCCGTGGCCGCCGATCTCCCGGACGACGCTATAACCGTTCGCAAACGCATGGTCATGCACTGCCTGCCCCATATCGCCCAGAAATCCCCAGGGCTTCACTTCTTTCAGCCCCAATTCCACACATTCCCGCGTCACATCCACCAGATGCTGTTTCTCCCGGCTGACCTCCCCGATGCAGAACATGCGGGAAGAGTCCGAAAAATAACCGTTCAAGACTGTCGAACAGTCTACATTGATAATATCTCCCTCTTTTAAAACTACTTTCTCGGAAGGGAATCCGTGGCATACCTGCTCGTTCACCGAAGTACATACACTGTACGGATACCCCTCATAATTCAGCGGTGCAGGGATCCCCCCCATCTTCGTCGTCAGCCCGTATACCATATGGTCGATCTCCGCCGTATTCATCCCTTCATGGATATGTTCTTCAATATAATCCAAAACTGCAATATTAATCTTTGCGCTTTCTTTAATCCCGGCAATCTGTTCCGGAGTTTTTATAATATCACGCGTCGGTACGACATGCCCCGCCGATGCGTACCTTACGATCCTTTCATCAAAAGCGGCATGGCAGGTCTTGTATTTTCTGCCGCTTCCGCACCAGCAGGGATCGTTTCTTCCAATTTTTACTGACATATGATTACTTCTTTCTTAATGCTCTAACGTCACGTTGCCAAAATCCACGCGATCCCAGACTTTATCGTATATCCGGAAATCCTGTTTCTCTAACAGTTCCTGATATGCATCGTCCGGAAAATCGCAGTCTTCGTAATCCAGGTTATGCAGTTTCGCATAGATCAGCTGGTATTTATCCGCATAAGAAATCCTGCGCATGACGGCCGCAATATCCTCCCGCGCAATTCCAAGGCGGATCTCCTTTCCGGCATCGGTCAGATCGAGCCAGAAATCATTAATGCTGTTCTGAAGCATCGTTTCCTCCGCTTCGGTTAATTCTACTCCTTCCTCTATCGCCATCCGATAGAAAATCTCATCATGAATCGCCATCTGGATCGCGGCATTCCGCGCGGCATTCCGGATAAACACGCCGTCGGTATGCAGGTTCCAGAACTGAATTGTATCATCGGGGTCATAGGCGATCGCCCGCTCTTCCACTTCCGCTTCCTCATAAGCAACATAGAAAGCCAGATCTCGAAGCGTCAGCTCTTCCCCGTTTACTTCTGCCGCAACAAGATCCAGAGAATCCGCGTACACCAGCCTGTCCCTGCCGGAACGGTTCTGCATGGAATACCAGCCGAGAACGACCACCAGCACGGAAAGCGCCAGCGTAACCAGATATTTCTTCGGACTCCTCCGGAAACGGCGGATTCTTTCCCTTAACTTCATAGTTTATAAAAGCCTGCGGATTGCCATGATCGACCGGCAGTCCACCGAACGGTTAGACGTAATGCCCACACCGACATCCTGCGCCTCTACGATGCATCCGTTTCCAATATAGATCGCAACATGCCCGACCCCGTTCTTCGGGGAATAAACCACAATATCGCCCGCTTTGATGTTCTCACGGGAAACCGGCTGCCCGACGCTCGCAAAGGACAGGGAATACCGCGGCGTAGAAAATCCAAAATGCTCATACACCAGATGCACGAAACCGGAACAGTCACACCCCTTCGTCAGGCTGTTTCCGCCCCAGACATAAGGATTTCCGACAAACTGGAGCGCATAACTGACCAGTTCCTGACCGCTGACGGACGATGTAAACGCAGGATCCGACGACGTCCCGGTATTTGTATTTGTATTGTTATTGGCATTCGCGTTTGCCTGCGCCTGTGCACGTGCTGCCTCCTCCTGCTGCCTTCTGCGCGCCTCGGCCTCCGCGATCTGCTGCTGCCGGATGATCTCTTCCTGCTCCGCAATCGTCTTCCGGTAGCTTTCCGCGCGCTGCTGCGCCTCGGCCAGCTGCTCGGCGTATTTCTGCGACTGCGCCGCTAAAGAGCTCAAAAGCTCCTCGATCTGCGCCTGCTGTCCGAGATAGCTCTCCTGCAGACCGTACAGTTCATCCATTTCCGCCGCAAGCTGGATCGTCAGATCTTCCACTTCCTTCACCGACTGTTCATAAGCATCCATCAGCTCCCGGTCCGACTGGTAAACATCCGCAATATATTCGATCCGGTTGAGCATATCCGAAAATCCGTTGGAATTAAAGATCGCCGACCAGATGGAATCATCCGTGTTATTCTCATACATAAACTGGATCCGCAGCTTCATGGACTCATATTCTTCATCCCGCTTCTCCTCGGCCGCCGCCAGATCCAGATTCGCCTGATCCGCGCGCGCCTGCGTCTCGCCGATCTGCACATTCAGCGCATCCTGCTGCTTTAAAAGCGCATCCAGCTTCTGCTCCTGGCTGCTGATCTGATTGTTGATCTGGCTCTGCTGCCCCTCGATATCCCTGATGTCGTCCTCAACGTCCGACAATCCCTGCTCCGCCTCATTCTTCTTGTCCTTCGCCGTCGTGGCAAGCACATAGGAACCGCCGAGCGGATCCCCGGATCCTCCCTGAAGCGCAGGAACCGCCACTAAAAAACTAAGCACCAGAAGCGCCGATACGACGCGCTTCCCGTTTCGATTTCCTTTGCCGTTCAAAAATTCCATTCAAATCCTCCATCTTATCGACCTGTCAACACTACCTCTTATTGTTGCACAAATCCGCGATAAAGTAAATAGCTAAAACGTTTAAAAAAAGCTAAAAAAAGAAACCAGGGGCATCCGCCGTGCCCCTGATCCCGCTGCTTCGCATTCCTTCTATTTTCTTAGCATCATGCCATCTTTTTTCACGCTGTATTCCTCATCATGCGCCGACCTTTTTCACAATGATCAGTTTCGTGCCCGGCCGGACCTTATGCGTTTTCAAGGAGTTCGTTCCCATGATCTCTTCCACCGTCGTATGGTATTTTCTGGCGATATCCCACAGTTCTTCATTTTCCTGCACAACATACCCGACCAGTCCCGGCTGCGCCATCAGCTGCTCCATATCCAGCGGTTCCTCATCAAGCGCCGCAAGTTTCTGGAACGTATCCTCCTCAAACGCCAGCACCGACAGGCGGATCGTCGCCTTTACCTCGTACTCGGAGTGATCCAGCAGATTCACCTGCAAAGCATCCACCGCGGCATCGTAATCAAACCAGGTATCCGGGCCGATCCCCGCCACTTCCACCAGCTGTTCAAACGGAAGCACCGCCTCCATATGGGCGATCGGGAAATTATCGTCCGACGTAAAATACAGAATGTTCACCCGCAGGATCCCGTCAAACTGAACCCCTGTATCGACAGCCGCAGTCTTGTCTACGTGGATCGTTCCGCTGCACGAACAGATCTGCAGGATCTTTTCCTGATTTTTCTCCAGCGAAAACTGCTCCCCCAGCCGCACTTTGGCGACATTTTTCATCAGAAAGCGCGGAAAAATGCCCGGTTCCTTCCTCGGAATGACATTCCGGTCCAGCGCGTAGACATCTTCCAGAACCGGAAGTTTTTCCTCCTTCCAGAGTTTATAATCCACCTCAAACGCCATTTCCACGCCGAGCAGACGCGCTTCCCCGTCATAATCGCCCTTCGTTTCCAATTCCATCATTTCCGGCGCAAGCTTCATCCAGAAAATGTCGCAAACCGCGGACTCCTCGCAGTCCACCTCCCCGGAAAACGGAAGCATCGTCTCCTGCCACTGGATCTGCTCATCCTCTTCCCCCTGATAGAGAAATCCGATATACGCCTCCCCCTGAATATGGATCCTTCCGTTGGAAAAACTGCTCTCGGTATTGCGCACATCGATCCCGTACCAGAGAAGCCGGCGGATATTCGGCTTGGAATTTGACAGCTTGATCTCGTTCCGGATCCGGAAAATATCCTTTTTGGCAAGCAGCAGCTTTAAAATCTCCCGTTCCTCGATCCTCTGCTCGTATCCGTCTCCCATGACCAGCCCGCACGCCAGTTCATCTTCCGTGTTTTCCTCGCATACCGCCAGCAGATCCACCACGGCCCGCACCGCCAGTTTTCTGGAATTGATGAGCCCCACGGACAGATCCTCCACCGCCGCATGGAGTTTCACCGGATCCATCTCTTCGATCCCTTCCATGATGATCTTCTCCTGAAACGGAACGGCTCCCTCGCAAACCTCCAGCTTATTGTAGGCATCATCGCTGCGGTAAAGCATCTGAAACTCCAGTTTTCCCGTAACCCAGACCGCCTGATTGCTTACCCGCGATTCTTCGAAAACAATATTTCCCTGCGTATGTATGATCTTTACCGCATCCGGCTTACTGTCCTTTACAATGTAATCGTCATCTAACGTGATCTGTGTAAACGCCCGGCCTTTCTCGTGAACCCTCCTGACGCTCTGCCTCTCTAATTCCAATAAAAAATTCCTCCACTTCAAACTTTGTATCGATACTGATTTGTATAAATACTTATTCGAAGTAAAGGAACTTTATGCATCTCATGTGAAAATCCATCAGCAAAGCTTCATGCGGATGTCCTTGGTAATGATATCCGTGTAACTGAACGATAAGAGCTGCGGAGGATTCTCCTCCCTTTCATCATCCACCAAAACGGTAAATACGCTCGGGTACGCCTTCTGGATCACGCCTTCCTGGATATCTATCTTGTTGCGACCGCGGTCAAGCTGAATCATAACCCGGCTCCCGCACTGCTGGTAAACGGATGCCCTTACCTTATTGATAATCGCCTGTTCCATACTCTGCCTCCTCTATTTTGTGATTCTTCAGCACTCTGATACTATATCTAGTGATTTTATTATAGCAAAGTGTAAAAGCTTTGACAATAGTAAATTAACTTTTTTCACTGAAAGACCACCGGTTTCTCCACCGCCTCCGTTTTGACGACAATATACGGATAACTCGGTGCGTGGTTGATCGTTTCCCCTTTCTGCGGCCCGCAGAGTTCCGTGTCGAAATAGACGGCATTGTCAGACAGGTACAGCTCCTTCATCGCAATACTGTATCCCCCGGTCTCCTGCTCGCCGTATCCGCTGGCAATATACAGGTATCCGTCGCTCTGGTAGGTAATCTTAAATCTTGCTTCTTTTTTCTCGTCGATCTGCAGCCGCAGTTCCTCCGGCAGATCTTCCTCCTTCACCACGGTATACTCCAGATCCCGGATCTTCTCACTCTTCGCCGTCAAAGCCGCGCACCCCGCGAGCAGTCCGGCCGTGCAGAACACTGCCGCTGCCAATAACATACGATTTCTCATCTTTCCTCGCCCCATCTTTCTTTCCACATTGTATGGCAGGGGCTTATCCGATATGACAACTTTATCTTTAATCTTCTTTTATTTAATTCTCATTTAACATTTCTGCGATTACATCCCGGCAGTAGGCTCCCAGTTTCTTCTGCTGTTCCTTCTCCAGATCGGAGACGATGATCGGCTCGCCGTAACGGATGCGGATCGTTCCCTTATGCACCCATGGAAAATGGTTCTCTAAAATATCCGCGCTTCCATGGATTGCCATCGGAATGATCTTGCAGCCGGTTTTCTGCGCGATCTTAAAGCTCCCTTCCTTAAACGGCAGGAGGGCATCCGGATGCTCGCGGTCCTTATTGCGCGTCCCTTCCGGGAAAATACAGATGGAAATGCCGCTCTTCACATAAGAAATCGCCTGCAGAATCACCTGAAGCCCCTGTTTTACGTCATCCCGCTCTAAGAACAGGCAGTAAATCCGCTTCATAAAGAGATTTAAAACCGGAACGCGGTCGATCCCACTCTTTGCGATATAGCCGGTCAGCGACGGACAGAGCGTATACGTCGCAACAACGTCGAAAAAGCCCCTGTGGTTTCCGATATAAAGCACGGCTTCTCCTTCCGGCACATGTTCATGCCCTTCCACTTCCAGACGGACTCCGCTGATAAACAGGATGCAGCGGAAGCCCCACTGTACAATGCGCAGCGTCTGGATATCCGCAAGCGGTTTATTAAATCTTGATATAATCCATTCCACGCCAAGCACCGGCAGTCCCAGAAGAAAATAGAAAAATAAATAAATCACAATCAGTATCGTTCTCATAATCCCTCTCCAAACAATCGAGTATACGGAACAAAAACCGATTCCAAAGAATCGGTTTTTGCATCTCTCTCTATACGTGAAACGTCCGGAGAATCTCAACCAGTCTATCCGCTCTCTCACGCAGCTGATTCGCCGCCTTGCCCAATTCCTGACTGGCATCCAGCTGAGTTCCCGCCGTCGTATAAACCGAAGTCGAACTTGCCGCCGTCTCCGCCGATACGGCTGAAATACTCTCGATCGCCTCCAACGTTTCCGAACGCGAACTGTTCATCTCCTCCACGTTGCTGGAAATCGTCCCCAGCGCATCCAGAAGCGATTTTACCTGCTGGTCGATGGAACGGAAGGAATTGGTCGTATCTTCTACGGCTCCCGCCTGTGTCGATACCACTTCCTCCGCCTGCCGTGCAATCTCCACTACTTCGCCGGTCTTTCCCACGATCTCCGTAACGATGCTGGAAATCTGTCCGGCGGAATTCAGGCACTGATCCGACAGCTTCCGGATCTCCTCCGCAACTACCGCAAATCCGCGTCCTGCTTCTCCGGCTCTCGCCGCCTCGATCGAAGCATTCAGCGAAAGCAGATTCGTCTGCTCGGCAATATCGTTGATCGCAGATACGATCTTGCTGATCGATCTGGATTTCTCTTCCAGTTCTTCGATCGCCTCGATGACTTCCCTCGTGATCTGGGAAGTCGATTCCGCGCTCTTGGTCAATCCCTGTACGGACTGGATACCGTCGTTGATCGTCTGTCCGGTCGAAGAAGTCAGTTTCCCGATCTCGTCCGCATTGACACTCACATTCGTAATCTTCCCGGATAAGGAATCCATCTGATTCAGGCAGTTCTCCGAACCGCTGTCCAGCTTGTTCACGCCGATCTCGATCTCCGATACCGCCTGCTGGATATCCTGCGAGGTATTCATAAACGTTCCCGACGCATCGGTGACATAAGCCGCCGCATCCGTCAGCTGGCTGCTGACATCATTTACGGTAACGATCAGATTCTTGACATTGGCGATCGTATCATTCACGCCCACACAGAGCATTCCGAGCTCATCCTTCTTCTTCGTTTCCAGATGAACCGTCAGATCACCGTGCGACACCTTATTCAGCTGAGCCAGAATGTAATTAATCGTCCTGGAGATCTGGCCCGAGATCAGCATACCAAGCCCGATCGCGATCACGGCCGCAACCGCTGTCAGCACGATGGAAAGAAGCTGGATCTCCCGCGACTGCGCCAGAAGCTGTTCCGACGGGATCAACGCCGCGACCATCGCATCTCCTTCTTCCAGACGGCTGTACACGAACAGATACGCCTTGCCGTTTAATTCCACGCTCCTGTTCCCGGTAATATCCTCGGACTCCAGAGCCTTCTGGTAAAAATCCGTTCCATAGATCAGCGGCTCGTCAAACTGGGATTCATCCGAATAAAATTCTTTCCCGTCTGCTGTTACCAGCGCAACATAACCGCCTTTTCCCGGATCCAGAGACACCATCGCATCCCGGATATATGATGCATCCAGATTGATCAGCATAATTGCCTTTAAACTTCCCATCCGATACGCAAGCCGGAGAGAATAGTCATCTGTCGCAATTCCAAGCGGTTCATCCGTTTCCCTGTCCTGTCCCAAAAGATACCACTTGTTCGTATTTTCTGAAACCATTTTTCCTTGCGCCGATTCAATATATTGAGCATACGCGTCATCCGGCAGCTTGGAAGAACCCACATAAATGCTGCGCCCTTCATCCCCGAGAAAATAAATGCTCGCAAGCTTCCGGTCCAGAGAGATCATATTACGGATCTCATCCGCATACGTCTTACCCGTGCTCGCCTCTTCATATTCACTCTTCAATCCGGAAAAATACAACCTCATATCCGCATCGATCACATACGGCTTAAAATTATCCTTCTCGCTGTTGACTACCAGTTCCACGTACTGGCGCATCATATCCGCCGTCTGGGAAGACGACTCCTTATAATTCGCCACGATCGACCGCGACGCCTTCTGATACGAAGCAACGCCCAGAACGATAATGCAGATCACCGGAACGAAAAACGACAGGATCAGGCGCAGACGCAGGCTCCGAAACAGCGGCACGGACGCACTCCGCACCTCATTGGTCCGCTTTCCCTGCTTCTTGGTCTTAGGCTTTGCACCAGCCGCTTTCTTGGAATTCGCTTTCTTAGAATCTGCTTTTTTCGAAGATGCTTTCTTAGAGGCGTTTTTCTTCGAAGCAGTTTTCTTCGAAGATGCCTTCTGTGCAGCCTTCGCCGCTTTCTTTGCACCATCCGGCGCTTTGTTCATCTCCGCCTTTTCCTTATTTAAAGTATCTTTTTTCATAAGGGATATCCTCTCTTAGCGCTTTATCTTGCTATCACGTACAATTATACTCCATTTTCAGCAAAATAACAATAACTCTAAGGAAAAAGTCAAATAATTATCACTTCAGAATACAGATCGACTTCGCCGGCATCGTAAGCGTTCCGTCATCCAGCGTAATTTCCTCGCCGTCCAGCGTCAGATAGCCCCGGATCTTCATGCCGGAAAGCTCGGTTCCCTCCAGATTCAGCGCCGCTTCCTCTTCCGATGTATTGTAAACGATCCCGATCGTACTGTCCTGCCAGGTCTTTACGGCCGCCGCCGTCTCTCCTTCGCAGAGCGCTTCCACCTTCGTAACCGTTCCCCTTGCGATCTCCGGATTCTCGTTGCGCAGCCGAAGCGCCCTCTTATAGTAATTCAACAGGGAATAACCGTCCGTCAACTGTTCTTCCGCGCTCGGGAACTCCGATACAATGCCCGGATCCATATCCTGCGGCCCGTCGGTCATGCCCGTCTCGTCCGTATCCGACCAGAACATCGGAATCCGCTTATTCTCATCCTTCGTGCCCTTGCTCGACATTCCGATCTCTTCCCCGTAATAGACAAACGGGCTTCCGTTCATCGTCATGAGCAGTCCGCACGCCATTTTCAGATCTTCTTCCTTACTCATCAGATTATTCGCCACGCGCACCATATCGTGGTTGGTCAGAAACGGCGCGTCAATATAATCCGGATTCTCCGCAGAGAACAATTCCTCGTATTGGATCATCTGATCGACAAAGTTCTCCGCCGAACTCTGCCCCCTTACGGTCTTTACCAGAAGCCCCTCAGCGCTCGCCCCGTCGAAATTAAAGAAGCTCGGCGTCTTGCTGCCGTAATATTCCTCAACGATCGAAAGCCCTGCCCACACTTCGGAAACCATGTAAAAATCCGGATTCTGATCCGTGCAGTATGTATACAGCCAATTCAAGACATCATTATTAAAGCTGGTACTGTTTTCTTCAAAATGCATCGCGGCGTCCATCCGGAAACCGTCGATCCCGCGTTCCAGCCAGAAATCCGCTGTTTCTTCCAGTTCTTCGCGAAGCGCATCGCTCTTTAAGTTCAGATCCGGCATTTCCGACCAGAAACTACCCTCATAATACCAGTCGGAACCGCTCACCGGATAATAGGTTCCGCTTTCCTTCTTTTCTGAAAAATGATAATAGTCCACATACGGGCACTCGCTGCTGTCCGGCTGTTCGCCGTCCGAAAGTCCCCTTAAGTACGCGCACGCCTCCTGAAACCACGGATGCTGGGAAGACGTATGATTGATGACAAAATCGATGATCAGGCGGATATCCCGCTTATGGCATTCTTCGATCAGCCGTTCCATATCCTCCATCGTACCGTATTCCGGATCGATCGCGCAGTAATCCTTCACATCATACTTGTGATACGTCGGCGACGGCATGACCGGCATCAGCCAGATCCCGTTAAAGCCCATATCCTTAATATAATCCAGCTTTTCCGTTACCCCGTTTAAATCTCCGATCCCGTCCTCGTCCGTATCATAAAAAGAATAGACAAAGATCTCATAATAATTCCGGTAATTATCATCAATCACATTAAGATCCTGCTCGTAAGCATATTTGATCTTATTCTTCGTAACCGGATCTTCCTGTCTGCAACCCGCCAGCAGCGCAAGCAGCAGAACAACGGCCAGCGCCGCGCTTATGATTTTTTTCCTCATATCCCGCTCCCAATCTTTTCTTTCAAACAAATTTCCGCCCGGAGGGCTTTTTGTACCATAGGAAATGCCGACGGAATTTCCCATAAAGCGAAAAACCGGCAGCCATCTGGCTGCCGGTCATCAGGATCATTAACCTTTTACTGCACCGCCGGTTACACCTTCTACATAGTACTTCTGCAAGCACATGAATAAGATCGTTACCGGAACTGCTACTAAAATACCACCCGCACAAAATCTTGTGAAATAACCCTGATAGTCATTCGTATTTACCCACCGATACAAAGCGACCGCCACGTTATAACTCTTGCTGTAACCAAACGCAACATACGAAGCAAAGATGTAGTCGCACCATGGAGCCATGAATGCGGTCAATGCCGTATAGATAATGATCGGTCTTGCAAGCGGAATCGTCATCGTAAAGAAGATCCTCGCTCTGGAAGCTCCGTCGATACGCGCCGCCTCATCCAGAGACTTCGGAATCGTATCAAAGAAACCTTTACATACATAGTATCCCATACCGGAACTTGCTACGGAAATCAAGATCAAGCCCGGAATCGCGCCTTCCTGTGTCAGTCCAAACTGCTTTAACAGGAAATACAGACAGATCATCGTAAGGAATCCAGGGAACATTCCCAGGATCAGCCAGAAGTTCATCAATGCCTTACGTCCTCTGAAACGCATTCTTGACAACGCATAACTTACAAACAATACGAAGATCGTCTGTCCGATCGCAACAAAAATTGCAATTGTCAGCGTATTCCCATACCAGCGGAAGAACTGGCTGTCACTGCTGAAAAGCCATTTATAGGAATCTAAGGAAAAGTGTTTTGGGATCAGGTAGTTGACCATTCCGCCAAACTCAGTTTCAAAAGAGCGGAAACTCTGCATAATGATTCCAAAAAATGGGAACAACCAAATAATACTTATTATGATCAATGCAATATGTGCAATTGTATTGCTCAGCGCTTTGTGCTGTTTGTGTAATTTCTGCTCTTTTGCCATTATTGGAATCCCTCCTCATCTTTCACTGAAGGTAGGATATTATATACTACCAACGAAATCACTGCAGTTGCAACGAATACCGCGATACCGATAACCGCAGCCATACAATAATTGGTATTATTCAATGTCATCTTATACAGCCATGTAACCAGCAGATCCGTACGTCCGGCACCGCCGGTCAGGTCAGTTGTATACGGTCCGCCTCCGGACAACAGGAAAATGATATTGAAGTTGTTCAGATTGCCCGTAAACGAAGTCAGAAGATACGGTCCTGTTACAAACAGCATATACGGAAGCGTGATCTTGCGGAACATCTGGAACGCATTCGCGCCGTCAATCCTCGCACTCTCGTATAAGTCTTCCGGAATGTTCATCAAAATACCGGTTGTGATCAGCATAACATACGGAATGCCAACCCACAGGTTGATCACAATAATGGTAATGCGCGCAAGCGTCGCATTCGTCCAGAATGGAATCGGACTCGATACCCATCCCCATTTCATGAAATAAGCATTCAGCATACCGTCGTTTGCAAACATCTTAGAAACATAAAGTAAAGACACGAACTGCGGCACAGCAATCGTCATAACGAGGATCGTTCTCCATAATTTCTTAAACTTAACGCCCTTCTTGTTGATCAGGATCGCAACCGCCATTCCTGCAAAATAATTCAGGAATGTTGCAAAGAACGCCCATACCAGCGTCCAGCCCAATACTTTATAGAAAGTATGGCCAAAACCGGCTCCGCCAAAGGAGAACATATTCTTAAAGTTCTCAAATCCCACCCAGGTAAACAGGTTGTTCGGCGCCTGATGGTCAAAATCATAATTGGTAAAGGCAACGCAGATCATGAAGATGATCGGCAGAACCGTAAAAATAAACACGCCGGCCACCGGAAGTGCCAGCAGCGTTTTATCAAAATTAGAATCCAGCAGGGAACGCAGATCCGATCCGTTTGTCGGAAGCTGCTTGCCGCTCTTTAAGACCAGTTCTTCTCTGCGGTTCTCACGTATATTCATACGCCATAAGAGAATAAATGCAACAATAAAAATGATCGTGAGCAAACCAAACAACAGGATCAGGAAACTGTTATCCCCATATGACATTGTGCCGTCATCATTGAATCCTGATGTATGCGTACCTAATGTACCAAACTGGGACACATATTCGACTCCGATCGTTGCCATGTAAACAATAAATAAAACTTCCAATGCCAGAAAGGCAATACCGCGCGCAAACAACTTGCGCGTTATCGGGCCAAAGCCCATGATCAGGAAAGAAAGACGGGTTTTCCAGTCTCCTTCCGCAAATGTAACCCCGATATCCTTAAGGTCACTTCCAAGCCATTTAAAGAAACTCCCGATCCCTCTGCCTACTTTTTTACAAAGATTCCCAATTGCGGAAGGTATCCCCGTAAAGAAGTGGACAAACTTGTACTTGAATCTCTCAAAACCGCTCATCGCATATAATTCATTCTTGTCTTCTTTCATAGTCCCTCCAAATACACCTATAGTTCCAGATTCCACCCTTAAGAATGCTTACCTGTTCCTATACTGAATTTAGAATAGATAAGGGGAGAATCCTCCCCTTATCCTTCATTTAATTTTACTGCTCTGCATAAGATATGCACTTGTCCTGGAATGCCTGAAGAGCTGCCATCAGTTCTTCATCAGCAGAAGATGCGGAATATTTCTCTTTACCTTCGATATCGGAACCAAATGCCTTAGCTTCCGGATCCCAATATCCATCCGGATACTGTCCCTGCGGAACCATATACTGCATCTGATCTCTTAATGCGGTCAAAGCCACGTCTTCCTGAACGGCCGAATCCTGCTGTGCCTCCAGATTGGACGGACCCCAGCCTAATTCCTGATAACGTGCAAGCTGAACTTCAGCGCCTGTTAAGAATTTCACAAGATCTGTGCAGACTTTCAATTTGTCAGCATTTTCCTGCGGCTTTACTCCCATCAGTTTGTAACCGGTAAATCCTTTCATCTGATAGGTATTTCCATCGGAACCAGTGAAGGACGGAAGTTTGGAACATGCAAAATTATCACCAAGCATTTTTTTTGCAGCGCTGGAATCCCATGTACCGTCAACAATCGCGCCCACGTCTGTTGCCGAAGACAGCGAAGAGCCTTGCCTCCATGCCGAAGAAGACACCATATCGATCATCTCTCTCATGGCAACAATTCCGTTAGCGGAAGCGTAATCCATCGTGCAGTCAATGTACTTTCCTGCGTCGTCCGTCTCATACTCGCACGTGCATCCGGTAGCAAAGAAGAACGCCGGCTGATACCATCCGGATTCAACATCAAAGTAGAAATTCTTTCCAGCAGCTTCGCAATCCGCTAAAATCTGCTCCAGAGAAGTCGGATCCGTAACAACGCTCGAATCATAGTATAAGAAGTATCCGTTGTCAGCCGTCATCGGATAAGCATACACCTTATCGCCTACTGTAACGGCGCTAAGAGAATTCGCATCGTTCTGCTCTTTCACCCATGCAGCATTTTCATCGGAAAGCGGTGTCAATCCGCCCGCAGAGATCAGACGCGTTACCTGATCCTGTGCAAAGCCAAAGATGTCAGCTGCTCCTTGTACGTCCGTGATTACGTTGCCAGCGGCATCGCCCTCGCCTACAGACTCAACCTGAACCTTCCAGTCCTTGTATTCATCAGAAGATGCAAGGAATGTCTCAGCCTGAGTTTTGGTGAATTCGGTAACCTCATCTGCAACCCAGATCGTGATGGTCTTGTCATCTTTCTTCGATGATGATGTGCCACTTCCGCCCTCCGTGCCGTCGCCGCTGTCTCCGTTGCCTCCGCCGCAGCCAACAACCATAGAAGCTGTCATCGCCGCAACCAGAAACATTGATAATACTTTCTTTTTCATTTTTTCCTCTCCTTTTTTGAAGTATTTTTTTATATAAAATGCACAATGCATCTTATACCGTTGATAAAACATTGACAGAACAACCAAAATCTATTGTTACTATACACTACTTTTCGTTATTTTGCAAGTATAACTGTGATTTTAGATGAATATTTTTCGTTTTTTTGCATTTTATAGCTTTTTATGCGTTTTTTTCGAAAATATGGATTCCGGGAACAATGGATGCGGGAAAGCATTTTGATTTCACAGATATGCTGACTTTTGGTATATTCCTTCTGGCGATACATAGAAAAACCACCCCTAAACTTTGGCACGTGACGGGGTGGAATTTCTGCACATGAGACAACCGTGCTGCAGGTGGGCTGGCCTTTCATTTCATAATCATTTCATAATTGAATGGTGTAATGCCTATGGGAAATCATTTTGATTTCAAGGATATTTTTGACTTTTGGCATATTCCTGTTGGCGTTATTGACATTCATCTTTACATTTTGTAAGTAAACCTACTACATAGAAAAACCACTTCTAAACTTTGACCAGCGATGGGGTGGAATCTCTACCTTTTCATACGACCAACCTACCTTGTGAACGGTTGCTTCTTTTATAATATAGCATATAAGTACCGTAAAAGCAAGAGTTTTTCTTATTTTTCGAGCTTTTCTTCGGATTTTCTTCGAATTTTTGCTATGTTTTTGTTGAAACGCCCGGAAAAATATGTTAATATCCACATATGAAACAACCGTGTTGCAGGGTGGGCCGGCCTTTCATTTCATAGAATGGGAGGTGATGCCTATGGGAAATCATTTTGATTTCAAGGATATGCTGACTTTCGGCATATTCTTACTGGCGTTACTTACATTTATTTTTACATTTTGTAAGTAAGTCGATACATAGAAAAACCACCCCTAAACTTTGACCGGTGATGGGGTGGAATTTCTACTCTTATACGGCCAACCCACCTTGTGGGCGGTTGTTTCTTCTATGCCTACAATATATCATACAGGCATAGATTTTACAAGACTTTTCGGAACTTTTTCTCTAACTTTTTCTCTAAAGCGATCATTCTTTTCCCAATTGAACTTCTCAAAAAGCGCCTCCAGTTTTTCATTCTGTGTGCTGCCCCTGATCTCCGAAAGTTCCCCCACATAGACGAGGTTATAGTTCCCCGGCTGTATCTCCCGGTAATCGTCAGACAGGATGCCCCTTCTCAGCAGTTGCACTGTACCTGCGAAATGATAGTCCCGCAGCCCCGGCTCGTCTTTTAGCTGATAAATGCCGTACCTGTCAGAGCTTCCGTATAAAAGCTGCTCTTCCTTTGCTGGCTGGCTTTCTGCTTCTCTGTTTTTGCATCTGCCATATTTTCTCCCTTTCTACTGCATAAAAAAAGACGCTCTGTTGCAATCGCCTCCCTATAACAGAAAAAGCAGCGGATTGTTCCCATGTGCAGAAACAAATTCGCTGCTTTACTGTTTGTGTTATTAAGTTGCTGTAATTATGCCATTACAGGCTCTTTTCTTTCAATGATAGCTTGCACTTCTTCTGCGCTTTTTCCAAAAATCCTCGCTATCTTTTCTAATGAATCGCCTTCTCTGTGCATATTCAAAATTATTTTTTCATCTTCATCATCTATAATCCCCTGACTCAGATTGCACATAACTTTCACATCCTCTCTTAATCTATCCTCTGCCGGAATATCATACTCTGTTTCAATAATGTTCAGTTTCTCATCAGAAGTAAGCTGTTTTGACAGCAGCGCCCCTAACAGTCGGTGCAGCTCATATTTATCATCATGCTCCGGAAGTTCATTGGCTATACCAATTAGGACAATATTCAGCAGGTCAAGCCTGCCTTTCCACGGATAATCACCGATCAGTTTGTCATCCGATAGATGAATGTAATCCATGCAGTTTTCTTCTGTTCCCATGCAAATCCAAATTGAGAATACACGCCTTATGTCATTGTAATTGGTATTGACAAAATCCCTTTCCTTTTGTGAAGAAACCAGCCTGCTCACATAGAATACTGCCCGGTTTAAGATAGGGTAGCCTGTCGGCTCATCTTTCTGCATCTCTACGTTTATGATCACCTGTGAGACGCCATCTTTCATCCGCACATAAAAAATAATGTCAAACCGCAAAAGCCCTTCGTTGATCTCCGCATTTTCCGTGTTCAGCCCGACAATGCGCTGCCCGTTTTCTTTACGTTCTGCATTTGTCAGCCCCGGCTCTACCGGCACAATGCCGATCAGCGGCTCGCCCTCTATATAAGGCACTACATCTTTGGGGTTCATGCCGTGAAATTCATCAACTGTTTTTACCAAGATATGCGCCAGGATGATCTTATTTCCAAGCAGGCGTTTTGCCCTGTCATCATATTGGGCTTTCCGATCTGCAGCGCTGACTGCATTTTTTATTTCCGTATCCATCAGCCATAAACCTCCTTTTCTGTGCTGGGAAATGCAAAAGCCATTCCCTGAAAAGGTGTATGACTTTGAAACCATTATAACCCGGAACGGAGGTTAAATCAACGGAATTTTTTTGACAAACAACCGTGTTGCAGGGTGGGCTGGCCTTTCATTTCATAGAATGGGAGGTGATGCCTATGGGAAATCATTTTGATTTCAAGGATATGCTAACTTTTGGTATATTCTTACTGGCATTACTTACATTTATTTTTACATTTTGTAAGTAAGTCAATACATAGAAAAACCACCCCTAAACTTTGACCAGTGATGGGGTGGAATTTCTACTTCTCTCGGTCAACCCACCTTGTGGGCGGTTGTTTCTTCTATGCCTATAATATTATCATACAGGCATAGATTTTACAAGGCTTTTCGGAACTTTTTCTCTAAATCCCCATAGGAATGCCAATAACCACGGAATCCCTATCATATCCTTGCTTTTGCATCCCCTGACATTCTGTGCAAGGGAAACTTTCTGTCCATTCTCCTTTCCTCCCATAATGCAAGGAAATCTGATACAAGGGCTTTTTCCCTTTTATCCGTGCATTTTTCAAGCAGCGCCTTACTGTCATTCAGCAAATCCAGCGTGTGGTATCTGCCGAACTTCTTATTCAGCCGCAGGACGGACTTTATAAGTCTTTCATCTGCATGCATGCCTGCGGCTGCAAACATTTTTCCTATGCCAGCCTGCTCCCTCTGCTCGGCATCCATGCTCTGGTAAATGACTTCTGCCCGCTTTGTGTCCTTATTTTCCCTTACTATCCTTGTTATCTCATAACGACGTGTCAGATTACGGAAAAAAGAATCCCTGTCACGGTCATTCTGATAAGTTGTCATAAAGGAATTGCAATGGTAAAGATCTT
>CANQDS010000056.1 GCA_947593655.1 uncultured Lachnospiraceae bacterium | reverse complement strand
AATACATAAAAATAAATTTGACACAAAAAAATAAGCCTGGCAAGCCTTTCCAGAGATTAAGGTGTTAAAAACCCGGGCGATGCAGGAAAAGTATCAGATCATGAGCGTGCCGTGCATGGTCATCAACGACGGCGAGCCGCTTTTCGGGAAGAAAAATTTAGAACAGGTATTGGATCTTATAGAAAAAGCGCCGTAAAAGCGCTTTCAAAAGCTTTTCCGGAAAACGGTTGAAATTCCGTCTGGAGTTTTGTAAATTCTATCGAAACGGGAATCCGGCTTTTTGTAAGGACAGGCTTTCCATGAGCCGGATTCCATAATCCGGATGATTTTTCTAAAAATCATTTGACGGATACTGCAGATTGAGAGAAAATAAAAGAAAAAAAGAAAAGCCGCAGGAGGATTCTGCAGGGGGATTACAGGGGGTGCACATGAAAAAGACAAAAATTATCTGTACAATGGGGCCGACGACGGACGATCCGGAGATCATGAGGAAACTGGTGCGGGGAGGAATGGACGTCGCAAGATTTAATTTTTCCCACGGCACGCATGAAGAGCAGAAAGCGCGCATGGATCAGCTGAAACAGATCCGCGATGAGGAGAAGAAGCCGATCGCGATTCTTCTGGATACGAAGGGGCCGGAAATCCGGACGGGCGTTTTAAAGGACGGAAAGAAGATTACCCTGACGGAGGGCGCGACGTTTACGCTGACCAGCGAAGAATGTGCGGGGGACGATACCCGCGTGTCCATTACATACGATGGGCTGGCCCGCGACGTTCAGATCGGCGGGAAGATCCTGATCGACGACGGACTGATCGAGCTTAAGGTAACGCATAAGAAAGGAAACGACCTTGTCTGCACCGTGGTCAACGGCGGGGAACTCGGCGAACGGAAAGGCGTGAATGTGCCGAACGTATCGGTGCGTCTTCCGGCGATCACCGAGCAGGACCGTAAGGACATCTGTTTCGGCGTCGAGCAGAATATTGATTTTATCGCCGCTTCTTTTGTGCGCAATGCCGAGTGCATCATGGAGATCAAAGCCGTACTAAAGGAGTGTAATGCGCCGCACATTCCGATCATTGCCAAGATCGAGAATGCCGAAGGCCTGCAGAATATCGATGAGATCATCCGCTGCGCCGACGGGATCATGGTAGCGCGCGGGGATCTGGGTGTTGAGATTCCGGCGGAACAACTGCCGTATATCCAGAAAATGATGATCCAGAAATGCAACGACAATTTCAAGCCGGTCATCACGGCGACACAGATGCTCGATTCCATGATCCGCAATCCGCGCCCGACGCGGGCCGAAGTGACGGATGTGGCGAATGCGGTCTATGACGGCACGGATGCGGTAATGCTCTCCGGCGAAACGGCGGCGGGCAAATATCCGACCGAAGCGCTGCAGATGATGGTTCATATCGTAGAGAGCACGGAGGAACATCTGGACTACGACCAGTTTATGGATAAAGCGAAAGAGCACCGGATGCGCAGCACTTCCAGCGCGCTTGGCTATGCGGCGGTAACGACGGCAGCGAATCTGGGAGCCCGCTGCATCATCACGCCGACGGTTTCCGGGGTAACGGCGCGACTGGTATCGAAGTTCAAGCCGAAAATGGAGCTGATCGGAGTCAGCCCGGATGCGCGGACGCTCCGCCGGATGCAGATTTACTGGGGCGTGCGCCCGCTGAAATCGCTGCAGGCGAACACGACGGATGAAATCTGCAACAGCGCCATTGATATTGCGCAGGCGAAGATGTTCATTGATCCGGGAGATATTGTCGTGCTGACCGCCGGAATCCCTTCCACCAGCGTCGGAGGGCATAAGACGTTTGCCAGCAATATGATGCGGATCGTGCAGCTGGATTAAAATAGAATAAAAAAGTCTTTCTGACGCCGAAACAGGGTTGAGGCGGAAGATACGGCCGGAAATATCCGCCATAACAGTTCCCATGCAGGGCATGAGGCTGTTTTTGGCTTTAAGAAGCTGTGTCTTTCGGGGCGCGGCTTCTTTTGCGTCAGGGAAATTTTGCTGCATTTCCCTGACGCAAAAAGCCTTCCGGCGGATGCGCACGGCTTTCGCAGCTGCGCTCGGCGCGATGCTTTGCGCAGCCTATTTTACGCGTCAGGGAAGGAGTATCATGGAAACAAGAATTGCTTTGATCGGGATCATCGTCGAGAATCCGGATTCCGTCGAACAGTTAAACCGCCTTCTGCATGAGGCGGGCGCCTATATCGTGGGGCGCATGGGGATCCCCTATCCGAAGCGGGGCGTCAACATCATCAGCGTGGCGATCGATGCGCCGCAGGATGTGATCAGCACCCTTGCGGGAAAGATCGGGAGGCTTGACGGAATCAGCGTCAAGACGGTTTACTCCAATATCATTGGGAGAGATGACGAATCTTATGGGAAACATTGAACAGATCGCAGAAGAGATCAGGGAAAAACAGGATATTACGCACCGGCAGTTAAAAGAAGTGTTAGAAGCCAAAGAGGGCGAAGAGATCGAACCGCTTTTTGCGCTTGCGAGAAAGACGGCGCAGAGCATCTATGGAAAACAGGTTTTTACGCGCGGGCTGATCGAGTTTTCCAATTACTGCAGAAACGACTGCCTCTACTGCGGGATCCGCCGGAGCAATCCCCATGCGGATCGCTACCGCCTGACCGAAGAACAGATTCTGGAATGCTGCCGGCAGGGGTATGATCTGGGTTTCCGGACTTTCGTTCTGCAGAGCGGCGAGGATGTCTTTTTTACCGATGAGCGGATCTGCGCGCTTGTATCAAAGATCAAGCGGAATTATCCGGACTGCGCCGTTACGCTTTCGATCGGGGAGAAATCGAAGGAAAGCTACCGGAGGTATTATGAGGCGGGCGCGGACCGCTATCTGCTGCGCCATGAAACGGCCGATGAAGCGCATTACCGGAAGCTGCATCCGCCGGAACTTTCGCTTGCGGAGAGGAAACAGTGCCTTCGGAATTTAAAAGAGATCGGCTATCAGACCGGGTGTGGGTTTATGGTCGGTTCTCCCGGACAGACGACGGAAACACTGTATGAGGATCTGCAGTTTATCCAAAAACTGCAGCCGGATATGGTCGGGATCGGGCCGTTTATCCCGCAGCACGACACCCCGTTTGCCGGGGAAAAAGCGGGAACAATGGAGATGACGCTGCGGCTTCTGGCCGTCATCCGTCTGCTTTTGCCGAACGTACTGCTTCCGGCGACAACGGCGCTCGGCACGATCCATCCGCTCGGCAGGGAGAAAGGGATCTTAGCGGGCGCAAATGTGGTCATGCCGAACCTGTCTCCTGCAGCGGTCCGGGAAAAATATCAGTTGTATGACAACAAGATCTGCACCGGGGACGAGGCGGCGGAATGCCGCTTTTGTCTGGCGAAGCGGATGGAGGCGATCGGGTATCGGCTTGCCGTTTCGCGCGGCGATCCGGCACCGCGGGATCCGGCGGATTTTGAAACAAAAATAAAAAAGAAAGAGGGAGTTAAGAAGATGTACAATGCAAAATCATTAAAAGCGGAGGAGTTTATTTCCGATGAGGAGATTCTGGATACGCTTGCGTATGCGGATGCGAATAAGGACAATCTGGAGCTGATCGATGAGATCCTCGCAAAAGCAAGGTTAAAGAAGGGGCTTACCCACAGGGAGGCTTCTGTGCTGCTGGCGTGTGAGAATCAGGAAAAGATCGATGAAATTTTTGCACTGGCGGAGCAGATCAAACAGGATTATTACGGAAACCGCATCGTCTTATTCGCGCCGCTGTATCTGTCTAATTACTGCGTCAACGGCTGCGTTTACTGCCCGTATCATGCCAAAAACAAGCATATCGCGCGGAAGAAATTGACGCAGGAGGAGATCGTAAAAGAAGTCACGGCGCTGCAGGATATGGGGCATAAGCGGCTGGCGATCGAAGCGGGGGAGGATCCGGTCAACAATCCGATCGAATACATTCTGGAATGTATCCAGACGATTTACAGTATCAAGCATAAAAACGGCGCGATCCGCCGGGTTAATGTCAATATTGCGGCCACCACGGTGGAAAATTACCGGAAGCTGAAAGAAGCGGGCATCGGTACCTATATTTTATTTCAGGAGACCTATAACAAGGCTTCGTATGAAAAGCTCCATCCGACCGGGCCGAAGCATGACTACGCCTACCACACCGAAGCCATGGACCGCGCGATGGAGGGCGGGATCGACGACGTCGGGTTAGGCGTATTGTTCGGACTGGAAATGTACCGCTATGAATTTGCGGGGCTTCTGATGCACGCGGAGCATCTGGAGGCGGTTCACGGCGTCGGCCCGCACACGATCAGCGTGCCGCGCGTCAAGCGGGCGGACGACATCGATCCCGATGATTTTGACAACGGGATCAGCGACGACATCTTTGCAAAGATCTGTGCGCTGATCCGCGTTTCCGTGCCGTATACAGGAATGATCATTTCCACGCGGGAAAGCCAGGCGGTCCGCGAGAAAGTGCTTCCGCTCGGCGTATCCCAGATCAGCGGCGGCTCGCGCACCAGCGTCGGCGGTTATGCCGAGCCGGAACCGGAAGAGGACAATTCCGCGCAGTTTGACGTCAGCGACCAGCGGACGCTGGATGAAGTGGTGAACTGGCTGATGCGGCTGGGCTATATTCCGAGCTTCTGCACGGCGTGCTATCGGGAGGGGCGCACGGGCGACCGGTTTATGACGCTTTGCAAAAACATGCAGATCTTAAACTGCTGCCATCCGAACGCGCTGATGACATTAAAAGAATATCTGGAGGATTACGCAAGCGAAGATACGAAAGAGATCGGGCTTCGGCTGATCGACCGGGAACTGGAGAAGATCCCGAATCCGAAGGTGAAACAGACCGCTTATGAACACATCCACGATATTGCGGGCGGAAAACGCGATTTCCGCTTTTAAATTTGGATACGAAGCCAAATAGAAGCAGGAGGAAAAAATGGCAGATTTAAATGAAACGCCGTCGGGAAACCGGCTCCATATCGGGATCTTCGGCAGGACCAACAGCGGGAAATCGTCGTTTATCAACGCCTTTGCCGGACAGGATATCTCCATTGTCGCAGACGCGGCGGGAACCACGACCGATCCGGTCTACAAGCCGATGGAGATCCAGCCGCTGGGCCCGTGCGTTCTGATCGATACGGCGGGGTTCGGCGATGAGAGCCGGCTCGGGGAGCGGAGAATGGAAAAGACGTTCCTTGCGGCGGAAAAAACGGAGATTGCCGTCATTCTTTTCAACCCGCCGCAGGAAGGAATGACATTAAAAGGGATGGCGGAAGATTTTCCGCAGGAATACGCATGGTATCAGAAATTCCGGGAGAAAAAGACGCCGGTCCTGTTTGTTGTCAACAAAGCGGATCTCGGCGGCGCGGAGGCGTTCGCCGGATGGGTACAGGAGCAGACCGGCGCAGAAGCGCTGGCGGTCAGCGCGGAAACGGGCGAAGGAATGGAGCGGGTGCGGGAACATCTTGCGCGCCTTCTGCCGGAAGATTTCGGCGCGGATACCATCACACGCGGACTGGCGGCGGAAGGAGATACGGTCCTGCTTGTCATGCCGCAGGATATTCAGGCGCCGAAAGGACGGCTGATCCTGCCGCAGGTGCAGACATTGCGGGAACTGCTGGATCAGAAATGCCTGGTGATGTGCGTGACCACGGATCAGATGCTTCCGGCGCTTGCGGCGATGAAAGAGCCGCCGAAGCTGATCATCACGGATTCCCAGGTTTTCGGCTATGTCTATGAGCATAAGCCGAAAGAGTCCATGCTGACATCTTTTTCCGTCCTCTTTGCAGCGTATAAAGGCGATCTGCCTTATTATAAAGAAGGGGCAAAAGCGATCGATGCGCTGACGGAGGAATCTCATGTCCTGATCGCCGAGTGCTGCACCCACGCCCCGCTGTCCGAGGATATCGGAAGGGAGAAACTGCCGCGGATGCTGCGGAAGCGGGCCGGAGAAGGGTTGTCGGTCGAAGTGGTCAGCGGAACGGATTTTCCGCAGGATCTGTCGCGCTATGATCTGGTCATCCAGTGCGGCGCGTGCATGTTCAACCGGAAATATGTCCAGGCGAGGATCGGACGCGCGAAGGAACAGAAGGTTCCGATGACCAATTACGGCGTTGCGATCGCGCATATAACAGGAATTTTAGATAAAATCAAGTAGTTCTTTTCTTTCCGGATTATTTATGTTAAGATACATAATAGAAATCCAAGGAAAGAAGAAAGATATGGAAAAAGTTGCAATCATTACCGATTCCTGTGCAGATGTCGCGCAGGAATACCGGGATCAATATGATATTTATGTGCTTCCGATGGTCATTTTAAGCGAAGACAGGGAATATCATGACGGGATTGACATTACATCAGAGGACGTCTACCGGATGCAGGAGCAGCAGGAGCTGAAGACGGCCTCGCCGACGGGAAACGACGTGATGGAACTGTTTGCCGGGATACGGGAGAAGGGTTACACCCATGCGATCGTGATCCTTCTGGCTTCCGGCCTGTCGGGAACCTATAATTCCGTGCGGCTGTTAGCGGAGTCCGAGAAGAACCTTACGGTATCAGTCTTTGACAGCAGAAGCGGGAGCATCGGCTATGGGGCAGTCGCCGTTGCGCTCGCGCAGATGCGGGATCAGGGAATGTCTTTTGCAGAACTGAACCGGAAGGCGGAAGAACTGATCCAGAACAGCTTTGTGTTTTTTGCGATCGGTTCGCTGGATCATCTGGAGCGGGGCGGAAGGATCGGAAAGGCCGCGGCGTTTGTCGGGAACCTGATGAAGATCAAGCCGATCCTTTCCTTTGAGAAGGAACAGGGCGAGATCTTTGTCCCCGCGAAAGTGCATGGGGCAAAAGCGCTTCCGGGGCGGCTGCATACGCTGGTAGAGAAACTGATCGAGGAACATCCGGGGCGGGAATTTCTGCTTCTGGCGGCGGACGGAGGAATGCCGCAGGAGCATGAATTGCTGGCGCAGGAGCTGAAAGAGGCGTTTCCGCAGATGAAGGAATGCCTCCACGCGAAGATCGGCGCGGCGCTCAGCGTATATCTGGGCTGCGGGCTGCTCGGCGCGGGCGTGCTGTTTTTATGATCGGAAAAATATTTGAGGATGAGTGAGGAATATGAGCGAAAAGAAAAACGGAAAAAACAAAAAGATCCGCCATCTCGGATGGAAAGTCAGTCTTGTCAGCGCGTGCCTGCTGATCTTCAGCATTGCCGCGATCACCCAGCTGTGTGTTTACATGATCAGAACCATGACCATGAACATCCTCGAGAAACAGTGCGTTTCGGGCACGAATGTCCTGATGCACCAGCTGGAGAATGAATACGGAACAGATGATCTGAACATGATGCTGGATGAACTGAAAGAAGAAACAGGGTGTGAATATACGATCTTTAACGGGGACGAAAGAGCTTATACCACGATCATTCAGGACGGGGAGCGCGCAGTCGGGACCAAATTATCGGACAATCTGGTCAAGATCGTTTTAGAAGAAGGGCAGTCCTATATCGGAGAAGCCGAGATCCTGGGCGTGGATCATCTGTGCTCTTATGTACCGACGACCGATGACAGCGGCGAGGTCAACGGACTGATCTTTGCCGGAATTTCCATGGCGGATGTGTCGCAGCAGATCAATCGGACCATACAGATGGCGTCGTTGAGCGGTATTTTTCTGATCGTGGTATCGCTGGTCGTTCTGGCGTTTTTCATGCGCCATACGGTTTTGCGCCCGTTGTCGAAGCTGACTTCGCTGGCGCAGACGATGGAGAAAGGCGACCTCGGATTAAAGAACAGGAAGTCCTCTTCCGAAGTACATATCGATTCCAATGATGAGATCGGATTTCTGGCTCATACGTTTGAGAACACCATGAACCGTCTGAACGAATACATAGGGGAGCTTTCCGAGGTATTAAAGTCTACGGCGCAGGGCAATCTGACCGTGGAGCCGCAGAAGGAATATATCGGAGATTTCTCCTCCATCAAGGATTCTCTTGAAGATATTCTCGGGAAACTCAATGACACTATGGCGCGGATCGTGGAAAGCGCGGATTACGTTTCCGGCGGAGCGGAGCAGATGGCGATGGCGGCGACCGCGTTAAGCCAGGGCTCCGTAGAGCAGGCAAGTTCGCTGGAAGACTTAAACGGCAATGTCCAGGATATTTCCGAGCAGGTGGAGAATACTGCGGACACCGCCGCACAGGCGAAGCTGAAAGTCGAAGACCTCGGCGGCCATCTGGCGAAGAGCAATCAGAAGATGCAGGAAATGACCGACGCGATGCAGGAGATCAGCGAAAGCTCCAACGAGATCCGCAACATTATCAAGACGATCGAAACGATCTCGTTCCAGACGAACATCCTTGCGCTGAACGCTTCAGTGGAAGCGGCGCGCGCAGGAGAAGCCGGGAAGGGCTTTGCGGTAGTAGCGGAGGAAGTGCGGGAACTGGCGGTTAAGAGCGCGGATGCTTCCAAGACGACGACGGAGCTGATCGAGCGTTCGATCTCGGCGGTAGAGCAGGGAACGAGGATCGCGGACGAGACGGCGGAGCAGCTTGCGGCAGTTGTAGCCGGGGCGGACGAGATCGTGGATGCGACGAATAAGATCGCGGATGCGGCACGGACGGAGGCGGATTATATCTTCCAGATCCGGGAACAGGTCAGCCAGATCTCGGATGTCGTACAGACCAATTCCGCGACGGCGGAACAGACAGCTGCGACCAGCCAGGAACTGAGCCAGCAGGCGGGAATCTTAAAAGGACTTACCCAGATGTTCCGCCTGAAATAGACAGGGATGGAGAAACCGACACAATGAAAAAAGGGAGCGGAATATGGCTTCCGGCCGCGGCTGTGCTTGCGGCGCTGATCCTGTTTTTTCTGATCCTGACGGTCTGCCTTCTGGGAAGCGGCGCAGGATCGAAAGAAAGCCGCACCGAAGGCACGGAAAGCAGCAAGGCGGCAGGAACTGCCGGCACAGAGGAGAGGATCACCAATGCTGCGCTGGACGATTATATGGTATCGTCCGGGACGGAAGTGCCGATACCGGGAAATCAGGCGCTGGAAAATCCGGAAGATTATATTCTGCCGGAGAGCGCCGGAAAGGTTTTAACGGAAGAAGATCTGGCAGGGCTGACGGCACAGGAACTGACTTATGCCAGAAACGAGATCTATGCGCGTCATGGAAGGGTATTTGAATCGGGGGAATTGAATGCCTATTTTCAGGGGAAGAAGTGGTACACGGCCGATGCGGCTTTTAAGGATGCGCAGTTAAGCAGCGTGGAAGCGAAAAATGCAGAATTTATTGCACAGTTTCAGAATCAGAACAATTTAACTTATACGCCGAAATAGGGGGTAAGGACATGAATAAATTCATGCTTGCGTCCCTGCTGGAAGCGGGAGCGCTCATCCTTCTCATTGTTTTTTTTGCATTTGCGGGGATGAGCACTTACGGTTATGAGCAGGCGGCGGAGCAGTATTTTCTGGCGGTAGAGAGCGGAGACTGGGAGCGTGCGTATGATTGGCTGGATGTTACGGAATCGGAATTTATCACGAAAGAGCATTTTGTAACTGCGAATGAAGCAAAACCGGCCGGGGAGATCACCAATTACCGGATCGTGGATCAGTACGATTCCGGGGCTTCTGCAAATGTCGTGATCCAGTACAGTGAGAAGGAAAGCAGCGAGGTTCAGATGATGAACGTCGCTTTGAATCAATTACCGGAGAAAAAATTTTTCTTTTTCCGTGAATGGAAAGTAGATTCCAGCCCGTATCTGCTGGAGGATTATATGGTCGAAGTCCCGGCCGGGGCGAGCCTGTACCTGGATGAAACGGAGGTTCCTTCGGGGATGCTTGCGGCGCAGGACGGAGATTACGGTACGGTATACCGGATCCCGGAACTTTTTGCCGGGACGCATACGCTCGCGATCCGGCTGAATGATTTCATGGGCGGACAGGAGCAGGTAACGGTTACGGAAAACGGGGAAAGCGATTATATCGGGACGGTTGCATTAAGCGGGACGCAGCAGGAGGAACTGATCCGCCTTGCCTATGAGGATATGAAGAAGCTTTTGGATGCGGGCGTCATGGGAGAGGATTTTTCCGCGGTACGCGACATCTACAGTCCCGATACTGCCGGGGATGCCGAGAAAGAGTATGAAACGTATTACCGGGATCATTTTGTGGCATCCGGGCAGGAAGAAGGAATCGTCGGAGTTGCGATCACGCAGGCGGCCGGTGATTTTTATTATAATTATATCGATGACGGAAAGATTTACGCGGAAGTAGAGGTCAGCTATGATTACCGGGTGCTTTACCGGGATTATGACTGGTGGTATGAGGGGCTGGAGGAAGGCATTTATGACAGCTACAGCGCGATCAGCTTCACCTTTGTCTATCTCGACGGGAAATGGAAGCTGAAAACATGCAGTATCCCGTATTTTCCATACTATTAGAGGAATGTTTCAGGACAGGAAAGGATGAACAAGGATGAAAAAGAGCCGCAGAAAAGATGTGATCATTGCGAGGATTATTTTTACAGTCATCGTACTGGCGATTCTTGCAGTCATTACCACCGCAGTTTTTATGCTGGTTTCCGCGAACAGGAAAAAAGATGATGGCCGGCAGGACACCCAGCAGGAAGAGACGCAGAAAGATGAGATCTGGGAGGAGCCGCCGGAGTATCTTCTGCCGCCGGAAGAGGATACGGAAACGGAAGAAAGCGAAACGCAGTCCGTATGGACGACCGCGATCGTGAATTTCAGGACCGGGCCGGGCACGGACAGCGAGATCATAGAAGGGATTCCGGAAGGAACGGAACTGCTCTGCCTTTCCGAGGAAAACGGCTGGGCCAATGTGCAGTATAACGGAAAGACCGGATATGTCAGTTCGGATTACCTGACGAAAGAGGATCCGCAGGCGGGGCAGGCCGATAACCAGACGGATGCGCAGCCGCGGACGCCGGCGCAGGGAAGCGGGCAGGTTGTCGTCATCGATCCCGGGCATCAGAGGAACGGCGACAGTACGAAGGAGCCGAACGGCCCCGGTTCTTCGACTATGAAGGCAAGGGTAACCGGCGGAACGAGCGGCTGGACGACGGGCGTTCCCGAATATGAGCTGACGCTGGATATTTCCCTCCAGCTTCGGGACGAACTGGTAAACAGGGGATACACCGTGTATCTGACGCGGGAATCGCATGACGTCAACATCAGCAATATGGAGCGGGCGCAGTATGCGACCAGCGTCGGTGCGGATATTGCGGTCAGGATCCACGCGAACGGTTCGGATAATACTTCGGTAAGCGGGGCGCTGGCACTCTCACCGTCTGCGTCCAATCCGTATATTTCCAATCTTTCGGGGGAAAGCAGCCGTTTAAGCAGGGATGTGCTGAACGCTTACTGCGCGGCGACCGGCATGGCGAATCAGGGCGTGCAGATGAACGATACGATGACGGGGATCAACTGGAGCACGGTTCCGGTTACGATTCTGGAAATGGGCTATATGACCAATCCGACGGATGACGTCAATATGCAGGACGATGCCTACCAGAAAAAAATGGTGCAGGGGATCGCAGACGGAATTGACGCATATTTTGCAGGAAATTAGGGGGAGATCAATGAAATACGGCAGACTTATTTCTTATACGCAGGACGGGCAGCAGTTGGAACTGGCGTTTGAAGAAAACGGCGTTCTTTTGGAAGTACTGAAAGAAGATGTGGTTCATATCCGGGTACGGGACGATCTGCCGCCCTGCCGCTCCAAAGCGGTCGAGGAAAAGAAAAGCGTTCCGACGGAAATTTCGGTTTCGCGGGACGGGCAGCAGCTTTGCGTCACGACGCCGGCGCTAAAGATCCGGATAGGGGATGATTTTCGGATGGATATTTCCGGTGCCGATGAAACGCCGCTTTTAAAGGATTACTGCGGCGAGCGGACCGCTGCTGCGGCGATCGGGGAGAAAGAGTTAAAGCAGATTGCCGCGGAAGGGCATGACATCACGAATCTCAAAGAAAAGAATTATCCGGTGCAGACGGTCAAGGCGCTGGATCCGGACGACGCTTTTTACGGACTGGGAGACAAGACGGGCTTTTTAAATAAGCGCAATTATGAGTATGAGAACTGGAATACGGATAATCCGCAGGCGCATAACGAGGATTTTCATGCGCTTTACAAGTCGATCCCGTTTCTGATCTGCAAGAAGAAGACAGGCGCATACGGACTGTTTTTTGACAATACGTTTCACAGCTATCTGAATCTGGGGAAAGAGTCGCCGGAGTATTTTTATTACGGTGCGGACGGCGGAAGCCTGGATTATTATTTTCTGGGAGGCGGCACGCTGCCGCAGATCGTTTCCAATTATACATGGCTGACCGGAACGACGCCGCTGCCGCAGCTTTGGACGCTGGGCTATCAGCAGTCGCGCTGGGGCTATGTATGCGCGAAGGACATCCGCGAAGTGGCGGAGAAATACCGGAGCCTGCAGATCCCGTGCGACGTGATCCATCTGGATATCGATTACATGGAAGATTATAAAGTCTTTACATGGGATGAAGCGGAGTATGGAAAACCGGGAGAATTGTTTGCGGAATTAAAAGCCGGCGGTTACAAGGCGGTTACGATCCTGGATCCGGGAACGAAGCTGGAGCCGGGCTATTTTATGTATGAAGAGGGAATGAAAAACGGCTATTTTGCAAAAGATAAAGACGGGAACCTCTATGTGAACGTGGTATGGCCGGGAGAAGCGAATTATCCGGATTTCGGGCGGAAAGAGGTTCGGGACTGGTGGGGCGGCCATCATAAGGCGCTGGTCGATATGGGCGTTAGCGGGATCTGGAACGATATGAATGAACCGGCAAGTTTCCGCGGACCGCTGCCGCTGGATGTCGTATTCCATGATGAAGAACGGGAGACGGATCATGCGGAGATGCACAATGTATACGGCCATTTTATGGCGAAGGCGACTTTTGAAGCGTTAAAAGAACAGACCGGGAAACGCCCGTTTGTGATCACGCGCGCCTGCTATGCGGGAACGCAGAAATATTCCACGGTGTGGACCGGGGATAATCAGAGCCTCTGGTCGCATCTTCAGATGATGGTGCCGCAGCTGTGCAATCTGGGAATGAGCGGATTTTCTTTCTGCGGAACGGATGTCGGCGGTTTCGGGGCGGACGCCACGCCGGAACTGCTGTGCCGCTGGGTGGAAGCGGCCTGCTTTTCCCCGTTATTCCGGAACCATTCCGCAATGGGGACAAGAAGGCAGGAACCGTGGCAGTTCGGAGAGGAAGTGATCGCAGTCAGCCGTAAATACATTGAACTGCGCTATCGTTTCCTTCCGTATCTTTACGACCTGTTTTACCAGGGGGAGAGAACCGGGCTTCCGGTGATGCGCCCGCTGGTCCTGCATTATGAGGACGATCCGAATGTGCGTGATCTGAACGGGGAGTTTATGGTCGGTGAGCAGATGATCGCGGCTCCTGTTTTAGAGCAGGGCGCCGTAAAGAAGATTGTCTATCTGCCGGAAGGCATCTGGTATGATTTCTGGACCGGTGAAAAGATCGCCGGCGGAAGGCATATCCTCCGGGATGCGCCGCTGGACTGCTGTCCGATCTATCTTAAGGCGGGGAGCATCATTCCGATGTATGCGCCGGTGCAGTATGTAGGAGAAAAGCCGTATGATACCTTATACCTTCTGATCGTTCCGGGAGAGGGAAGCTATGAGCATTTTCAGGACAACGGCACGGATTACGCCTACCGGCAGGGAGAATATAACAGCTACCGGTTTACGCAGGACCGGGAGGGGAACATAACGACGGAAATGCTCCACCATCAATATCCGGAGTATCAGAACATTATTCCGGAACCACTGGGAAACGGCTGCATATGCTAAAGTAACGACAAATTGGAGTGTTTCCGTGGATTATAGCGAAGATACCAATAATAAAATACCGTTCTATATGACGTATCCGATGCAGAATCTCTATCTGACCGAGATGGAGTACGAAAAGGACATGGAGCGGATGAAGGATCTTTACCCGAAAGAAGTGAAACAGATCCTGCCGCAGATCGAGGACCGGTGCGATGAACTGGAATTTGAAGGGAGCAGGATTTTTGACGAGGAACCGGATCGTTTGATGATGGAACAGGAGGTCCGGCAGCTTTACGAAAAGATCAGCGGAAAGCAGCCGGAAACGTTAAAGATGGGCGAACGGCAGGATGCGGGCATGATGCCGAACGGGGTACCGGTTTCCGAAGCGCCGATGCGCGGAATGGAAGTCGCAAAAAGCCCGTTTGCGCTTTTCCCGCCGGAAGGCTTCCTGCTGCCGGAGGAGCCGTCGGAAGGCCGGACGTCGGATGGTCAAAAACAGCCGCCGCTTGCGGCGCAGTCGAAGGAATCGTGCGACGGGTGGCTTTGTTCCATGATCGGGGTATTATTCAGCGATGAAGTGTACCGCAGACGCTGCCGCCGCCGCAGATGCCGGCGCTGGTGGTAATTGGTAATATAGCTATCGCAGCCATGCGGTAGCTATATTTTGGTAATGACAGATGCGCACGCTTTTTTAGGACAGGTAGGGAAAATGAAGAAAAAATGGATCAAGCCGTTTGTGCTTATAATTGTTTTTATCGGAGCTTTGTTTTTTTTCAGCATGATCACAAATAAGTCGAATGAAAATCTGACGACTGCGATGGCGGATGCGGTTCTGCCGCTGGTCCGTTTTTCCTATAACGGGACAAGCATCAATGAACTTCACGGTTATGTGAATGAAATGGATGTGACCAAAATGCGCGATACGATCACGCCGCTTGACAACAGCCGCCTGCTTTCGATGGAGATTGACACGTACGGCATGGAAATTGACGGGATTTCCTACGAAATACGCGCAATCGACGGGGAGCGGCTGGTCGCGGACGGCAGTATTTCCGATTATTCGTATGAGGATCAGAAGATCCGGGCGGATATCACGATCCAGAACCTTTTGGAAGAAGAAGCGGAATATAATTTCATCCTGAATCTGGAAACGGAAAAAGGCACGCTTTATTATTATACCCGCATCATGCAGACGACGGCCTGTTATGTGGACGAGTGTCTGGATTTTGCAATGCAGTTCCATGACTATACGTTCCGGGAGGATGCAGATGAATTTATTCCGACGTATATGGAGGCGGCTACCGGGGATCCGACCACATTAAATTACGTGGATCTGACCTGTACCTTAAAGCAGATCACCTGGGCGCAGTTTAAAGGCCGGAAACTGACCCGGCCGGCCGTGTCGGTCAAGGAGATCAACACTTCCTATAATGCCATTACGCTGGATTATGTGATGTCGGATACGAATGAAGCCGGGGAAACGGAATATTATAATGTGGAGGAATATTACCGCCTGCGGGATGCCGGCTCCCGGATGTACGTTTTGAATTTTGAGCGGAGGATGAACCAGATCTTCCGGGGCGAAAATACGTTTATTACGGATCAGACAAAAATACAGCTCGGCATCCGTGATACGGATGTCAAATATGCGGCGAGCGAGGCGGGGGATATCGTCTGTTTCGTTCAGGAAGGCGAACTGTGGTGTTTTAATTTAAATAACGGCGAACTTTCCCAGGTGTTCAGTTTCCGCAGCGCAGAGGGCATGGAACCGCGCGAGAACTGGGCGCAGCATGATATTAATATTGTCCGCATTGACGAAGCGGGAAGCGTGGATTTCATCGTTTACGGTTATATGAACCGGGGAACCCATGAAGGGGAATGCGGCGTGGCAATTTATCATTTTGACGGCCTGGCGCATACGGTGGAAGAGGAAGCCTTTATACCGGCGGCGCAGTCTTACGAATTGTTAAAAGCGGAATTGGGACAGCTTTTGTTTGAGAACGATCAGGAACAGCTGTATTTGATGCTGACGGGGGATGTGTACCAGATCGATCTTGCGACGCGGAATGCCGTAAAGATCATGACCGGACTGAAAGAAGGCTGCTATGCTGCTTCACCGTCGGGACGTTATTTTGCATGGACGGACGCGGCGCAGAGGTATTCCAGCAGCGAACTAAAGCTCATGGATTTAAAAGACGGGAGCGTGCACACGATAAACGAGGGCGAAGGCGTTTATCTGCAGGCGCTGGGCTTCATCGGAGAGGATTTTATTTACGGGATCGCAAATGCGGCGAATGTAAAGGCGGACGCCGCGGGCAATATGGAATTTCCGATGACGCGTTTGAAGATCTTAAATACTTCGGAGGGCGATTATCAGGCGGTCAAGGATTACAGTCCGGGCAATTCCTATATCGGCGGGATCTCTGTTTCGGATTATACGGTCTATGTAATGCTGGTTTCGCCGTCGGACGGCCAGTACGTACACTCCGGCGACGATATCATTATGAACCGGGAAGTGGATACCGCCCAGAATGTTGCAGTCACTACGACGGCGACGGACGTGAAAGAAACGCAGGTGCAGATCGCCATGAAAAAAGAGCCGCAGTCCGACCAGATCAAGCGGATCACGCCGACGGAAGTGATCGTGGAAGAGGACAGAGAGATCGCCGTTGACGCCGTGCGCGGCGGCCGCTTCTACGTCTATGTAAAAGGGGATGTGCTGCTGGCGACGGACAGCATTTCCGATGCGATCCTTGCGGCAAATGAAAAACTCGGCGTCGTCGTCGATTCCGATCAGGAATATATCTGGATGCGCGCAAGAAAAAATTATCAGAATGCATTCCGTAACCTTGCGCCGAATGAAGCGGATCTCGGGTCGAATTCCATTGTCCAGTGCATCAGCGCGATGCTTGCGCGGGAAGGAATCGGCATCAGCGTCAAGGATCTGGTCGGCAACGGGGAAACGCCGAAAGAAGTATTGGAAAATACATTAAAAGATGATATTGTTCTGGATCTGACCGGATGTACGGTGGAAGAAATTATTTTTTATGTGAGTCAGGGCAATCCTGTTTTTGCCATGACGGGAAGCGACAGCGCTGTTTTGATCGCCGGGTATACCGCCAATACAATTTCTTATTATGACCCGCAAAAACAGGAAATAAGTACTATAAATTTTGAAGAGGCAGACAATTGGTTCCAGCGGGCCGGAAATGTTTTTTTCTCATATTTAAAATAAAAAAGTGCAATTTTATTGTAATTATTGAATAATAAAAGAAATGCTTTTTTTGTTTTTTCATATAACTTTGACAGAATTTTAATTCATGTCTTGCAAAATAAGTGGAAGTGTTATATATTTTTTGTATACTTAAAGCGTTGAAGAAAGGAAAGCAAATGAGCAGGAAGAATGTTATCGTTTCTAATGTTTCAGAAGGACATGAAAATCCAATTGCAGAACTAGTTCAGGTAGCGTGTAGATTTGATAGTGAGATTACATTGGAAAATGATAATCGGCGCATCAATGCAAAAAGCATTATGGGCATCATGGCTTTCAACCCGACGGAAGGGATGTCTGTTGATATTGTCGCTGACGGAAGGGACGAACAAGAAGCGCTGATGGCAATTGAGAAGTTTTTGGTATGTGAATAACTATTAAGTGAGGAGGATTGTTATGCCGAAGAATGCAGACACAAAAGTAACTGAAGTAATCGAAGCAGAAATTAAGACGGAAGAAACAGCTGCAGCACCGAAGAAGAGAGGACCGAAGCCGGGCAGCAAGAGAGGAGATAAGGCTGCTGCCAAGAAAGCGGAGAAGCCGGCTCCAGCGAAAGATATTTTAGTGCAGATCTGGGATAAGGAGATCGACATTAACCGGGTAGAGGAGAACATCAAATCCCAGTTTGTCGCAGAAGGCCACCGGGCGGGCGCGATCAAGAAGATGAGCGTTTATATTAAGCCGGAAGATGGTTATGCGTATTATGTCATCAACGATAAGTTTGAAGGCAGCGTATATCTGTACTAAGACAAGAACATAAGAAGATACAAAAAGAGCTGTGGGTGTTCCACAGCTTTTTTAATGGGCGTCCCTTAAGTCTTTCAACTTCTGGGACGCCCTTTTACTTCTGTTTATCTGTTTTTTTCTGTCAATCGTATCCAGTAAATGCCTCCGTCACAAGTAAAAAACATAAAAAAAGCAGGTGATGGGAATCGAACCCACGTATCCAGCTTGGAAGGCTGGTGTTCTACCATTGAACTACACCTGCAGATATATCTGACCTATTCTGTTCTCTAAGGAAAAATCCTCTGAATGCCCAGTTCCGGAATCGAACCAGAGACACGAGGATTTTCAGTCCTCTGCTCTACCAACTGAGCTAACTGGGCAACTATAAGCAACGAGATTATTCTACATGAAGCATCGGATTTTGTCAAGGATTAAATTTGATTTTTTATCTGGTATACAAACCGCCCGCTTCTGTGATAAAATAAGAAAGCAGAAACGAAACCCGCACAGACGGGAAGAATCAGAGGGGCGCGAAAAGCCCTGGAATGGGATAGGAGAAGAGTGGAATGCCGCAGGAAAAGTTTCATGAAGTAGACGGATCGAAAATTGAGAAAATGATGCTGCTGAATTATTTCATCTACAGTGCCGCGCTGACCGTGACCACCCTGCATTTCAGATGGCCGATCGCGCTGATCATACTGATCGATGTATGCTGGGCGGTCAGCCTGCTTTTGTATAAGACAGGCTTCCGCAGTTATCTGTTCCGTGCGGGAGCCATGACCTGCCTGATGCAGGTAAGCGTCATCATCTGGTCGTTAAAGACCGGGAGTTTGTTTTTGACCGCTCCGATTTTTCTGATCAATGCGGTTCTTCTGATCTTTTACGGGATACCGGAGCTTAATTACATACCGGCCGCTGTTTTCTGCGGCCTGTGCATCTATCACTTTTTCATCCTGAAATCGGTCGATTTTTCTTCCGAGGACCGGATCCATCAGATCATTCTGGATATCGTCTGCGTATTATTTGTAGAATATATCATCTATGTCCTGAATATCACGCGCCGGGAAGGAGTCGAGCAGCAGAGGCAGATCATTGGCTCGCTGAAAGAGGCGGAGCGCAGCAAGGATGATTTTATGGCGAATGTCAGCCATGAGATCCGCACGCCGATCAATACGATCTGCGGAATGAGCGAGATCATCCTGCGGGAGGATCTGGAAAATTCCATCCGTGCGAACGTATTTGACATTCAGACGGCCGGCCGCAATCTGCAGTCGATCGTCAGCGATGTGCTGGACTTTACGGAAATGCAGTCCGGGAAAATGGCGCTGGTGGAGGAAGTTTATAATATCACTTCGACGATCAACGACGTGATCAATATGTCGCTGGCCCGTAAGAACGAGAAAGCGATCGATCTGATCGTGGATTGCGACGCCGATATCCCGAGCGGGCTGATCGGGGACGAGCAGAAGATCCGCCGGGTTATCATGAATATTTTCAACAATGCGCTGAAATTTACGGTGGAAGGCTGCGTCAGCATCATCATCAACGCCCGGAAGACCGAATACGGGATCAACCTGATCGTCCGGATCAAAGATACCGGTATCGGCATGAAGAAAGAGAGCATGGAGAAGCTGTTCCGCAATTTCAATCAGGCGGATACCAGAAGGA
>CANQDS010000055.1 GCA_947593655.1 uncultured Lachnospiraceae bacterium | reverse complement strand
AAGACGGCGGAGATGGAATTCGACCGGAAGACCTCCTATCTGCAGATCGTGGAGCTGGCGGAAAGGCTGGTGGAGGAGTTTTCGGAGAGGTAACTGAATTGCTTGGAAGGAAAAGTGGAATGGAAAAGAAAACGGGTAGTAACAGACAGAGGATCGGGTATATTGATGCAGCCAAAGGATTTGCAATCCTCTGTGTGATAGCAGGACATGTTTCGGGGGGGGTACAGAGATGCCGAAAGATTTAAAGATGCCCAGTGGCTGATAGATGGGATTTTTGAAACAGTTTACTGCTTCCATATGCCGTTCTTTTTCATGCTGAGCGGTTTTACATACTTCCTTGCGTATTTCAGCAGGGAAGGAAAGCCGAGATATGAAAAGATAAAAGTACAGATGTTGAATCTGCTGGTTATCTACCTGTTATTCAGTGAAATTTACGGGATCATGCGGATTTTTCTGGAACGGTATGCAGCTCATGAGACAACGGTCAGGGATTTATTCATGGTCTGGGCGAAGCCGATTGCAGAGTACTGGTATCTGTATGTGCTGTTTTTCCTGTATCTTCTGTTCCTTATTCCGAAAATGATTAGGCAGAACCCATACATCCTTTTTGCAGGAACATTATTATTGTGTATGGTAAGCGGATATTTTAGCGGAATATGGCAGATGAGAAATATCCTGTATTATTCTTTTTATTTTTGTACAGGAATCCTGCTGGCAAAGACATGGGATTTTCTGGAAAATAAAGTTTTCATGGCGGTATCAGCAGCCGTTGGAGCAGTTCTGTTTCTAATATTTGAATGGAGCGGCCGATGGGAATCTGCGCCGCAGCCGATTCGGATCATGGCAGCGTTTGGAATTTCAAAGGGAATCTGGCTGTTGATGAAGGAAGTTCCAGTAATAGGAGAAAACCGCTTCCTTAAGTTCTGCGGTCAGAACTGTCTGGAAATCTATTTGCTGCATGGTTATTTTACAGCAGGAAACCGGACGCTGCTTCCTATGATGGGGATCAGAGAGCCTTATATCAGCATTGTGCTGAATTTCCTGATCAGTCTGTTTGTGCCGCTGCTGATGGCATGGTTGGCAAAGAAAGTAGGAATTTATAATCTGTTGTTCCGGCCTGCGTATTTTTTAAAGGAGAAAAGGAATGGAAAAGGAAAAGATGAAACGTTCATAACAATATAAACAAAGAAATTTCAATAGAGTCATGAATGGAAGGAGAAAAATGGAAAAGGAATATATGGAATATCACAGACAGGCGGTTATTATCATCGCGCATCAGGGATTTGATCAATTAAAAAGTTTGATAGAACTATTAACGCCGGTATTTGAAGTATATGTTCATATCAATAAAAGAACTCCGCGTTCCGAGTGGGAAAGGTTTGGATTTGAACAGATGCAGCATGTAAAGGTGTTTTCCTTATATAAGATCAACTGGGGGGGAAGTAACTTCTTAAAGGCTATCTTGTATTTGATGAATGAAGCATTGAAAAATGAGAAAATAGATTATTTCCATATCATCACAGGGGAAGACTGGCCGGTTAGAAATGTTGAAGAAATATATCAGAGATTTCGAAATGAAAAAAAAACATATATGGAATTTAAAAAGCTTAGTGGTATGAATAAAAAAGAATATAGATCTGTTAGCAAATGGCAAAAATACTATTCGTTTTTAAATATTTTTGATTATAAGAAAATGCCACAGAAAATATTCGTCAAATTCTTTGTGGCGTTTCAATGCGTTATGGGTGTGAACAGATTTAAAAATCTGGAAATTGAAATGGCGAGAGGGGTAGTGTGGGGAGACTTGCCACGGGAGGCAGTAGAATACTGCATAAACTATCTGCATGGAAATCCTGATTTTATGAACTATTTGGAGTATGGACATGCTTCTGATGAATTTTTCTTCCAAACTGTTTTGTTAAATTCTAAGAAATGGGAAGAAAAAATAGTAAATAATAATTTAAGATATATAAAATATGAAAGACGAAACGGATCCTATCCTGCAATTCTGGATGAAAGGGATATGGAAGGAATCCAGTCAGGGGATTATATTTTTGCGCGGAAAGTGCGGATGCCTGTATCTGAAAAGATTATTCATGAGATTAACTATATATATGAAAACGAAGGCAAGAAAGAAAAATGAAAAGAGTTTTGATAATTATTGTTTCTGAAAAAAATTTCTGGATTGGAGTTTTCAAATGCGATATATAAAAATTTAATACATTTACGTAATATAGTAAATTTTTTAAAACTATAATACATAAAATTATATAAATTTATAAAACATTATTAAAACTTGTAAATAATGGAAAATAAGAATAAGAGAAATAAATGCACTAATGGAAAAATGGATTATCAATATGTTACTAGAGAGGCAGGCAACACTTCAATCGATATTACCTGCAGGAATTTTAATAAAGCTGTAATGGTAAATCAGATTATAGAAAAATTTAAGCTATGTAAAGATGATGCACTGTTTGTAGGAAATGAACTGAAAAAGAGAAATGAGGTTGAAATTATAAAGATTGGAATACATACGCTTCAGATAAATGATGTATATGAGTGCAATGTGTTTTTAAGGACGCAGCAGATTTAAAACTTGTTATTTTATTAAGATATGGAGAACAACATTTATGAGTAATATTGTATTTGTACGACCAACTAGCATTTACAATGATTCACGTGCAACAAAGGAAATTGCAATGCTCTTAGAAGCAGGACATTTTGTAACAGTGTTAGGATGGGACAGAAATGGGGATGCAGTATTTGAATGTGAAAAAATATTCCAATCACATGCAGGCAGGGTTTCTTTTAAATTTTATATGTTTCTTTGCTCTAATGGAATTGGAGTAAAGAATTTTATGAAATTATTTCAATTTAATATATGGGTGTATCGAAATTTACAGATCATAGATAATTTTGATAAGGTGCATTTATGTGATTTCCATTGCGGGATTCCCGGAATGATGTTTTGTAAAAAAAGAAATATCGGCTATATATATGATATTTATGATTATTTTGTGGATTCTTCACATGTTCCGAAATCTCTACGCACTATGGTGGAAAAAGCAGAGATAGC
The DNA here is from genome assembly GCA_947593655.1 of uncultured Lachnospiraceae bacterium. Classification (GTDB taxonomy): domain Bacteria; phylum Bacillota; class Clostridia; order Lachnospirales; family Lachnospiraceae; genus Roseburia. The sequence continues at coordinate 16,592 of CANQDS010000055.1, read as the reverse complement.
AGTGATAAACCAGTCGGAAGCAACAATTATATGCACAGAGGAACGGAAAGAGCAGATTTCAAAGGCACATCCTAAAAAATTGCTTGTTGTTTATAACTCTCCAGATGTTTCTAGTGTGCCGGAAAATAATGAGGAATATGATTATACATATTGTGGCGGTATGTATGACAGTAGGTTGCTAAAGGAGATATTTGAACGGTACCCGTTCTTTTCGGAATTGAAGTTTATAACTGCAGGGCAAGGAAAATATGACAAACTGGCACAGGATATGAGTGGACGCTTTGAAAATTTTTCTTTTCTGGGGTCAGTTCCTTACTCAAAGGTATTAGAGGTTGAAGGCAAAAGTAAAGTCATGTCTGCAATCTATGATCCAACATTTCGGAATAGTCGCCTGTGTGCACCAAATAAATTTTACGAGGCGCTGGCATTGGCAAAACCGGTCATTGTCTGCAGGGGTACAGGAATTGATAAAATTGTTCGCAAAAATAATATAGGAATTGTTATTGATTATAATGTGGATGAATTTTTTAAGGCAGTTAAATATTTGTGCGAGAATGATGCTATTCGCATTGAGATGGGGCAAAGGGCGAGAAGGCTTTATGAAAGGGAATATAAGTGGTCGCTGATGAAAGAAAGATTGCTGCCACTTTATCAATAGAAGGAACAAGATTGTAGGAGCAGAGAAATGAGTAATACGATGCGAATTAAAAAAATAATAAGTTGTTTAATTGTTTTTGCACCTGTTTTAGGTATCTATCAGATCTCTGTTTTTCCAGTGGGAACCGCGGAAATGACACTTGCTGCTATTGTGCTTGTACTGGTATGTATGAATATTCGGCATAGAAAAAAATTGGGAAAATATTATTTCGTGGCATACTATGCATTTTTTTTCATCTTATCTCTTGCATCAATCTTAGTTCGGAATCAAGTTGAAATGGAGGATTTTATACAGAAATGGATTAGGATAATGATTATGGTTTACATCATTGACATTGCAGCAAAAGAACAGTTTGACAGAACAACACTTTATAAATGGAGTGTGCGACTGGGGGTATTTTTTTCAGCAATACTCATTGTGCAGTCTGTAGCGGTTACATTTTTTTCCATTCAGATCGAGCCTTATATTGTTTCAGATTTATTTACTTTTGGAGAAGAATCTGTTTTAGAATTGATTTCAATTCACAAGAACTGGTTGACGGCAGGCATATGGCGTCCGTCGTCCATTTTTTTAGAACCGGCACAATTTGCTCAATTTGTCCTTTTATCTTTAGTGGTATCTATTTTTGAACCGGATGATCTTTGGTTGGAAAAAAAAGCTTTATGTAGTTCCATTATTATTACTATGGCGTTGTTTTTTAGTGGAAGTGCAAATGGAATTTTAATAACAGTAGTTGTTTGGGGTGTATATTTTGCAAGGTATTTAAAAAGTGATATGAAGGTAAGACAGTTTATCTTTATTTGCATTATTTTTTGTACTGCAGCAGTGGTAGTCTTATGCACAGATTATTTGGAAAATGCTTGGGAACGGGTGGAAACAACCGGTGCTTCTGGAGGTACAACAGGAAATATAAGATTTTTACAGGGATTAGCAATTTTTAGCAAGCTTCCAATAGTTGCTAAATTATTTGGAATTGGATTTGGAAATATTGAGCCTTTTTTATTAGAAAATAATATAACAACGGTATATCTTAGTGATTTAGGAAACCAGTATATGAATGGTTTTTCTACAGTACTTGTTTCGTCTGGGATTATTGGATTTGCAGTCTTTCTGTTTTGTTGGTTTAGCCTTTTCTTTGAAAATAGCTCAATGGTAAGTAGGATGGTCTTGTTAGTTATTTCGATTTTGTTCTGTACAAGTTCCATATTTTATTCCAGTACTACGGTAATGTATTTAGTTTTTGTAAGGTGCCAAAATAGTAAGAAAATTGAAGAAAAATATGCAAAAAAAAATTATGTTAATCTTCGGTACGCGGCCCGAAGCAATAAAGATGTGTCCGCTTATAAATGAATTACGTAAAAGAGATGGATTTCATACGGTTGTATGTGTGACAGGGCAGCATATCCATATGTTGCAGCAGGTGTTGGATGTTTTTTCCATTGAACCAGATTATAATCTTTCGATTATGAAAGAAAATCAGTCGCTTTTTGATGTCACAATTAATATTTTAGACAAGATAAAGGTAATTTTGGAAAAGGAATCTCCAGATATTGTTCTTGTTCATGGGGATACCACTACTACGTTTACAGTAGCACTGGCGTGTTTTTATATGAGGATTCCTGTGGGGCATGTAGAAGCAGGACTGCGAACTTATGATATCCATTCACCGTATCCAGAGGAGTTTAATAGGCAGACAGTCAGTATCATAAGTAAGTTTAATTTCGCTCCGACAGAGATGGCAAGACGTAATCTTATACAAGAGGGGAAGAAACCGGAAAATATTTATGTGACTGGAAATACCGTAATTGATGCTTTAAAAACAACGGTTAAAGAAGGTTATACGCATCCTGAATTAGAGTGGACTAAGGACAGTCGAATGATTCTAATTACGGCTCACAGGAGAGAAAATTTGGGAAAACCTATGCAGCAAATGTTTAAGGCAATCTGCAGAGTATTAAAGGAACATCCAGATGTAAAGGTTATTTATCCAATACACAAGAATCCGGTTGTTCGTAAAATTGCAAAGGAAATTCTAGGAAGTAATGAACGCATTCATATTATTGAACCGCTAGATGTGCTTGATTTTCATAATTTTATGGCAAAAAGTTATATGATTCTTACAGATTCAGGAGGCGTACAGGAGGAAGCACCGAGTCTCGGAAAACCAGTTCTTGTCATGCGTGATACAACGGAACGACCGGAGGGAATTCAAGCAGGAACGTTAAAATTGGTTGGAACACAAGAAGAAACCATATATTCGGAATTCAAGCATTTGTTAGATAGTCAAACAACATATGAAGCTATGGCTAGGGCAAGTAATCCTTATGGGGATGGACATGCATGTGAGAGGATTGCTGATATTATAAAAAAAGTTTTATAAAGTGATATAAATACAATATCAAGTAGAGAGAAAGCCGCATATATACCATAGATGGAGGAAATAAGATGAAGACGGTATGCAACTTTAATCAATGCTCTGGGTGTATGGCATGTGTAGAAAAGTGTACTAAACATGCAATAGAAGTCAAAAAAAAATTGAAGCATATAACGCGGTAATTGAGAAAGAAAAGTGTATAGATTGCAATCTTTGTTTTGAAGTATGTCCAGTCAATCGTCCTGTGTTGTGTAATGTGCCAAAAAAATGGTATCAAGGATGGACAGAAGACGTTAAAATCCGTTGGAATGCATCATCTGGTGGAGTAGCAACTGCAATTGCTGAAAAAGTAATTGGAGAAGGTGGAAAAGTGTTTGCATGTATATTTTGGCAAGGACGCTTCGTATTTGAAATGGCCTCAAAAAAAGAGGAATTGAAATGGTTTCAAGGTTCCAAGTATGTTAAGAGTGATCCTATGGGGTTATACCAGAAAATTTTGGAACAGATTCAAAATGAAAAAAATAAAAATGTGCTGGTAATCGGACTGCCGTGTCAGATTGCAGGGGTCAAGCGTGTTATAGCAGAAAAATATCAGAAAAAACTTTTGACTATTGATTTAATCTGTCATGGAACACCGGCACCGGCAATGTTAGAAAATTTCCTGCGTCAGTATAGTATCAGGATGGAAGACGTGAAGGATATCCGATTTAGGGGGAAAGGAAACAAAAAGCCAGATTATCTAGCAGGAGCAGAAGAGATAAAGATTGTTCCTGCTGGAGTGGGTGATTGCTATACAAGATTGTTTATGGAAGGGGTTACATATACGGAAAATTGTTACAAGTGTCCATATGCGAAAAGAGAAAGGGTTTCAGATGTTACAGTGGGGGATTCATGGGGGAGCCAATTAAAGAGTGAAGCAGGAAATGGAATTTCATTGATTTTGTGCAATACAGAACAGGGAATTAAAATGGTGGAAAGAGCAGGACTGACACTGCGGGAAGTGGACATCGAAAATGCAATTGCTCATAACGGACAGTTGAATAAGCCTGTTGAATATTCCAAAAAAAGGGATTTATTTATGGCAGCAATTAAGAAAGGAATGCCATTTAACCGGGCAGTTGCAAGATGTTTTCCTAAAATATATATAAAGTATGCTTTGAAAAGAATATATATAAAAATGCCGTTTGATCCATTTCATAAAAATCCTAAATTGGGGGGGGAGAATCATTTGGTACGGCATCCGAATATGGGAATAAGTTTTCAAATACAGATATGGAAGTAGATTTTGAATATCATATGGGAAAATAATGATTTGCTGCTGTAGTAGAATATAAAATCTTGTTCTATATTTATAAAGGAGACCAGATATGAAAACACTGACGATTACGTTGCACGATACAGAGAACTGTGGATCATCCCTGCAAGCATTTGCATTGCAATATTTTTTAAAAAGTAATGGAATTGAAAATGAAATTATTAATTATGTACCACATTATACACGTGATTATGGACATCCAATAAAAAATTTTGTCTGGAATATATTTTTTTTAAAGTCTATTTTGATTCGTAGGAAAAAGTTCAAAGAGTTTATTCGGAAATATTTAAAACTGACTTCAAGAAAATATACTACAGTCTCACAACTCAGACGTTATCCACCTCAAGCAGATTGGTATATTGCAGGAAGCGACCAATTATGGAATACAATGTTTGCATGTGGGCGGGATCCTGCTTTTTATCTGGATTTTGCACAAGGACGAAAGCTTGGGTATGCGGTCAGTATGGGACGTGAACGGATACCGGAGGATAATCTTGATATGATCCGGAAGTATGCAGGAGAATTTGAAGGACTGTCGGTACGGGAAAAAACTTCAGTGAAAGAAGTAGAAAAGGCATATGGAAAACATGTGGAATATGTTTGTGATCCAGTATTATTGCATTCTGTGGAGATATATGATCAAATTCGATGCAAAAGAATTTTTTCAGAACCATATATTCTTGTTTATGTGGCACAGAAAGTAGAACCGCAGATGTTGGATAGATGGGTAAAAAGAGTTAACAGCGAAGGAAAACTTATGGTGGTGTTTATTGGAGCATACAGGCAGATGTGTCGATGTGATTACCATATACGAGATATTTCACCAAGTGAATTTGTCAGCCTTATTAGTTATGCAGATTATGTAGTATCCAATTCTTTTCATGCAACGTTATTTTCTCTTCTTTATCATCGGCAGTTTGTTACTATTGTGCCGGAGGAAAATGGTAAACGGATGGAAAGCATTTTGGTTGAAGTTGGATTGAAAAATCATGCTGTGACTGTGTTGGATGCAGTTCCTGAAAGGATTACAGAGCAGAATTATGTACAGATAGATAATAAATTGCGGGAATTTAGTAGAAAATCTGGAGCATGGTTGCTGGCAACATTTAATGAATAAAAGAGGAGAACAGTAAATGAACTATATTATGATTAATTTAGAGTTCGTTGCAACAAAATTATTTCTTAGGAGGATGCAATGAAGATTATAGCGTATTATTTACCGCAATTCCATTCGATTCCAGAGAATGATGAAATGTGGGGGAAAGATTTTACTGAATGGACAAATGTTAAGAAAGCAAAACCTTTATTTGAAGGGCACCAGCAGCCGGTAGAACCATTAAATGATAATTATTACAACCTGCTTAATGTAGATGTGATTAAATGGCAGGTAAATCTGGCAAAAAAATATGGGATATATGGTTTCTGCTTTTATCATTATTGGTATAATGGGCATCTGCTTCTTGAAAAACCGATTGAATTATTTTTAGCAGATAAGTCTATTGATTTTCCGTTTTGCATTTGCTGGGCAAATCATGATTGGACAAGCTCGTGGGCAGATAAAGAGTTTAGAGTCATATATAAACAGGACTATTCTGACAGGCAGGATTGGGATGAGCATTTTTATTATCTGCTTCCCTATATAAAAGATGATAGAGCTATTAAGATAAATGGAAATCCCTTAATTGTTCTTTATGACGCAGCTGGAATCCCTCAATTAATAAATGCAATGTTAGACAGGTGGCAGGTGCTAGCACAGGAAAATGGATTTCATCGTTTAGAATTTGCGTATCAAGATATCAAAGGAGATTTGACATTAGGATTTGATGATTCGAGGTTTACTTTTGACATTGAGTATCAACCGCAATATGTTAAAGGGTTTGCTTATAAAAAGCATCCTATAAGGAATTATATGGTTGCTTTTTATGCAAAAAAAATTTTAGATTTTTTTCACATAGATTATAAAAAATATAAGAAAAAAAGTAAAATGGGAGAATCGGTCACAATAGTGGATTATGATGATGCATGGGAAAAAACCATTTCTATGGGTCCTGTTACATCTAAAAGTATACCAGGCGCTTTTGTTAAAGTGGATACAACTCCTAGAATTCAAAATAGAGGCTTTGTTACTCTGGGCATGACACCAGATAAATTTTACAAACATTTAAAAGCGCAAATTATAAATTGCAGAGAAAGTTATAAGCAAGATATGCTTTTTATGTTTGCATGGAATGAGTGGGCAGAAGGTGCCTATCTTGAACCAGATAAGCAATGGGGATATAGTGTACTGGAAGCAGTAAAAAAAGCTCTTGAGGATACAGGAGAGTTCCCGTTTCATTTTGAAGAAGATGATCAGGGGAAAATATGAATCTGATAAATTGCCTTATAAAAATAAAAAATATTTTAAAAAGAAAGCTTAGAAATGCTGGATTTCAGTATCTGTGGAAGCGTAAAAATAAGCATAATCTTACTAATGCAGGAAATATTTTTCCAAAAGAGAAAGTACAAGTAGGACAATATTCATATGGTACATTAAATGTTATTTCGTATAATGATTTAGGAGAAAGACTTAAGATAGGAAATTATTGTTCTATTGCAGGAGAAACTAAATTTATTTTAAATGGCGAACATGAGCATGATAGAATAAGTACTTTTCCATTTTCTAAAGTTGTTTTAGATCGTGGCCCAGAATCAACTTCAAAAGGATCTATTATTATTGATGACGATGTTTGGATAGGCTATAGGGCAACTATCATGTCTGGTGTGCATATCGGACAAGGCGCGGTTATTGCAGCAGGTGCAGTTGTCACAAAAGATGTTCCACCATATGCAATAGCAGGTGGAGTTCCAGCCAAAGTGATCAAATATCGCTTTTCAGATGAATTGATACAGGAATTGATGAAAGTGGATTACAGTAAACTTACAAAAGATTTGATCGCAGAACATATAGAGGAATTATATGTAGAGCTAAAAGATGTCAGCCAGCTTGCGTGGATGCCTAAAAAATAGTATTTCAGTTTAGAGGGATTTCTAAAGAAAGGATGATATTGTGAAAAAAATAGAAACAAAATATGTAGTTATTCCTGCAATTGTTTTTATATTTGTTTTGATGATTACAGGTGTTTTTTTAGTCAACAAGTTTATCAATCACGAATCTGATCAAAGTGAACGCATATTAGTTTTGGAAAGGCAGATTGATCTGATTGAGGAAAAACTAGAACAGGAACAACACCCTGCAGATGGAATTTTTGCGGGGGGGTACAGCTATTTAGCGATTGGAAACAGTATTACTAAGCATCCGTTAGCTGATTATTGGTGGAACGAATGCGGAATGGCAGCAACGACAGCTGAAAATGATTACTATCATATTGTGCTAAACCAGCTTAAGGAGAAGAAGGGTAATGTCAGCAGTTATGCATTTAATTTTGCAATATGGGAAACTCTTTACACAGACCGAGCGGAAACGATAGATGTGCTGGATTATTATTTAGATGAATCCCTTGATCTGGTAACGATACAGCTTGGAGAAAATGTACAAAATTTAGATACCTTTGAAAGCGATTTTGAATATCTGATAAAGCATATACAAGAGATTTCGCCGTCGGCAGAGATCATAGTGATAGGAGACTTCTGGGAGAGAGAAAACCGTGATGCCATTAAGAAAAAAGTATCAGAAGAGTGCAATGTGAAATATGTATCTTTAGATGAGATTAAGGATGATAAAGAACATCAGTGTGGCATGGGAACAGAAGTATATGATGAAGATGGAAAGGCTCATATAGTGGAACATTGCGGAGTAGCTGCACACCCTAATGATAAAGCTATGAGGTATATCGCAGATAAAATAATTGAGAGTATGAGCAATTAATAGCAAGGCGGAATTGAAGTGTTTTGAAATAAAATGATTTGCCCATAAAGGAGAATACCAAATTTTATGACCCCAAAAAAGAACTTAAAAGTTAATTCTATTTTAAATATTGTTAAAACATTGTCGAATATCATATTTCCGCTTATTACTTTTCCCTATGTTTCAAGAATTTTGCAGCCGGAAAATATGGGAAAAGTTAATTTTGCAGCATCCTATGTAAGTTATTTTGCACTTTTGGCCTCATTGGGAATTACAACTTATGCAATTCGAGAATGTTCAGCAGTGAGAAAAAATTCATATTGTTTAGAGGAAAAAGCATCTGAAATTTTTTCAATTAATATATGTACGACAGTTATAGCGTATGTGCTGTTAGCAATGTCATTATTTTTTTTTCAAAATTTAGCCTCATATAAAACTTTGATTGTGGTACAGAGCACCACAATTGTGTTTGCTACTTTAGGGGCAGATTGGTTAAATATGGCAATGGAAGATTTTTCTTATATAACAATAAGAACAATATTATTTCAGTTTCTTTCCTTGCTGCTTCTTTTTTTATTCGTAAAAAATACAGATGATTATATTAAATATGCGTGTATTTCTGTAGTTGCATCTAGTGGAGCGAATATTTTTAATATTTTTCACAGGAGAAAATATTGTGCAGTCCATTTTACAAGAAAAATAAAATGGAAAGTACATATGAAACCGATCTTCTTTTTGTTTGTAATGATTTTGGCACAGACAATTTTTAACAGCGCTGATGTTACTATGCTGGGACTTATGAAAGGGGATTATGAGGTAGGAATTTATAGCACAGCTGTAAAAATAGAAAATCTTATAGCACAGGTTGTTTCATCTTTAGCATGGGTGGTCATGCCGAGAATGTCATCTTATTTTGAGGAAGAAGATTATGAAAGTATTAATAAAATTTTAGAAAAGATACTGGGTATATTTTTTTTAATAGGATTGCCAGCTATTGTAGGTGTGTTATCTCTTTCCAAAGAGATTGTACTTATCGCAGGGGGAGAAAAATATATTGGTTCTGCGCTTCCTTTGAAGATTTTGATGATTGCCTTCTTCTTTAATCTAATAGGCGGAAGTTTTCTTGGGAATATAGTGTTTTTACCATCTAGAAAAGAAAAAGAATATATGGTTATCTGTTGTATAGCTACAGTCGTGAATTTGCTTTTTAATTATGTGTTGATTCCATATTGGGGGGCAAGTGCGGCGGCAGGGACTACTGCTTTCTCTGCTTTTCTTATTATGATTTTGTTATTTAAGAGAAAGAATAAAAATTTAAGATTTAGTTATTGGAAAAGAGTAGCATTTCAGCCGATTGTAGGGTCTGCTATTATAGGCGTTTACTGTTTTATAATAGGAATTTTGATTAAAATTTTTTGGATAAAAATTGCTGTTTCAGTATTGGGAAGTATTTTTTTGTATGGACTTACTATGATATACATGGAAAACGATATATGCATAAAATTATATATAATATTAAAAAATAAATTTATTTAAAATTATATAAGAATTGTACAAAAGGAGATTATAAATGGTTAGTTTCGAAGATGGTGAACTTGAGATAGCGCTTGTAACGTATAACAGGCAGCCTTTTGTCATGGAGTGGATTTCGCAGTGTCACAATGAGGTTGTAAAGAGAAATATATCATTGTCTATTTATGACAGCAGTACGGATGGAAAAACAAAATCGTATATTGAAACTTACAATAAAACCCATCCAAAAATCAATTATGTGGAAGTGCAGCCAGAAACTGAAGTTGGATATAAACCAATGCTGGCAATTTTGAATTCGCATGCCAGATATATCTGGGTGGTAGGAGATTCCCGATATCATGAATTTTCAGATCTGGATAAAAAGGTGTTTCCATATATAAAGCAGGGACTTGATTATATTCAGCTTGGAGTGGTAGCTAACCTTGAAAATGATGGGAAAATCTATACGGATAAGTCTGAATTCTTAAGAGAGTGTTTGATTTCTGCAACATGTATCGGTTGTTCCATTTATAAAACAGAATTATTTCGTTCTCTTAAGGAAGACAGTAAAAAGATGCAGGAATGTGATGAAAAATATAGGCACAATTATGGATTTGGCTGGCTGGGATATTTTTATGAGTCATATGCAGAAAGGGATAATAAAGCAGTTTTTGTTGTTGTCAAAATAAATGGTATTTTACCGAAATTAAAAAAGCAGGTATGGGCAAGGCGTTTTTATGAATGCTGGGTAGAAAATTTATGTGAAGTTATTGACAGTCTGCCAGATTCGTACGAATCAAAATATTATGTGCCTAGAGAGACATGGAAGAAAATGAAATTGGATTCGCATGCGTATTGTTATAGGGCGAGAAGCAGCGGAGGCTTGTCCCCAGCTATCTACATTAAATATAAAAATAACGGAATGCTTCAAAGGGTAACGGATAAAATCAATCGGATTCATTTTTATGCAGCAGCTCCCAGATGGCAGATTGAAATCATTACGAGAGTCATAAGTGCAGGGAGAATAGGGAAAAAAATAATTAAGAAAATCGTAAGAGGCAGGAGGAAAGCATTGACATGAAAGTCGTAATCTTAGCAGGAGGTTTTGGGACGCGGATCAGCGAGGAAAGCCAGTTCAAGCCAAAACCAATGATTGAAATCGGGGGAAAACCCATCCTCTGGCATATCATGAAGGAATACCTTCATTACGGGTACAACGAATTTATCCTCTGCGCAGGGTACAGGCAGGAAGCCATTAAAGAATGGTTCGCGGATTATTTCATCCATAACAGCGACATCACGTTTGATTTTACGCAGGGGGATCGGATGATCGTACATAACGAGCATGCGGAACCCTGGAAAGTGACAGTGGTGGACACCGGACTCCATACCATGACGGGAGGACGTCTGAAACGTGTCCGAGACTATATCGGGGATGAGACATTCCTTATGACCTACGGGGACGGGGTATGCGACGTGGATATCCGCGCTCTGGTAAAAGCGCACAAAGCCTATGGGAAGCCTGCTACCCTGACGGCAGTCCTTCCGGAAGGAAGGTTTGGCGTGATGGACATGGAAGGGAACCGGATCTGTTCCTTCCGGGAAAAGAGCCGGAATGACATGGGATGGATCAACGGCGGCTATATGGTCATGGAGCCGGAAGTGCTGGATTACATTGAAGGGGATGCGACCACGCTGGAAAGGGAGCCGCTGGAGCGCCTTGCGGAAGAAGGGAACCTTTACGCATACAAGCACCGGGGGTTCTGGCAGTGCATGGACACGCTGAGGGACAAGCAGAAGCTGGAAGAACTCTGGGAAAGCGGACATGCCCCATGGAAGGTATGGCAGGAGGAAGCAGATGTCTGATTTATCATTTTATAAAGGAAAACGGGTGCTGGTAACCGGACATACCGGATTTAAGGGGTCATGGCTCAGCAGGATGCTGGTCCGATCCGGGGCGGAAGTGGCAGGATACAGCCTTGAGCCGCCAACGGAGCCAAGCCTGTTTGGAATGGCAGGTCTGGAGGACCGGATGGAGAGCATTACCGGAGACGTGCGCGATTATGCGCATTTAAAGCAGGTTTTTGAAACATTCCGGCCGGAGATCGTGCTGCATCTGGCGGCGCAGCCGATCGTGCGGGACAGCTACCGGATCCCGAGGGAAACGTATGAGACAAACGTCATGGGTACGGTAAATCTCATGGAATGCGTACGTCTTTCCTCCGGCGTGAAAAGCGTGGTAAACGTCACAACGGACAAGGTGTACCAGAACCGGGAATGGTGCTGGGGCTACCGGGAGGATGAGCCGCTGGACGGGTTCGATCCGTATTCCAATTCAAAATCCTGCTCGGAGCTTGTCACACATGGCTATCAGAGGAGTTTTTTTGCGGAAGGACAGGCAGCCGTATCGACGGCAAGGGCCGGAAATGTGATCGGGGGAGGGGACTTTGCCCATGACCGGATTATACCGGACTGCGTCCGGGCGGTATCGGAGGGCCGGAACATCGGGGTGCGGAACCCTTATTCCATCCGGCCGTACCAGCATGTGCTGGAACCGCTGGCAGCGTATCTGATGATTGCCGCCGGCCAGTATGAAGAGAAAAAATATGCGGGGTATTACAATGTGGGTCCGGATGACTGCGACTGCCTTACCACAGGGGAGCTTGTGGATTTATTCTGCCGCTGCTGGGGAGAGGGCGCGTCATGGGAAAACCGGGCGGAGGAGAACGCGCCGCATGAAGCGGATTTCCTGAAGCTGGACTGCAGCCGGATAAAATCCGTATTCGGATGGAAACCGCGCTGGCACATGGAGAAATGCATGGAAATGACCTGCCGGTTCGGGAAGGCATGGCTGGCAGGAGGGAATATACCGGAAGAAATGGACAGGGAGATCGGAGAGTTTTTCTGGACGGACGGACGAATGGAGGAATGAGAAATGGGGACATGGAGCAGTGAAGCGGAAGCAAGGGAGCAGATCAAGGCGCTTGTTGCAGACTATTACCATGATTTTAAAGAAGGCGGAAAAGAATTCCGGCCGGGGGACCGCATAAGCTATGCCTCCCGCGTATATGATGAGAAAGAAATGCAGAGCCTGACGGACGCAATGCTTGACTTCTGGCTCACAACAGGGAGATTTTCAGATGAATTTGAAAAGAGATTCGCCGAGTGGATCGGCGTGAAATACGCACATTTAGTCAACAGCGGATCATCGGCAAATCTCATCGCTTTTTCCGTATTGACAGCACCCGAACTCGGCAGCCGCCGGATCAGGAGGGGAGATGAGGTTATAACCGTCGCCTGCGGATTTCCAACTACCGTTACCCCTGTTCTGCAGTATGGCGCAGTGCCGGTATTCCTTGATGTCACAGTGCCGCAGTACAACATTGATGCGGCGCAGCTTGAAGAGGCGCTGTCTCCGAAAACCAAAGCCGTAATGATCGCCCACACCCTCGGGAATCCGTTTGACCTGAAAGCGGTAAAGGCATTCTGCGATAAGCATGACCTCTGGCTTGTCGAGGATAACTGCGACGCGCTCGGCTCGCAGTATACCATTGACGGAGTGACGAAATATACGGGCACATGGGGAGATATCGGGACAAGCAGTTTCTATCCGCCGCACCACATGACGATGGGCGAGGGCGGCTGCGTTTATACCGACAATCCGCTGCTCCACAGGCTGATCCTTTCGTACCGGGACTGGGGGCGCGACTGCATCTGTCCGTCCGGCCGCGATAATTTCTGCGGGCACCGCTTTGACGGACAGTTCGGAGAACTGCCGGAAGGGTACGACCACAAATATGTATACAGCCACTTCGGGTACAACCTGAAAGTTACGGACCTGCAGGCGGCAGTCGGCGTCGAGCAGCTTAAGAAATTTCCGGATTTCATTGAACGCCGCCGCCACAACTGGGACAGGCTGAGAAAGGCTTTGGAGCCGGTCCAGGACAGGATCATCCTTCCGGAGCCTGCCGAAAACAGCCGACCGTCATGGTTTGGATTCATGATTTCAATAAGGCCGGAAACCGGACTTGAGCGGAATAAAGTGACAAGATACATTGAGGAGCATAACGTCCAGACACGCCTCCTTTTCAGCGGAAACCTGATCAAGCACCCATGTTTTGATCCGATCAGGGGAACTGATGCGTACCGCGCAGCGGGAAGCCTTGACGGAACGGAGTTTATTATGAATAACACGTTCTGGGTAGGGGTATATCCGGGAATGACGGATGCCATGACGGACTATATGGCGGAGGCCATAAAAAAGGCGCTGGAGCAATGAGGGCAGTAGTAACCGGCGCAAACGGATTTGTGGGAAAATATCTTGTGGAAAAGCTGGCGGAGCGGGGGTATGAGGTATGGGCGGTCATCCGGAATGAAGCGGAGGACATTTCCGGAATCGCCCCGTTTTACCCGCACGTGGTCCTATGCGATTTAAAGGATTTCTCCAGCCTTCATGAAAAGATACCGCATGCGGAGTTTGAATGTTTTTACCATCTCGCATGGGCGGGATCGTCCGGAAGCGCGCGGGCGGATTACCAGATGCAGCTTAGGAATGCGGCGGCAAGCGGGAAAGCGGCGGAAGCAGCCGCAAAGATCGGGTGCAGGAGATTTGCGGGTGCGGGAAGCGTTACCCAGATGATGTACGGGGAATACCTGAAGAAGGACGGCAGCACGCCGGAAATGACGGCCTGTTACGCGGCCGCAAAAAATGCAGCGGAAGGGATCGCCCGGTGTGTCTGTACGGAATACGGGATTGATTTTTTATGGGGATATCTTTCGAACTTTTACGGAGCCGGAGACAGAAGCGGCAATATCATCAATTTCCTGATCGGGAATTACCGGAAAGGGATCGTGCCCGAACTTACGGACGGGAGGCAGAAAGCGGATCTGATGTATGTCTCGGATGTTGCAGAGGCGCTGCTGGCGCTGGGAGAAAGGGGGCGTGCCGGATGCACCTATTATATCGGTTACGGGGAACCGCGGCCGCTGCGCGAATTTGTCCTGCAGGTAAGGGACTGCGTGAACCCGGGACTGGACAGCGGACTGGGAAGGAAAGCCTTCGGGGGCCTGGATATTGATTTTTCAGGAATTGATGCAGGAAAGCTGCACAGGGATACGGGATTCTCCCCGGAGGTATGTTTTGAGGAAGGGATCAGAAAGACTGTGGAATGGCAGGAAAAGGGAGGAAACGGATGGATATAGTGCTGGGAGCCGGGATTGCCGGACTGGGAGCGTTTTACCATAAGGAGCAGCTGGAGATTTATGAAAGCGGGAGCAGTGCGGGAGGCCTGTGCGGGGGATTCGAGATAGACGGATTTCATTTTGATCAGGCAGTCCATCTTTCCTTTACCGGAAACGAAACGGTCAGGCGGGTTTTTGACCGGACGCCGTATTATGCGCATCATCCCGTTCCGTACAGCTGGTTCCGGAGCCGCTATCTGCAGCATCCGGCGCAGAATAACCTGTATCCGCTGCCGGCAGAGGAAAAAGTAAAGGCGGTAAAGGGTTTTCTGGAAAGAACCCCCATGCCGGAGGCGGACAATTTCCGGGACTGGAACCGCAGCAGGTACGGGGACTGGCTGTATGAGAACCTTTTCCGTCCGTACAATGAAAAATACTGGTGTACGCCGCTGGAGGAGCTCGGAACGGACTGGATCGGGAACCGGATCTACCAGCCGTCGCTGGAGGAAGTGCTTTACGGAAGCTACAGCAGCAGGACGCCGAATACCTACTATGCGAAAGAAATGCGGTATCCGCGTCAGGGGGGGTATTTTTCCTTTCTTTCCGGAATTGCAGGAAAGGCGGAAAAGGCCGCAAAGATCCATTACGGAAAGAAGGCGGTCAGAATCCTGCCGGACCGAAGGACGGTGGTTTTCGGGGACGGAAGCAGGGCAGAATATGAAAACCTGTATTCCTCCGTTCCGCTTACGGAAATGGTGGAGATAACGGAGGGGATGCCGGAGGAATTAAAGAAGCTGGGACAGGAGCTGGAATATACGGGGGTTGCACTGGTGTCTGCCGGATTGAAAAAAACCATGCCGGACGATAAGATGTGGTTTTATATTTATGACCGGGATATTCTGGCGGCAAGGGCATATCTGCCATCCGTAAAATCTCCGGATAATGCGCCGGAAGGCTGCGCGTCCATCCAGTTTGAGATTTACTTTAACGGAAAGGAGAAGGAACCGGAAAAAGCCGTCTGCATGGAAAACTGCATTTATGCGATGAAAAAACTTGGGATTGCGGAGGAAGAAGAAATCCTGTTTCTGGATTACCGTTTGGTGCCCTATGGGAATATCATCTTTAAAAAGGGTACAAAGGAGCGTGCGGAGAAAATCCGGAATTATCTGGAAGCAAACGGGATCGTCCCGATCGGCAGGTTTGGGAGATGGGAGTACCTGTGGAGTGATCAGGCGTTCTTGTCAGGTTATACGGCAGTGGAGGGATAGAAGGAAAGAGACAACCTATAAATTATATAATGAAGACGGACTTCTTATAAAAAAGTTTGCAAAGGATGTAAGCAGTCAATCTGCTTTTTAGTTTATAAAAAATTTAGAAAATAATGGAAAGTTTTTCTTGTATTTTTCCAAAAATCGCCTATAATAACTACATAAACAAAAAGCAGATCGATGCCTGTCGCAGTTTTTCGGAAATGTTGTGCAGTTTCTGAAATTCATTCTGGCAGGACAATCCCATGCAAAGGAGACAAATGAATAAGAAAAACTTACGAAAGAATCCAAGTCCAGATGCCGTATTAAAGGACTACTGGGGAGACAACAGCCGTTTTGCGGATCTGTTCAACCAGTTCTTTTTCGGAGGCGAAGAGGTACTGCAGCCGGAATATCTGGCGGAACAGGACACAGAGGAAGACATGATGATCCAGGACATG